>VFJS01000101.1 GCA_009885955.1 Spirochaetia bacterium | reverse complement strand
GATTGGTAGAGCAATGGATCGACTTGAGCATCGAATTATCGATTCTTAAAATACAAATTGACAAAAACAAGAGTTAAAAGTACTAACTAAACTCGGTACTCTCAAGTATTGTAGATTATAGTAAATCTAATCCTGCTATAAACGGAGTATATTTCCCTAATACGATCCCGTCCAATGCCCCGTTATGGGGTTCGAACTACTGGTCTTCCAGTACCAGCGTTAGTAGTAGTACCAGCGCATGGTACGTTAACTTTGACTCCGGCTACGTGTACTTTTACAACCCCTTCGTGACCAGCAGCATCAGTAAGGCGAGTAGCGGCTATGTTCGTTGTGTTTCCGGACCGTAGGTTATTCCAACCTTTGAAGTGCCAAATGGCCTAAAATCCCAAACTTTCGATTTCCCATACTCCTCGACATATTATCACTTGACTCCTGCCAGCCATCATACAAGGTTTATTTCAAAATCAGGATAAACCTATGCTTGAAGATCTTCAGGGCCAAATAGAACGCATCACCTACACCAGTGAGGAAACCGGTTACACCATTGCCCACCTGAAAGTTTACGGTCGAAAAGATCTTGTAACCATCGAGGGTAATATTCTTTCACCCATGGCAGGGGCAATCATCAATATGAAGTTTCATTATAATAATAAAACTGACAATTTATACACGCAGACTTAAAATTCAGGAGTATAATATGAGTACAGATATGCTTAGTAAAAAAGTATTGATACTGCTCGGCAGTCCGAGAAAAAACGGGAACAGTGCCGCTTTGGCAGAGCAAATCGGGAAGGGGGCTGAATCTGCCGGAGCAGATATTGAATCCCTGTTTATACAGGGAATGGACATAAAGCCCTGCAGTGCCTGCTGGAGCTGCCAGAAGCCCGAATCGAAGCAATGCAGCATCAACGATGATATGCAGGGCGTTTATCCTAAACTCGTTGCCGCAGATGCATGGGTCATAGCCACGCCCGTTCACTGGTTCAATATGTCAACCCAGACCAAGCTATGGATGGATCGCTGCTTCGCCCTGGCGAAGTACGGAGAAAGCCCCTTCAGGAAAAAGATCGCCATAGCCATCTCCTACGGCGATATGGACCCTTTCGCGTCCGGAGCCGTCAACGCCATACGCAGTTTCCAGGACTCTTTCAAATATGTTGGAGCGAAAATTGCCGGTATTGTTTACGGGAGCGCCCTGAATCCTGGTGACATTAAACTAAATGAGGAATTGCTTAAGGCAGCTGAGGAGTTGGGACGAAAGCTGGTGATCGACTAAAACGATTTCCGCATAGAATATTATCTGCAAATAGCTCCAGATTACAGAGCTGGCAATATTTAGGATTTGCACGGCTTAAAATTTGTTAGTTAGTCCGGTGTAGAAATCGGTATTGAGCTTGGGGAAATGGATCGAGGGTACAGGGGTATTCTCATTACCCTGTCCCTGGCTTCCGTAAAGTCCTTGTCATTACCGATGGGCATTTCAGTAAAACCTTTGGTCCATAACATCATTGAATTTTAAATATAATTAGTTCCAGAGGAAATATATCTTTTAAAAGCATTGACCCAGTTCTTTAAGGACTTGTCATAGGAATCTGTTATGGAAAGTATAATGTGATTACATCTGTGGTAAACGTCTGGTTTCCATTTTCCAAAAGGGCGGCTGAAGCCCCTTAGAACAGGGTATAATATAAACTGTTTATGGCATAGAAGTTCGAGTATGAACTGATCTCGAATTGTGCTGAGGCAATACATTTGGTGGCTTCATCCCGCCAGAACCGAATCGTCTGTTCATTTACTTTAACTGACATTTTTGAATTATCCCATCACGGATGTGCTATTTGTGAAAATGGATAATAATATTTTCATGTTTTATGGAATGCTTTGTATGATCTTTTTCAAAGCATTAAGAAGCAGTATACATTGAGCATAAAGTCTTTCGACATATTCATTTTCAAATTCAGAAAATGCTATATAATCACTTTCAAGCCTGTCTTCAAAGAGTTGGTCATAAACCATAGCAACTTGTGGATCTATGAGCCCTTTGTTGACTAATTCCTTATGAAAGGCAGATTTTACGCCTGAGTGCTTTTTGTAACTAAGCCCTCTTTCAAAGAGAGCCGCTGTTACTGCATAAAATAGGGCATAGTATAACCGATTAATTACTATCCCATAAGAATGGGCATTTATTTCTCTATCGGCAACATCAATACATTCCTGGGATTTATTCCACCAGTAGAGGACAAGATCTCTTTTATCTTTATCCATTTATCATAATGCCATCCTTATCTATTTCGTTATGAATAGGCAATACTGAATACATTCCAGTGTTCCAGGATTTAATATCAGCTACAACGGTACTGATATTTGTCCCCATATTAAGGTTTATATAATATACAATTTCAGTAATTCCATGGCGTTCATCACGGGTAAGTTTGTTTTCAGTAAGAATCAATAAATCGGCATCAGATTCTGAATCATCCTCGCCCCTGGCAACGGAACCGAATAAAATAATAGAGTCAACTTTATACTTTTCTCTTATTTGTTTATCAGCCATCTGTAAGGCTTTCTTTATGTTTATGTCAATATCTACCATTTTAAGTGTCTTCATAATAGACTGCTCCTGTCTGCCAATAGAGTAATAGAAACGATATACATCTGATATCTGAATAATTTGTATCAAATTCTATTGCTAAAACTATACATCTTTAAATGAAAGTCAAGCAGTTTTAATGAACTTCCAATGTAAACATTTGAACAAATATAAATAAGGCAGACAAATTGCCTACCTTGTCTGCAAGAAAACATATAACACTATGCTGATTCAATGATCCGAATCATCCGGTCAGCTGTTTTAATGGAAACTTCGACAATCTCATCTTCAATATCATCCCCATGAGCCCATCCCTTGATGTACTCATAGCTGCCTTGCGGAATGCCCAGGCTTAGGGCGGAAAGAAATGAAGTCAATTCAGCTTGTCGAACCACCAGTTGTGAACGGTATTCTTGTCCAGAATTTCACGCAGAGCAACAGGTAATCGCATCCTCGATTTGCTATTAAGGAAATCGGGCAGAATACTGGGATTTGGCTGATTCGGTTTGTGGGGAAGGTGGGGAGAAAATATGCCCACATCTCTTCCCTGCATTCCCCACAAACCGGCCTTAGGCACTAATCTATCTATCCCATATACCAGTATACCCTTAACCGAACTATACTCATTCAGATACATCTTGGAATACTCTGGCCGGAAATAACTATAGCCGGAAATAAAAGCATGCTTCACGATCCGTTGGAACCCTTCTGCAACTTGGTTATTTACCCCGGCCTTTGACCAACGATCCCTGGCCCAAACATTCCTCTTTTTGTCCTTGGCCCGGGCTGAATGATTGATAGCCCGGTGATTCAAGTTATACCGCTTAAGCCAGGGATACCCGTCATCAGTAAAAGTAGGGGCTCCTTTCGGTATGAACTCTTACAGAGGCTTCACTGAACGGAACTTTTGGTCCGGTATGCTGTCTAATATAACAGCTCCCTGCTTAATCCCTATGGTATGACACAGCGTACCTATCTGGTACTTGCCCTTCTCCTTGGCCACCTGGTCTGACAAATAAATAGAAGCAGTCTGACCTGTATGCTTGTGCCTTTTGCGGCCCCCATTCGAACGCTGAGTAGCGCTAAACAGCGCCACGGTGTCCATTTGGAGCACCGGCTTCCCCTTTACCAGGGAGGTAAGGTCCCGGTTAGCGGGCAGCATTTTATACTTCCAGGTATCCTTAATATCCCGGGCCATTAATTCCTTAACTGACGGTATAAGGTCACTAAGGAACAGCTGAAGCCTACGCTTTAACAGGGTAGCTGAATTCTTGCTTATACCAAGGCGCCTACGTATGCCCTCACCAGAAAGTACCGCGGGGTACATAAACAAAGACTCCGCTAATACGTACCCGAATACCCATAAAGGCAGCTTAAGGTGGTGTAGGGGCGTATAACTGGTCCTCGAACCCTGGTAGTGGCATTTCGGGCACCTGACTGAATTCTCACGCTTGTTCACTGATACCGATAGCTCCAGATTACAGGACGGGCAATATTTGGGGTAGGCCTTACCTAACAGATACTTGGTAAGCTGGCTATAATATTCGGTATTAATTTGGGGAAATCGGGCTGAATACTGGGATTTACTATCTGACCCTGTGGGGATAGTAGGGGGAAAATATGCCCCTCTATTCCCAGGATGTTTGAAAGGACCGAAGTAGCATACCTATTGTCACATGATGATTGTCTGTCTATGACTGGCTTGTTCATAATACTCCCCTTTTGAAACATCTATCCAATGTTTCGGTCTTCATTCGCAATGAATTCTTTCATGAATCCCAATATCTTCGAGGAACGGCTCTTGCTTGTCGCAGTTCCACCCAGAAATGAATATATCGTATCTTGAAATGCCTCATTTTGGAGCAGCTGGCTGAATTCTTCCTGTAAATACGATTTCACCGAATCTGGCGCATTATATAATAAGGCAAAGTCCCTCTGGCTGTCAAGGATAAGTGCGATGTCTTCAATATCATGACTGTATCTGAAATCTGTTTCTCCTCTCCCGTGGTAGGCTTCAATTTTGGCTGCTATAAAGTAGGGCAGGGTAAAGAGCGATATTTTAATACCCGAAGGGAGCACTGCTGTTTGCGAATGCTGAATACCTTCTTCAAACCACCTATTACTATAGCCAAGTATCTTATCATCAGTTGGCATGATATCAACCCGTATCCCCTCATATATCTTCCTACAGGTAGGGGGATTATCATCAGATACCGGGTACTTGAATCCTCTTTTCTCAAGCTGCTTCTCAATAGCATAATACTCGCTTCGGCTTGTTACCTGAATCACACAGTCAACATCGTTGGTAGGGCGTACGTTTGCGGTTGAAGTCGTTTGATAGTAAAGATAAGCGGTTGCTCCTCCAATGAATACAAACCTGTCGAGCATGTCGCCGAAGCCGCGTGCAATAATATCAATCATTTCATCGGGAGCAAGGTTCATGAGCATCGCCCTACTTCTCCCTTAACCGCTTGATCAATTCATCCCTTGCAATGTTTATCTCTCGTATCCTACCTACCCTTAGAACATCAATAAGTGCGAGGAATTCATAAAGCTTCTTGTCATTCATTACCGCATCTGGTACGGTCTTATAGAGGGGTATGACGCTAACACCACGTACATTGCCAAATGCGTAGGGCCATACAAGCGTTTCCAAGTCATTGACCTTGTTGGCTAGCATGCTCGCAATAGGCTCTGTGCTATGAGCGGTAGGTAGCCCACGGTCAGGTTCTCCTTTCTCCCCTGGGAAAACATATTTCAGGCCGTGAAGTATAAACTCTTCCAGATTTACCCTGTTCGGCTTTTCATTGATACTACTATACAATCCGGACTTTGAACATCGCTTTATTGCCGCATGGGTTTCAGATGCGCTCATTTTTACTGAATCTGCTATTTTAGCAATGCTCCACTTGGTATCTCCAAGACAGAGCAGTTTTAGCATTATGACAATATCCTGAGGTTTCATGATCACATGGTATTCATTGGGATTAGAAATGCAAGCATTTTATTCGCTATTCGCGAATAGCGAATGGAGACATGTATGCGGGTATGGACTCAAATCAGACATAACATTGTTTCTAGCAGTCTGTCGGACTTAAGGATAATTTTTTTTGAAAAAGACTTGCATAATATTAATTCCTGAGCGTTTATATCTACAATATTTAATGTCATAGGAGATAAGGATTTCATCATGAGTCAAAAATTTATTTTTACAGATAGAAATCAGGAATATATATTTCCCCCATCAATAAATGATTGGCTACCTGAAAATCATTTGGCCCGATTTGTTGTTGATATTGTAACACAGCTTGATTTACGCCCAATTTCAGAATCATATACAGGAAATGGTTCAAAAGCCTACCACCCGGAAATTCTTTTGTAGTTATTATTTTATGGCTATGCATCAGGCGTTTTTTTTTCAAGTCGGAAAATTGAAAAAGCGACATATGACTCAATATCTTTCCGTTTTATTTTAATGGATATCAGGCTGACAGGGGAAATAAACGGCATCGATGCTGCGTCAGTCATAATATCGGAATCTGACATACCGGTTGTATTTATTACCGGTTATGATGACAAGGATATCAGAGAAAGAGCTGAAAGAACTAAACCTTTGGGATACCTGGCAAAGCCTCTTGATATAGACGAATTGAAAATAATCCTTGATAAACATTTTGACTTATAAATATCATAGGGAGCAGATATTATTATCAGCTATATCCTAAACAATCGGTAGGGGTTCATATCTCATTCCGTTCTCGACTCTTTTATCTAACAAATAATGATTGACATGGTATCAGGATATCCAATTTATCATCCGACATGTTCGAATGTTCCGATAGAATTCTTCCTGGTTTCTATTTGTAACAAAACATTTTCAATTCATGAGGTCATCTATGGATGAATTGCAACAGAAAACCATACTCCTTGTAGAAGATGAAGCAATCATCGCATTGACAGAATCATCTATGCTTAAAATGGAAGGCTATCAGGTAATTCATTCGGAAAGTGGTGAAAATGCAATAGATATTATAAGTGTTAAAAAGAAACACGTAGATCTTATACTCATGGACATTGACCTTGGAAAAGGAATGGACGGGACACAGGCAGCCCAGGAGATATTGAAGACCTTCGATATTCCGGTGGTATTTTTATCATCGCATACAGAGAAGGAGATTGTTGAGAAGACTGAGAAAATTACATCCTATGGTTATGTTGTTAAGAATTCAGGGGATACTGTGCTTCTTGCATCAATCAAGATGGCATTTAAATTGCATAAAGCTCACATGGTCATCGAAAATCATAAGCAGGATTTACATGCTTCAAATGAGGAGTTCCAGCAAACATTAGAAGAACTTGAAGCGACGAATGAGGAGTATGAAGCAATGAACATGGAACTCCTTGAATCGCAGGATAAATTGCAATTTAGCGAGGAACGTTACCGGGGACTTTACTGCTCTATCAATGATGGTTTATGTCTTCATGAAATTATCAATGGGGAAAACGGTACAGCCATTGATTACAGAATACTTGATGTAAACCCAATGTATGAAAGGATTACGGGAATTTCCAAGGACATTGCTGTTGGTAAATTAGCCTCTGCTCTATACGGTGCAGGGAACCCGCCGTTTCTCGAACAATATTCAGGTGTTGCCGCAACTGGAATGCCTATAGTATTTGAAACCTATTTCCCGCCTATGAATAAACATTTCCAGATATCAGTGTTTTCTCCATCAAAGGGACAGTTTGCAACAGTATTCCAGGATATAACAAGCCGGCGTTTGGCTGAGGAGGAATTAAAGAGTAACTCACTCAGACTTGAAAGCATGGTTAGAATTATGCAGTACAAGGTTGATTCTATTCAAGACTTTCTCGATTATGTATTAGATGAAGCTATTAGAATGACCGGGAGCAAATTTGGTTATATATATGTATATAATGAGGAGAAAAAGGAATTTGTCCTCAATACCTGGTCGAAGGACGTTATGGAAGCTTGTATGATTACAGAAAAGCAGACACTGTATGAGCTTGATAAAACAGGATTCTGGGGAGAGGCAGTCCGTCAGCGTAAACCTATTATGAACAACAATTTCAAAGCTCCCAACCCTCTCAAGAAAGGTTATCCTGAAGGCCATGCTCCCCTTGATAAATTCATGTCTGTGCCTGTCTTCTCAGGAGATAAAATAATTGCTGTTGTCGGTTTGGCTAATAAGAAAGAAGATTATAATGAAACTGACCTGAACCAGATGATTCTGCTTATGGATTCAGTATGGAAAGCCGTGGATCTGAAAAGAGCAGAGTATGGACTGAGAGAAAGTAATAGAATGTATGCAATGCTTTTAAGTAACCTTCCAGGTTTTGTATATCGCTGTGTTAATGACAAGGATTGGACTATGGAATATATGAGTGAAGGCTGCCTTGAAATAACAGGATATAAAGCTGAAGATTTCATAGGAAATAATGTTCTTCCTTATAATGATATTGTTCGTAAAGATTTTCAGGAACCATTATGGAAAGAATGGCAGGAAATACTGGCAAAGAGAATACCTTTTGAAGATGAGTATCCAATAATAACCGCATCCGGAAAAGAACGGTGGGTATGGGAACGAGGACGGGGAGTCTTTTCGAATGATGATAAGCTCTTATATCTTGAAGGCTTTATTACTGACATTACCGCCCGGAAACAGGCAGAAGATGAATTAAAGGATACAAACAAACGATTGAAACTCGCTCTCAATGCTGCCAAATCGGGAACGTGGGAATGGGATCTTCAAACAAATGAAAACATTTGGTCGGAAGAATTATGGAATCTTTATGGTTTGACTCCGCACAGCAGCAAGCCATCTTTTGACTTATGGCTTCAAACAATTCATCCTGATCATCAAGATTCATTGAAATCGGCTGTTGAAACAGCATCACTAAAGGGTGATGATCTTAATGTGGAATGGCGTGTTATAAATCCTGATGGCCCGGAACGTTGGTTAATGTCCAGAGGTCAGCCTGAATGTAATGATTCCGGACAAGTCATTCGTTATATCGGAGTAGTAATTGATATAACCGAACGTAAACTTGATGAAAATAAAATAAGAGCCATTTTATCAGAAAAGGAACTCATACTTAAGGAAGTTCAGCATCGCATTAAGAATAATATGTCCGTTATTTATGGACTTCTTACAATGCAGATGAATAACCAATCAAATCCCGATGTCAAAAAGACATTGCTTGATGCAGCCGGACGAATCCAGAGTATGAAGGTATTGTATGATAAATTGTATCGTTCTGAAGTTTCAAATGAGTTATCATTAAAGGAATATCTACCACAGCTGGTCAATGAGATCATTAGTATATTCCCTCAGAATGTTTCCTTAACTGTTAAATCTGAAATAGAGGACATTATATTAAGCGCAAAACTTTTGTCAGCTCTTGGAATCATAATAAATGAACTTATTACCAATACTGTAAAGTATGCATTCACTAACCGAAATGAAGGGGTAATAACCATACTTGCAAAAAGAATTGATAAACATTTATCAATAACATATGAAGATAATGGGAATTGCATACCGGAATCTGTTTCATTTGATAATCCATCCGGGTTTGGTCTGCAGCTCATTAATATCATTACGAAGCAATTACATGGATCCATTATTATTGAGAGGCAAGGGGGAACAAGATTTGTCCTTCAATTCCAGGTGTAAAGGATGGAGTGATTCATTTAATTTGTGATTAGTTTCAATCAGGCATAATTCTCTTATCGGAACAAGTGTCAGGCTCAACGTTCAACTTTCACCAATCCAGAAACTGTTATCATAATAACGGCACTGATTGGTCGAAGAATCCAAGATCGGCTCAATATAATCCATAGTAAATTCCCGTAACAATATCCATTATTACACTATCCTCGGCTGGCTTGTATATCCAGAGAATTACTTTTCCATAAGTTTCAACGTTTCAAATAATCCCAAACAAACTATTAATATAGATCATAGGATAATTCCGTCCCTATCAATTTCTTTATGAAAGGGCAGGATTGTATGCACTTCATTTTCCCAGGAGTCATTATCTATTACTACAGTGCTGATATTGGTTCCATAGGCAAGATTTATATCGAAGACTATTTCAGTGATTCCATGCCGGACTTCCCTATATAGTTTATAATTTGTAAGTATAAGTATGAATGTGAATACTTGGTAAGCTGGCTATAATATTCGGTATTAATTTGGGGAAATCGGGCAGAATATTGGGATTTGGCTGAATGGGCCTGTGGGGAAGGTGGGAGAAAAATATGCCCCTCTATTCCCAGGATGTTTGTGATGATAGACCGGATAGCCCTGTCGTCAGGTTTATTTGCTTGACTTCCTCTACATTTATTGGCCATAACTGTACCCCTGTTTGTTGTTCCGTTTCGTTTCAGGATATACGACGGGTCTGAAATGTCAACCCCTTAATGGTTATAGGACATAATCGGAAGTTAATTCTCCTTGACCTATGAAATACATACAATAAACTCGGTGCCAGAGGGTTACAAATACCTGATTTGAACAATGGGAGAATTGGCGATCTGTAAGTATCACTTACAGGTTCATCTAAACCGATATCCAACTATTAAGGATTGCTTAATGGTTGAATGCCGGTTGATATTATAATGCAGGAATTACATTGGTTGAATGTGTATGAAATGCCGAAGAATACAACGGCTGATGAACGCTACAATGACCGGAAGATTTACCACGAGAACCTTGTCTCAACGTACATTGAATCTCTGGCATTTCTCAAGAAGTTCATCAAGATACCCTTTAAGCTTGCTGATGACGGAATCACAAGGATTGAAATGGTCCCTTCATATATTGCTGTCCGCGAGGCACTGGCGAATATGCTAATGCACCGGGATTACTTCGAACGGGGATTTGCCGCGGTGAGGGTACACCCCGACCGAATCACTTTTCGTAATCCGGGCCCATCTCCCCTTACTCTGAATGAGATATTGACCGGGGCTGAAACAGCCCCTCGCAATCCCATAATAGCCCGGGCATTTCGCCTGGCGGGATGGGCTGAACTGGCGGGAAGCGGTATGCTCAAGATCATAGGACAGTGGCATGAGTCCGGATACGCTGAACCTGTCATTGAGAACGATAATCCCAGGGGGTGGTTTTCTCTGACGCTTCCTTTTGAGCAAGTGAAGGCTAAAGGTTCGGAGAAGAGTTCGGAGAAGATATTGAGAATGATAGCAGACAATCCCATAATATCCGCTGAAGAGATTGCAGAGTCATTAGGCATTACCTCCCGTGCAGTGGAAAAGCAGATCGCCTCTCTTAAGAAGAAGGGGATGATTCGCCGCATCGGCCCGGACAGAGGTGGGCATTGGGAGGTGATTGGTTATGTATAAGCACAATGAGAAGATGAGGGATTCTGGGGATTCATAATCTGATGATATGTAGTGAAGTGAGAATTGAATGCATTTTATTCGCTATTCGCGAACAGCGAATGGGAACATGTATGCGGGTGCGGCCTCTCATCTGACATAAACCTGATTCTCGGTTGACAGGGGGTAAAATACCCCTTGTGCTGTTTGGTGTCGTTTATTCCATTGACAAATATGACATGTTCGGATATATTGTATAATATCTGAGTTAACACTGATTGGATTATATGAAATTGAGGTATTCCCTATGACAGAAGATGTAAAGCACGTGACCAGTAATGCTTCCTGTTGAGCTCCTGACAAAGATGCCGGTCGGCAAGGAAGTTCATGTTCAATTACTCCTGATGTTGATGAAAAGAAGGCAGAGAACTGCATGATTTGCGGCTCAATCCTCGAATATCTTGCCCAGTCCCAGGTGGCTACATGTTCCTATTGTGGTGCTAAGGACAGCGGTCACATCATATGCCCCAATGGTCATTATGTATGCGATGCCTGCCACAACAGGGATGCCATGACTATAATTGAAGATATGGCCAGAACTACCACATCCAAGGACCCCTTTGAGATAGCAGAGTTGATGCTGGGCATACCAGGCTTACCTATGCTCGGATGTCAGCATGCACACATTGCCGGCGGAGCTTTCATCGCATCGATTAAGAATGAGGGTTCCCGCTCGGTTACAAATGATGATATTGATGAAGTCTTTAAGCGTACCGCAAAGCAGGCCCACGGCGGGTATTGTGGGTTAACGGGTGTATGCGGGATAGCGCCAGCCATAGGTGCTTGCTTCTCCGTTCTTACCGGAGCACGGTGTGGAACCGATAAGGAGCAGCGAATCACCATGGAGGCTGTAACACGGGTGTCCAGGGTAATAACTGATTTAACCGGCCCCAGCTGCTGCAGGGCCTATATATGGAAATCCCTCGAAGTGGCTGTTGTTTACCTTAAAGAGAGCCTGGGTGTTATGCTTCCTACCCGCAGTGATATCCAATGCTATAGCTCAGCCAGGCATCCCCATGGATGCAGAGAGGCTGATTGCCCCTACTATCCAGGCTCTTGATAGAATATAGGACTTCGTTAAATGATATATGCCAAGCGTGGGTACGGACTCTAATCAGACATAGCCTTACTTCTCGGAAGTAAAATTTGTTCAAAGCTGTGAAATATTTCACAAGTTGAATATTGCCTGTCTATTTTCATATATATCCACAAACAGAATCCCAAAAGTGTCGTTCATTACCCTATAAGTAGCGTTCATACATATTATATCAATCATATGGAATTAGCAGGGTAGCTGAGGACTTACTGACCCACAAACGCCTACGTATACCCTCACCAGAAAGTACCGCGGGGTACATAAACAAGGACTCAGCTAATACGTATCCGAAAACCCAAAGCGGCAGCTTAAGGTGGTGTAGGGGCGTATAACTGGTCCTCGAACCCTGGTAATGGCATTTCGGGCACCTAACTGAATTCTCCCGCTTGTTCACTGATACCGATAGCTCCAGATTACAGTGCGGGCAATATTTGGGGTATGCTCGGGCCAGGATTCTATTGGTCAGGTCGGTATAGAACTCTATGTTAAGGTGCGGGAATCTGGCTGAGAAGGAGTGCTTTGCTGTAATGTTCGGGTTTATGGCTTGTGGGGAAGGTGAGGAAAAAATACACCTGCATCCATCAATCCGCAGTTAAGTACTTCTCCAGGTACTCAGTCAGGTCGTGGATATTTTTCTTTATCATGGATTTAAATTCTATCGGGATATTCTGGCTCATTACAACCCTGTAGTAATCAATTGCCTCGCGGACTTTCCTTTTTTTGATGAGCTCCCCGGCTTTTTCCAGCATCGGTTTGTACTTGTAGAAAGAGTATTCAAGGATATTTTTTTCCTTTGAAAGGCTGAAGTGGTCAGGGAGCTTGGTAAAGTCGTAGTTGACTTTCAGAATGGGGAGCTCCTTTTTCATTCTCTTATTTGTCTTCAGGAAGTTCCGGTAAAAATTTTCCTCGTCTTTTTTCTTATTGTCCTCATCCCTGCTCATCACCTCGTAATCCCCGTCTTCCTTTTTTTTAAAACCGAGAATTTCAAAGGATTCGTCATCGGGTTTTTTGTTTTTGTCATCTTTTAAAATTTTATCAAAGATCTCCTCATCCGACATTCCGCCGGCGTCGATATCCCTGGTATAGTCGCTGATAAGATCAAATTCATTTTTGTCCTCTTCCTTCTTCTCTTTCTGTATGGTGGTCGTCTCTTCTATTTTTTCAACGGGGGGCTCAATTATTTTTTCAGTGCTCTTGTCGCCCCGGGAATCTTCGCCTGTCCCCGACTTTATGATTTTTTCGAATATATCAGCTTCATCATCTTCAATGGATTTCCCTCGTGATTCGACCGGTTCGGCAAAACTTTTAATATTTTCATTTCTTGTTTTAAGGGCTTCGGTAAATTTGTCGGATATTTCATTGAGCAGATCTTCAACAGGCCTTGTTTCCCTTTCAGGCTGGCGTTCTGCCTTTGATATCGTGCCTGTTGCCATGTCATTCAGCCTGCTATCGAGCTTGTGCAGGTGGTTTTTTATTTCATCAATTTTGTTCTCTTCAGCATATTGAAGTACTTTCTGGTAGCTCAGAGTCTCCATTTTCTCCTTTAAGCTGTTAATTTCTTCGGCCACCTTTTCATTATGGGCTCTGTCGTTATTCCTACCCTTATCCCTGTCCCTATCCTTGTCCTCCGGTTCTCCGGAGGACTTTATTTTATTAATCTCCTCATTGAGTTTCAAGATTTCAATTCTAGTCTGCAGGTTCTGGTCTTCAATTCCCTTCAGCCTTTTTATCTCTTCATGGAGCCTCATAATTTCAGATTTGTCGTTCTCGTTTCTTTCCTGTGTAGCCTTGAATCTGGTTATCTCATCACGGAGTTGTGACATCTCATCGAGTTCTTTCCTGTTCCTCTCCTCCAGTCCCTTAATACGGTTAATTTCACCTTTAAGATTTAAAATTTCCGATTTATCATCTTCATCGTCAATTTTTTTTGTTTTAAGATAATCGAGTTCTCTGTTCAGCCTGTTTTTATCTTCAGCCAGGTTATTGAGCGAATTTTTAAGCTCCTGCAGTTCACTCTGAATCTTCGGGCCCTCGGTGAATTCCCTGAACTCGGTAAGTTTTTCTATATCATCCCTGAGTTTGTTTTTTATCTCATTTTTAATCTGTTCAAAGGTCTGCTTCATTTCACTTCCCGGAGCAGATTCGCCAAAGCTTTTGTCGCCCTTATGCCTGGCTTCCTCCCTGTTCCTGGAATATCCCTTGAGGAAGCGAATATTAGCCTCGATTTTGTTTTTTGTTACAACATCGTTTATCCTTGAAGAGACCCCTTCGTAGAGGGAAATTGCAGTGGGGAAAAGTTCCTTGGCAGCATAAGCCTCGGAGTTCAATAAAGTCCTCCGGTATACCCTGAAGCGCGATGTGGCCGGTATGATTTCATCGGTCAGATATGGGAGTCGGAATGGCAGTTCATCATCAATGGGGGCTTCCTGGAGCGATTTATCCGATTTCCTCCGGTGATCAGGCGCTTCATCCTCTATCTCCTTATCGGCCGATCTCCTCCTTAAAATCTGTTCCTGGGTTTTCTCATCGGCCTCGCTTACCAATGCGCCGGGCTCCTCTTTCCCTGATAAAAATACCCACAGAAGGAGTATAATAACGGAAAAAATAACCAGAAATATGATAATTGTTATATTCATTGCTGTAACATTTGATTAATCTTATCTACCTATAATTTATCAATAAAAGGTTAAACTGGCAAATATTAGCATAGTATTCCCTATATATGAATATCGGTAAAAAGTTTAAATAATTAAGCACGATAAAATTTTTTTAGAAAATGATGAGGTTTGCTGACAATGAAGTTCTTTAACATCGATTTAGATAAAGAACTCATGGCAGTTAAATAATTATTGCAATACTTTAAAAGATAAATAAAATGGATATATAGGATTAAAAATGCCTGATTACAGCATTTTTTATTAACATAGATTAAATATTTGATTAAAAAGGGAGAACATATGGCCGAAGTTACCAGCAAAATAAGCAGAGGTATGACTTTTGGAGAACTTCTGAAGCAATTTCCCGGGGCAGGCCCGATTTTAATGAAGTACGGACTGCACTGCATCGGATGCCACATCGGGATAACAGAGACAATAGAGCAGGGCGCTTTAGCTCACGGCCTTGACAATGAAAAGATCAATGTCCTGGTCAACGAACTTAACGGGCAGATGTCGTAACCAGCACCACAGTGGAGAGTTTTTTCACGTAATACCTGGCATCAGCAAGTTCAGGCGCATTTTCTTCATGGATAATGTCACCTGGAGCGGGAATAGAGGTATCCACGGCTATCAGCCACTTCTTTCCATTAAATGAGTCCGGGATTTGAAAGTATCTGCTGATCATTGATGCATTGAATATGATGTAGATATCGGAATCTTTTTTCCCGTTGAACTCAAGGGAGTATTCCCCGTTTATAAGAAACGCCACGGTATGGCTGTTGCCGCTCCAGTCGGCGCGGTTTAATTTCCATCCATGCCAGGAGATGTCAGGGCCTGAGAACCCCTGTTTATGTTCGCCGGAAAAAAAAGATTTTTTCCTCAATATGGGATGGTTTTTCCTGAATGTTATCATTTCCTTTGTGAAGTTGAAGATTTCCCTGTTTTTTTCGAGCAGGCCCCAGTCGATCCATGATATTTCATTATCCTGGCAGTAGGCATTATTGTTTCCCTTCTGTGTTCTTCTGAATTCATCTCCGGCAAGCAGCATGGGGATTCCCTGTGAGAGAAATAGGGTGGCGATGAAGTTTTTTATCTGCCTCAGCCTTATCTCTTCGATGAAAGGGGTGGTATGAAGCCCTTCAATACCGAGGTTCCAGCTTAAATTGTAGTTTTCACCGTCACGGTTTTCCTCGCCGTTTTCATGATTATGCTTTTCATTGAAGCTTACCAGGTCGTTCATGGTGAATCCATCGTGGCAGGTTATAAAATTTATGCTGTGGCACGGCCCCTCCAGAGAGCTGTGATACAGGTCTGAACTCCCTGTGACCCTTGTTGCAAAGTTACCGGAAGAACCCGGGTCGCCGCGCCAGAATTTCCTTACATCGTCCCTGTACTTTCCGTTCCATTCCGCCCATCGGCCCGGGAAATTCCCCACCTGGTAGGCCCCCGCAGCATCCCAGGCCTCTGCAATGATCTTGGTGTTCCTTAATATCGGGTCCTCCTCTATCTTTTCTATCAGGGGCGGATTGCTGAGTAGATTTCCTTTCATGTCCCTGCCCAGTATCGAGGCCAGGTCAAACCTGAACCCGTCTATCTTCATCTCGATTACCCAGTACCTCAGGCAGTCAAGTATGAATTCCCTTACGAGGGGATGGTTGCAGTTGAACGTATTTCCGCATCCTGAATAATTTTTGTAAAACCTCCTGTTGTCTTCAAGGATATAGTATATGGAATTGTCTATTCCCCTGAAGCTTATAGTGGGGCCGTTCTGGTCGCCTTCAGCCGTATGGTTGAATACAACATCAAGGATCACCTCCATGCCGGCATCATGGAAACCTTTCACCATGCCTTTGAATTCTTCAACCTGGTGGCCGGTTGGCCCGGATTTTGCATAGGTCCCCTTGGGGGCGAAGAAGGCAAAGGTGCTGTAACCCCAGTAGTTTTTGAGTTTCTCTCCGGTGACAGGGTTAAAGAAAATGTTATCATCATCATCGAATTCCTGTATGGGAAGGAGTTCAACAGACGTTATGCCCAGGTCTTTCAGGTAGGGTATTTTTTCAATAATTCCCGCATAGGTACCCCGCGCTGCGGTCCTGGAGGATTCATGGCAGGTGAAACCTTTGACATGGAGCTCATAAACAATGGTCTCCTCCGGCGGGATGTTCAGGGGCCTGTCGTCTTTATCGGGCAATAACCCGATGACTATGCTTTTCGGCACATGTGTTACGCTGTCGGCGCTGGAAAAGGACAGGTCTTTTTCCGTTGAAGTGTCTGAAAATCCTTTTGCCTGCGTGAGGTCATACCTGTAGTTGTCAGTTATGGCCCTGGCAAAAGGGTCTACAAGGAGCTTGTTTCTGTTAAAGCGGTGGCCTTTCCCGGGATCATAGGGCCCGTCGATCTTGTATCCATAGATCTGGCCGTGTGTTATGCCTTCAACCCAGATATGCCATATGTCCCCGGTCCTGTTTTTTATCCTGTCAAGCGGCAGGGTAGAGTAACGGGAATCATAGGTGTCCGATTCAAAGAGCAGAAGGGAAACACTCAGCGCATTTCTGCTGAATAGGGAAAACTGGGTTCCTTTTGTTCCCGCATGGGCTCCCAGCGGCAGCGGTTTGCCAGGCCTTATATCCGGTTTTTGTTCATTATCCATAATATTTTATCAGCCCCCAATCAATATTTAAATATGTATGTGTCATGAATAATTTCAAGCATTTTTCATTCCTGATGTTTACATAAATAATATTAGGGGACCGGCGCTCTATTTTTATCCCCCTATCACAACTATCCCCTCATCCCCCTTTCTTACACCTTTGCAGGAAGAACGAATTTAATATTATAAAAAGGAAATATCCAAGTGATGAAACTTCATATTTTAAGATGTTTTGATAAAAAAAGAGATAAATCACTAAAGGAAAAAAATGATAACCGCCGATTATAATAATGATTAATAATCAGTTTTACTCCTATATGTATATTTACCAGGTTAAAGGCTTTTGCGGGCAGCACTCCTGCAAAAGCCTTTTTATTTAAAAGGGAGTACGGTGAGGATAAAATTTCCCGTATAACAGCAATGAAAAAATACTGTTGACAATTTAGTTTATTAGGTTTATAAATATAATTATTGGAATTGAACGAATGATAGTTCTTTCCCGGCAGGGAAGCCCAAGGAAGAATATGATATTTATTATAAATTCTGAAAACCCTCAAAAAAGGCTGATAAACAAGGCCAGGGATATCCTCATGCAGGGGGGTGTAATCATATATCCTACCGATACGGTCTACGCCTATGGATGCGACATTAACGATAAGAGGGCCATCCAAAAAATTTATAAAATAAAAAAAATCGATAAAAAGAAGCCCCTGAGCTTCATATTCCCCGATATTTCCAGCATAAACGATTATGTAAAAAACATATCGGACAGCGCCTATAAAATTATGAAAAAGGCATTCCCGGGGCCTTATACATTTATTTTCAATGCGTCTAAACTGGTTCCCAATATTGTAACAACAAATCAGAAAACGATTGGCGTAAGGATCCCGGATAATAATATTGCGCTGGAGCTCGTCCGTGCCATGGGAAGGCCCATCCTTTCAGCCAGCATAAATACGGTATCCGGTGAATACATCATTGAACCGAGGCTCCTTGAAAAAGTCTACATGAACCAGATTGACCTGGTCATGGATGCCGGGCCCATGGTTCCCGACCCGTCAACAATAGTTGATTTTACGGAAGGGGCCCCGGTCATAATCAGGAAGGGCAAGGGTGAGATTTTTTTCATATGATTTCAGGAATGATAAAATTTTGTATACGAGGTACATATGTCAGATGAAATGAGAAGTTTTTTTCAGGCAATAATTGCCATATTGATTATCATTGGCCTGGGCGCCCTTGTTTCCTTCATATTTTATATACTGAAAAGGAGAGACCTCTTCGGAGGCTACATCGGCGGCATGGTCATCGGGGTTATCGGAGCTCTCATCGGCGCTTATGTCCTTAACAGTGTTACGCTTATCATTCTGGATCTTCTCGGAAAAAACCGGTATGTAAATATTATATCGGGATTTATAGGAGCCTATGTTGCCCTGTATATCATGAACAGGCTCAACCATAACAAGGAAAGGAAGAAGTACTGATTTATTTTTAGTGGGATTTGCCACCCCCTTCTCAGCTCGTGAGAAGGGGGCAGTGGGATGAGGTCAGATAGTAACTTTCTTATAGAATTTAGGCCCGGCAGGTGTATTTTTTATTATAACCACGCTCTTTACCGCATTCCTGTTTTCATCAAGAGTTATATTTCCGGTAACACCCTTGAAGTTTTTTGTGGAATTTATCTGATTTTTCAACTCTTCCTTGAATTCGCTTTTGTCCAGGGCCGATGCGCCCAGTTTTTTCATTGTCCGGTCAATTGAATCTGCAAGAAGAAGGGCTGCGTCATATCCAAGTGAAGCCATGGAGCCGGGGTTCTGCTGGCTCATTGCCTTGAATGACTTTATGAATTTCTGGACAAAGGGGTCGGTGTCCTCACCGGAAAAGTGGCTTGTGAAATAATTTCCTTCATAGCCCTCGCCGGCCAGGTCCTTCAGCTTGCCGGAATCCCAGCCGTCTCCGCCAATAAGGACCGCAGTAATTCCCTGTTTCCTGGCCTGGTTCATTATGGGGCCGGCTGTGGGGTGGTAGCTGGGAACATAAATGATTTCAGGGTTCATCCTTTTTATTTCGGTCAGCTGCGCGTTAAAGTCCTTGTCATCGGATTTGAATCCGATCCTTTTCAGTAAAATTCCGCCCAGGGCCTTGAACTCCTTTTCAAAGGCGTCTGCAAGGCCGGAACTGTAGTCATTTGATGAGTCGAACATGATCACTGCCTTTTTCTTTTTAAGATCATTAAAAGCGAAGACTGCTCCTATTTTGCCCTGAAACGGGTCTATGAAACATACCCTTGACATGTACTCATTCCCCAGGGTGAGCGCAACAGCGGTACCCGTGGGGCTTACCAGGGGGGTCTTGTACTGGGCCACGAGAGGTTTGACTGCCAGGCTGTTGCCGCTGGTCACGGGGCCGATTACCGCCACAACTCCGTTGGCAGTGACCAGTTTTTTGTATGCATTGATGGTCTCCGTTGTTGTCCCCTGGTTGTCTTCAATGAAGAGCTCAATTTTTTTCCCCTGAATTCCGCCCGCGTCATTAATTTTTTTTACGGCAGTTTTTATGCCGTCGGAATTTTCGAGGCCATAGGTTGCAAGGGGGCCGGATTTCGGGACGATGACCCCGATTTTTATGGTGTCTGATGAACCGCAGCCGGCTATGTAAAAGAGGCCGGAAATAAGAATTGCCAAAAGTCTTTTCATTTGATTTTCTCCTGAAGTTTCAATTGCATTGAATTCAATGATAAAATATTTTTCATATTCATAAAAAGTCAAGTATAATGCTAGGGGGGAGATTTTTTTCAGGAACCTCTCCCACCTCACCCCCGGCCCCTCTCCAATGTGGAGAGGGGTGAGATGCAAGTCATTAACTGCACAACAACTCCGTTTCAACTCCGCTATTTCATAACCTCCGGCTCCTCCGCTCCCTTCGACACTTCGGCTTCGCTCAGTGACCACTCCGCTCAGGGAGCGCATAAAACTTTTCATTCAAAAAACAGAAAGCCGGACATTGAGCGGAGCCGAAATGACCGGACGGTAACAAAAAAGATTCATAATTAAACATACAAAACCTAAGTTCATATATATAAAAATATATACGCAATGTGAAAAAAGTGTCGTTCATTACACAAAAAATAGCGTTCATTACAATGGAAAGTTAATGTATGAAAAAAAGTTGCTTGATTATATCATACTTGTTTTATATAATAACAAATGCCCTCATCCCCCGGCCCCTTCTCCCGGTAGAGAGAAGGGGAGGAATAAATATAGATAAATGAGGATGAGGAAAAAATAAATATCAATGGAAGAGGTACCCATGGTCCCGGCAAATTTTATCAAAATGCTCTCTCTCTCTCTCTCTCTCTCATAGCTAAAATAAGAAATTTTTTCTCAGACGGACATAAAATCCGGCAACTGAAAGTTATCATATTACTAACGGCCCTGCTCATGAGCGTATGTGCCGGCGGCGGAGGGGGAGCACCATCCGCAGGTTCAGTCCAGGTACCCACAACCTCTAGTACCAAGGAGATGCTGGCCTTTTCCATTCTGGGGAATGCTGGCGTCATCGTAGGGACTAACATCGGAATAACGCTCCCCTATGGAACCAGCGTTACTTCCCTCATCGTTGATTTCACCTCGAACGGAACCTCGGTTACGGTAAACAGCACATCCCAGACCAGTACGGTAACTCCCAATGACTTTACGAATCCGGTAACCTACATAGTACATGCAGAAGATGGATCAACCAAGAGCTATATTGTCACTGTGGCCGTAGCCCTGAACAGCGCCAAGGACATCACAGCCTATTCAATTTTAGGAAATACCGGGGTCATCGTGGGCACCAATATCGGTGTCACGGTTCCTTTCGGAACCAATGTGACAAACCTTGTGGCCACCTTTACCAGCACCGGGGCATCGGTTACGTTGAGCAGCAGCACACAGACCACGGGAGTCACATCAAATGATTTCACGAATCCGGTTACCTACACGGTCACTGCTGCTAACGGCACCACAAAGAATTATTCGGTGACAGTAACCGTGGCTCTGAACCCGTCCAAAGACATTTCGGCCTTATCGATCCTGGGGAATACGGGTAGTATTGTCGGTACAAATATCGGTGTAACAGTACCTTTCGGCACAGATGTGACTACACTGGTGGCTACATACAGTACAACCGGGGCCTCTGTAACCGTGAACACTACAATCCAGGTAAGCGGGGCATCGATCAATGACTTCACCAGTCCCGTGACCTACGTTGTCCATGCAGCAGACGGCACAACCAAAAGCTACACTGTGACTGTCACCGTGGCTTCCAATACGGCCAAGGACATAACGGCCTATTCCATCCTGGGTAATACCGGAGTCATCGTTGGCACCAATATCGGGGTCACCGTACCCTACGGGACCAGTGTCACATCCCTGACAGCCACCTTCGTCACCACTGGAGCATCGGTAACCGTTGCCAGCACCACCCAGGTGAGCGGGAGCACGTCCAATAATTTTACAAGCCCTGTGACCTATGTAGTTCATGCAGCTGATAGCTCCACAAAGAGTTATACAGTAACGGTCAAAGTATTCGGCAGTACTACGGCGACCAGGGTATATGGCCAGTGGGGGAGTTTTGCAACAAGTACTGCTAATAATGGGGGGGTTAGCTCAAATAGTTTATCACAACCTAGTGGTTTGGCATTTAATACAGATGGTTTATATGTTGCAGATACCTTAAATAATCGTGTTTTATATTATACTGGTATAAGTACATCAGCGACCCGGGTCTATGGACAGCTTGGAAGTTTTACAACAAGTACGGCCAATAACGGTGGGATTAGTTCAAATAGCTTAAATGGCCCACAAGTAATTGCGATTGATGCAGATGGTTTATATGTTGCAGATACCTTTAATAATCGAGTCTTATATTATACAGGTACAAGTACGACTGCGACACGTGTTTATGGTCAGAGTGGAAGTTTTACTACTAATGCTGCGAATAAAGGCGGCATCAGTGAAGATAGTTTGGATGGCCCTAGTGCAGTGACTGTTGATACGGATGGGGTTTATATTGCTGATTGGAATAACAATCGTGTATTGTATTTTAACGGGACAAGTACGACAGCGAGCCGAGTGTATGGTCAAGGCGGCAATTTTGGAACAATTACTGCCAATAATGGTGGGATCAGTGCAGATAGTTTATATGGTCCAATCACAGTAACTCTTGATGTAACTGGTATATATATAACAGATTCCAACAATAGCCGTGTATTATATTATACTGGAACAAGTACAACAGCGACTCGTGTTTATGGACAAGGTGGAAGTTTTACAACAAATACTGATAATAATGGTGGGATAAGCGCGGATAGTTTGTCGTATCCCGGAGTGTTAGTTCTTGATGAAATTGGAGTATTTATATGTGATCAAAATAACAGTCGAGTGTTATATTATACAGGTACAAGCACAACGGCGACCCGGGTATATGGACAGGGAGGTAGTTTTACAACGAATACTTCCAATAAAGGTGGAATAAGTGTAGATAGCTTAAATTATCCAGCTTTAGTTACTGTTGATGTTGATGGTGTATATATTTCAGATATGATAAATAATCGAGTTTTGTTTTATTAGGTGTGGAGAAGCTTTTTATGATTGGAATCTGTTTGAGTTTGCTGTAACTGGCAGTTTAGAAAAATGTAAAGGCACCTGGGCTATTTTTTTAGATGGAGAGAGTTCAGGTGTCTTGTGGACGATGTGTTCAGGGAAAGGAGATATGGCCTGCTTCAGTTTTTTGGATGCGAGGCATTTATGTGGAAGTTCCCGGCCTGCGTAAGTTTTTTGGAGATGGGGGGTTGAGATTATGTTTCGGCCTGCGTAAGGTACTTGGGGACGGAAGGTTAGGCGGATGTTCACGGTCTGTGTCAGTATTTTGGAGACGGTGGGTTGAGGCGGAGTAGTATTGCGACTATTCTGAAATTCTGATTTTCCCGAAATGTGGCCCGATCCCTGAGCGGAGCCGAAGGGAGAGGGTGCGCCAGAAGCGCCGCCCGGTCAAATTATCCTTTCCCCGGTGGCGATGATCTCCCTGACAAAAGGGTCCGGTTCTTCCAGGTCCCTTTTAGAGAATGAATGGGGCTCGATGCGCAGATCCACATGCCGGATCAGCTTCATGAGCCGGGGTCATCATCTATATATTCTTAAACTCATTTTCCGATATACCTGCCTGTTTTAATATTTTCCGAAATGTGCCTGTCGGTATATCTCCAGGATGCATGGCAACATATGTCTGACGGCCATCCGGATGGCGGAGAATTACATGAGATCCGCTCTGTCGGGTAACGAGGAATCCCATTTTTTTTAGTTTCGATAATACTTCACGCGCTGAGAAGGGCATTGTTTATTTCAATCTTGCTGAAATAACTTTCAGATTCAACCGGGATCGGTTCTGAATTAGCCTGCCTTTCCTTTATCCACAGCTGAACAAGATCTTCGGCTGCCTTTTTTGCTCCTTCAATACCAAATCCGTGGGTTGTCAAATCCAGTGCGGGTATATGGGCATAAAAATATCCATCCGGGAGACTATTGTCCGTTATTTTTTCAATCAATACTGAATATTCCACAAATTCCTCCAAAAAACCGACTGATGTAAATATGCTGAAATAATACATCCCTGTCAAGAAATTAATTTCAATTGATTGAGCAGAGCCGAAGGGAGAGGGGCGCCAGAGGCGTGAGCCGGTCAAATTATCCTTTCCCCGGTGGCTTTTTTATAAAATCTGTTTTTGTAATCCGGGTATCGCGCTTTAATATTGAATGTTGTCACTTCCAGTAAAAAATCTTTCTGATCTTCAGTCAAATCGAGTTTTCCTGATTCAGCGATTTTAAGAAGCTGGTGCACCTGGGGATAGTTGTCGTCGATATTTTTTATATAATGGGCCTTTAAAAGTTTTTCGAGAACGAGATGTCCCAGAAAAAGTGACCAGGAATAATGACTGGTTTTATACAAAGATTCCATGGCTTTGAAATCTTCATCTGCGGAATCGACCCAGAATTTGATGACATCCTTTTTCTCCATGACTGATTGTGTAATTAAAGACACTTGAAGTCAAGTCAATATTTGATAAGATCAGATCATCATATATTTTCTGAGCCCATTTCACATGTATTTTATGCAGAAAACAGAGTCCGCTCCCTTCGACTCCGCTCAGGGAGCGGACATATCAATGAGAACTAAATCCTGAAACGCCAGCCCCGCAAGGACGCGGGGCTGGCGTTTGCCGGCATGGTACGCCAAGAGGCGTGTGTATATAAAAATAAACCCATCGGGTGAGAGGCCCGAATACTCCCTTATTCCTGTTCGGGAGTAAAGCAGTTTTGCTGCATAAGGAG
>VFJS01000005.1 GCA_009885955.1 Spirochaetia bacterium | reverse complement strand
GACTGTCAGAAAACAGGGCTTAAATGTTATTGAATCTATTTATCAGATCATGATCGGTAGACAGATATATTTGGATTTTCAAAGCTGAAGAGCTGAGTAGTTACAAAAATATTATAAATATGTTAACAAATACATTTGAAAAATTCCATGAATATACTATAACAGCTGTTATGGTATATTCATGCGTCATTCACGTTTATTAATGATTTAAATCATCAATAATCTTATCCTTACGATGCCACAAATTCAATACCCATTCCTGAAAATATTCCCTGAATTTATCATCCATCACATAATCACCCAGTAATTTTTCATTTATTGGTATTATATCAACTTTTATTCTAACCTCTCGTATTCTATTACATAAAAAATCCCAAAGACTTTTTTTTCCATTTGGATATACAATTGTCACGTCAATAATATTATTCAAATAATTCCCCATTGTTGAAAGAACAAATCCGATTCCACCAGCTTTTGGTTTCAGGAGATGGTTAAATGGCGAATTTTGATTTTGCGCTTTAGTATACTCATACCTGGTTCCTTCTAGAAAATTTACAATTGAAATCGGCATCATCTTAAATTTTTCGCAGGCTTTTTTTGCAGTTTCTATATCTTTCCCTTTTTGATCTGGATTTTTTTTCAAATACTCTTTTGAATACCGTTTCATAAATGGGAAATCAAGGGCCCACCAGGCAAGACCTAAAAATGGAACCCAGAATAATTCCTTTTTTAAAAAAAATTTTAGGAATGGGATTTTCTTATAGAAAATTTTTTGAAGAATAACAATATCCAGATTTGATTGATGATTTGAAATTACTAAATACCATCCATGAGGTTTAAGACCTTCAAGACCTTCCACTACCCAATTTACTTTTGTAGTAATACTCAAAAAAAAATTATTTAAGAATACCCAATTTTCAGCTATACCTACCAACCATTCACTAAATATTTTTCTTATGAATTTTATTGGAATGATTGCCTTTAATAGAGCTACTATCATTAAAATAGTGACACTGAATAAAGTATTCAATATGAAAAGGATGGCTGAACAAAATCCAAGTAGAATATCTGGCAAAAAAGTTAACATAATAGACTCCATTTATTCATAAGAATTTTTCATTAATTGAATTCTGGAAAATAAAATATTTATTTCATGTTGATATTAATTTGCATAAGTATCTTAGTCAATCTATTGTTTAATTTTTTAGTAGAATTATTTTACTACTCTCTTCATTATTCATCTCACTCAAAAAATATTTTAATTATTTTTACCAAAAAAACGATTTATCATTGAATAAAAATGATGTGACATGAATAATACTTATTAGTATTATGTAATTAAAATATTAATGTATTAAAATACAATTAATAATAAAAGAATGAAAATAGATTTTGATATAATTGTTATTGGCGGTGGTCATGCTGGTGTTGAAGCATCATTTTGTGCATCAAGATTGGGCCTCAGCACTTTACTCCTTACTGGTAATATTGATACGATAGCTCAAATGAGTTGCAATCCAGCTATTGGGGGATTGGCAAAAGGCCACCTCGTTCGGGAAATTGATGCTCTCGGAGGAGAAATGGCTGCGGCTATAGATGAAACCGGAATACATTTCAAAATGCTGAACAGAAGCAATGGGCCCGCAGTCTGGTCTCCGCGTGCACAGGCTGATAAAAAAAAATATCAGCTCCGGATGAAACATGTTTTAGAGAAGCAAAAAAATCTAACTATCATTCAGGATATCGCTGAAAAAATACTGACTGATGGGCCTGTAGTTAAAGGGATATTCACTAAAAGACAAAGGGTATATACCAGTAAAGCCGTAATATTATGCACTGGTACGTTTCTTAAAGGCCTGATACACATTGGTGATTATACAGAATCATGCGGCAGGCTTGGGGATTTCTCCGCGGAAAAATTATCAGACTCTCTGATAGAACTTGGTTTCCCGGTATACAGATTAAAAACAGGCACCCCTCAAAGAATAAATGGGAATACGATTAATTTTTCAAAATGCATTCCCCAATATCCCGATGACAAGCCAGCGCCATTCTCATTTTCAACTGATAAAATATTAAACAAACAAATACTATGCTGGACAACCTATACTACTGAACAAACTCACTGTTTGATAAAAAACTCCATCCATAGATCTCCTTTGTACGGAGGCGCCATTAAGGGGGTTGGCGCACGCTACTGCCCGTCAATTGAGGATAAGGTTATTAGATTTTCAGACAAGCCAAGGCATCAGCTTTTTTTAGAACCTGAGGGCCTTGATACAAGTGAATATTACATTAATGGATTCTCAACATCTATGCCTGAAGATGTTCAGCTTGAAATGATTAAAACAGTTCCAGGTCTGGAAGATGCTGATGTAATGCGGCCTGCATATGCGGTTGAATATGATTTTATCCCGCCAACTGAACTTAAACCAACACTTGAAACCAAAAAAATTTCAGGGTTATATCATGCCGGGCAGATTAACGGGACATCGGGCTATGAGGAAGCTGCCGCACAAGGACTAATGGCTGCGATTAATGCGGTATTAAAAATTCTTGGGCAGAACCCAATGATTTTGAAAAGATCTGAATCGTATATTGGCGTTTTAATTGATGATTTAGTGACAAAGGGGACAATGGAACCCTATAGAATGTTTACTTCAAGGGCTGAACATAGACTGATACTAAGGCAAGATAACGCAGATAAAAGATTGATGGAATATGGCAATAAAATCGGTTTATTAAACAGTAGTAAATACGAATCAATGATAGAGAAATACAAAAAAATCAATGGAGTAGTCAATAAAATCAAAGAGACTACAATTGTTATTGATGATACCAATTCAATGAACTTTTCAAATAATTCTTCCCAATCAATACACGGGAAAGTCAATTTAGGAAAGATTTTAAAAAGACCTGAAATTAAAATATTTAATATATTAAAAGTACTTAAAGAAGATGTTGATGAGGAGTCTTCTGCAATTATCGAGATGGAAATTAAATATGAAGGCTATATAAGCAGGGATTTGCAGAGAATCGAAAAAATCGAAAAAATGGAAAACAGACTTATACCGGATGATATTGATTACAATCTATTAAAAGGACTCAGAAAGGAAGCGCTTGAAAAACTAAAAAGAATAAATCCCAGAACAATTGGGCAGGCAATGAGGATCTCCGGTGTTGATCCTAGCGCAATATCAATAATAGTCATTTATTTAGAAACATTAAATAGGCACAGCCGGCAAATGAACGATGAATATAAATGATTTAACTGCTTATATCAATAGTTTAAATTCAACTATTACTTCAGAACAAACTAATAAAATTATCGAATATGCGGATCTAATCAATATTTATAATCAAAAATTCAATCTCACCGGCCTGCAAAATATTAAAGATATTATTAGAACATTAATTATTGAGAGTATAAATCCAATAATTAATTTAAATGTTCCACGTGGAACATTTTTTATTGATATGGGGGCCGGTGCCGGCATTCCGGGAATACCAATTGCAATTTATTACCCTGATTTTTTCGGATATCTCATTGATTCAAACAACAAAAAAATACAATTCCTGGATATAGTAAAAAAAAAATTGGCCCTTAGAAATATTACCCCCCTTTGCCTCAGACTGGAAAATGCAGGGAGAAGCAATCAATTCCGCGAAAAAATACAATGGGTTTTTTCCAGAGCGACAGGAAATACATTTTACAATTTGGAATTGGGTGCCCCTTTCCTTGCTATCGGAGGGTTTTTATATATTTATTCTGAAAAAAATATAACTGCTTTAGATGTTAAAACATTGAAACATGCGGCTGACCTCGGTCTGGCAGCTGTAGAAAATAATACAATTGACGGCATGAAGATAATGAACGGGCTTTTATTTAAAAAAATAGAACCTTTGAGTATTCAATTTCCGAGAAGAAATTCAGTGATTATAAGAGAATCAAAAAGAAAAAATAATTAGTGTATTATAATATTAAAACATCAAATAGAACATGCTGAAATTTACAACAATTGGGTTATTTCTTTTATTTTATAGTTCTGCAGAAATGATAATAATCGATCCCTCCCTTATTGTTCCAGGTCTTGGGGCAGAAGGTTTTGTTATCAATAAACCTGCATCAGAAGCGGTGAAAAAATTTAATAGTAAAGAATTGAAAATCATAAAATTCAATAAAAGAAAGGAACTTCTTGAAGAAGTGTTTAACATAAAGGTACCGCTAAAAATAAAGTATGATATGATTATTTTATCTGAAAATAATCATATCATACTATTGTCATATAAAGATTTAGTAACAGCGGTAATCGGATTTAATCATGGCAGAGTAACAAACGACGCTGTAAGTCTTGACAAAGGAATCAATTATTTTATTTTTAATTATGGGAACAATGAGATTTATCAAATTCAAAACGAATATGGGAAAATTTATATATTCAAAAATATTCGAATAATATTATTTGATGACAATAATAATGATACAATCGATATGTATCTGGTTTATTAATTCCAATTATTTACGTTACGTTGAACAAATATAGTGAAAAAAAATAGGTTAAGTATAGCCACAGGGTTTGTGATCATAATAATGTTCAAACTATACTTAAATATTTTTTTAATATTTTTAGGCCCTCAATGTATTTATAAAAATTATGAAATGGAAATGAAATTATAACTATGATAAAAAAAATAATATATAAATTATTTATTCCTCTATTTTTATTATCAATAATTGCGATACTAATAGCGAATCTGCATATTAATATTTTTTCTGAAAAATATTTGTTTGATAGCCCATTATTTTTGCCTGTTAATAAAGCTGGGATTATACTTGGGACAAGCAAATATTTTAAAAAAGGTGAATATAACAGCTTTTATTCCAACAGACTCCAGGCCGCTGTAAAACTATATAAATCAGGAAAAATAAAATACATAATTGCCAGCGGTGATAATAGTGATAAAAATTATAATGAACCAAAAATTATGAAAATAGATCTTATTAATAGCGGCATACCATCAGACTCTATTTATCTTGATTTTGCCGGTTTCAGAACTCTTGACTCCATTATAAGAGCAAACAAGGTTTTTGGTATGACGAGTTTTACAATAATATCTCAAAAATTTCATAATCAGAGGGCTGTATTTATTGCTAGAAAGTTTGGGATACATGCAGTTGGTTTTAACGCAAATGATGTTGACATTGTTGAAGGAATAAAAACAATACTCAGGGAATATCTTGCTAAAACAAAAGCAATCATTGATGTGTACATAATAAAAAAACAACCTAAATATCTTGGTGAAAAAATTGAAATCAAACATAACTGAAGATCATACTATATCAAGCAATAAAAGGGATTGGGAGATGTATTCTTCTGCATTTACTATGTCTGATATGGAGCTGTTTATTTTTCCTGAACTATTATATTCAATGGTTTTAGCAAATATTATTTCCCCAAGGATATGGGAATGGAAAAAAGATCCATGGTTCAAAGAAGTTGGCCAGATGCCTTTGAATAAAAAATTGCATCGTTTAAAACAGTATATCATGGATAATTATACCTTTAATCTGGATCTCGATACATGGGGATTGACAACAAAAGAAATCGAAATTGAAAGATTCAATGAATTCATTTCCATGGATGCTTTATCTGAATCAAATGCATTATTCGGATATGAAGGCGACAAATATTATTTTTCAATAGATATCAGAAAACACTTCGGATTGGATAAATATAATAGTAATGTTATCCCATATTGGAAAACTGAAACTATTGAAGCTATGGATGCCTTTAAATATAAAAAACATCATAAAACCGGTGCTGGAGAATGTGTGTCTCTTTCCGCGTTATATGCCGCAGCAATGTTTATTGTGTTAAATATTCCACTTGAGGAAATTTTTATAATAGGAACGCCTCTCCACTCTCAAAATTTTTTGACCCTTGGAGATGGGGTATTATCAAATAACAGGCGTATACTAACAAAGCGTATGTGGTATAACGGGACAATATTAACCGACAAAGCTAGGCGAGCATTGGAAAATGAAAATGTGACATATGTCAGCCATATTTCTGGAGTAATTCACACTTTATATGAAGAAGCGTCAATAAATCAAAATAAATATAAAAAATTTATTTCTGTTCTTGATGATTACTTACATATTGCAATTGATGGTGAAATTTTAATAAATTTCCTCAGGGTCAACAGCACGTATCGAAAATATTTTCAATTTCAACACAAGGGCAAAGGCCAGAAATTTTATATAACAGCAGAAAAGCTATTTGAATATGAACATAACAGTAAAAATAGAATCGATGATACATCAAGAAATAAACTTCTTGAAGAAATAGATATGGATGATTTTGATCTAACTCAACATCAAGATAGATACATCTACAATGACCTTGAAAAAAAATTGAATAAAAATAAAGCCTGCTGTAATAATGAAGAGAGTCTGGATTTCTGGAAAAGTGAATTAAACAATATTCCAGTAATAAATGATTTTATTACTGATTTGAAGAATTTTGCATGTACAAAAGCCAAACTCCCTATAACAAATGCCAAAAAATTTATTTCAGGTGATAAAATTGATATACCCGATTCAATTAACACTAACAGAGAATGGATAGTTGAATATTTAGAATCAAAAAGAAGCGAATCTGTTACCGCCAATCTGACGTTTTTCGCAGGCCGATATTGCAAAGATAAGGAATGGCCCTATTTTATAAAAGCTTCAGTTGAAAGAAATCCAGTCTCAATACAATATTTTAATAATTTTTCAATTGAAGACGTTTATAATAAATTAAATGCGATGGACAATGATTCAATTTATGGGCCGGGGCAGTATGCACAGCCGGATGAAGTTGTCAATTTTGAAAGAGGTGATGGCCTTGAAAAGTCTATCACTATGGCGAATGTACTATTAGCAAAAAATAATGATTCAAAAATTGGTATTTCTGCTTCAGAAAAAAATATAATTTTATCAGATAAAAAAAATATTTATACCTTTTCAAGTTCAAAAGGTTTACTTGGGCAATTTTTAATTAAAAAAAATGTTTATGAATTTTCAGGCTAATGCTTAGAATTCGGCACACAAAAATGCTATGTCATCATTTCTTTTTTCAATTGGAGCGAATGCTTGTAGGTCACTAATTACTGCATCACAAAATACCTGCCCTTTAAGAGAACTATTCCTTATAATTGATCTTGCCAATTTATTCTCACCATAAATATCATTATTCATATTTTTTATTTCTGTAATTCCATCCGTATATAAAAATATTCTATCTCCCTCGGAAACATTCAATATTTTTTGTTCATATCCGGGTGAATCTGAGATTCCAAGAAATAATCCATTAGTATCAAGGGCAAGGATACTATTTTTTGACTTCCTATAATAGAGAGCTTTTGGATGGCCGGCATTTGTAAAAGCAATTTGTTTATTTTTATTGTCATATATTATATAGAAAGCAGTTATATATTGCCCTTCAATTAGAAGCTTTTTAATATTTCTATTAATTACAGTTAATATTTCACTTGAGGAATGATATTGTGATGAATATATTTGAAAAATCATTTTAGTCATAGTCATTATCAATGCGGCAGGAATTCCATGACCAACTACATCAGCAATCAATAATGCGATTTTATCATCTGGAAGGGTAAAGCAATCAAAGTAATCGCCACCCAGGTCTTCAATTGGTAGATATCTGGCGCTTATTGATGGATATAAAATATCAGGAAAAACTTTTGGGACAATAAACTCTTGAACTTTTCTGGCAATGGCCAGTTCCTTTTTTATCTGTTCATTTTTTTTATATAGCTCATCATGTGTATATTTTAATCTTAATAAAGATAAAACTCTGGCAACAAGTTCTTTTTCATTTAATGGTTTAACCAAAAAATCATCAGCGCCAATCTGCAAACCTTTTATTTTTGAATTAAGATCATCCGAACCAGTCATTAAAATTACTGGAACAAATCTATTCCCGGTATATTCACGGAATTTAGATAGAAACCCGAAACCATCCATTCTCGGCATAATAATATCAACCAGGATAATATCATAATTTGTATTTTTCAATGCCTCAAGACCTTCGATTCCATCAGTAGCTTCATCAATTGACATTTTTAATTTGGCTAAATTTTTCTTTATTACAAGCCTATTTAATTTACTGTCATCAATAACCAGCACTTTCCATGTTGTTTCAAGAAAATTAAAATCCATTTTGTAATTCCTTAATTTTATAAAAATAAAAATTACTATTGATGCTTAAAATTTGGTATATTATTCAATATAGAAATCATGTATCATTTACAGGATAATAATAATGTTACTTCGTCATTTAATTCTTTCAAGGCCATAACAGCGGCTTCATCATATGATTTACCTGGATAAATTTTATACGCATAATTTATCCCGCTTGAAGAATTAATTCTATGAGGCCAAATATCTTTGTATAATTTCAAAACGGTCATTACTTCTTTCAGACTGCCTCCCTGAGTTCCTATCCCGGGAATTAATAATGGTATACATTTATTAAATTTTATGAAAATTTCTGCTATCTGCAATAATTGTTCAGGATACGTTGCGCCAATAACTGAACCCATGCCTGGCTTGTACCAATCGGTAATTTTCTCCGCTAGATATAAAAATAAAGGCTTGTCTCTATATAAAATATCCTGTATTTCAGAAGAACTTTTATTGGATGTTTTAGTCAGTATATAACATCCTTTGTCAGGGAAATCTTCCACAAATGGGCTTATTGAATCAAAGCCCAGATAAGGTGAAATTGTAACCGCATCCGCTTTGAAAAAATCAAAGGCTTCTTTTGCATATGCCTGAGCAGTTTTCCCGATATCCCCCCTTTTAACATCAAGAATAACTGGAAATCCTTCAGCCTTAAATAATTCAATTACCCTTATTAAAGCATGGAGGCCGTCAAACCCATATTGTGCATAAAATGCATAGTTTGGTTTAACAGCTGATGGATATACTTTTTTTTGAATGATTTTATTTAATATGTTATAGTAAAAAGTGTAAATCTTTTTGCCGCAATCACCTTGCTCAGGTATATCCTCTAGTATCGGATCCAATCCAAGACAAATGAGACTGGAAAATTTCTGGTATGAAAATTTAAGTTGCTCAATATAATTCATTATAGATCCTTAATTTTTTTTATAAAATTAGTATAAATCTGAAAATTTTCATCATCATATAATATAAAAAATACATCTATTATAAATTCATTTTTAATCATAAAGTCAATTGTTGTATTAATTGCTATTGAACAGGCTTCTTCTTTTGGATAATGATAAACACCTGTTGAGATAGCAGGAAAAGCAATTGATGTAAGCATATTTTCTTTTGCAAGTAAAAGTGAATTCCAATAAGAATCCCTTAATATTGCTTTTTCATTATTCGACCCATCTTTATATATTGGGCCTGGTGTATGAATAATATGTTTTGTTTTTAATTTATATCCTTTTGTAATCTTTGCTTCTCCAAAATTACATCCCCCCAATGATCTACACTCTTGTATTAAATCCGGGCCGGCTGCCCTATGAATTGCGCCATCAACACCGCCTCCTCCAAGAAGTGAAGGGTTTGCGGCATTTACAATAACATCAACTTTCTCTTTTGTTATGTCTCCCTTTTTTACAATTATACTATTAATTATTTCTTTTCTTATCATTTTTTTCCCGATAATTTTCATTATGCGTAAAAATTATTCCTTAATCATTAAAAATACATTGATATTGAAAATAATAAATTTGAAAATATAAATTATTATACGTATTCTATAGATGAAGTTAAATTACTATTTATTATTATTGATTTTAATAAAATCAATAATAAAATTGTGAAAAGTGATATGAAAAATCAAAAACTCTTGTATGTATCAATAATCTTGCTAATAACTCATTCAGGTTATCCTGCCACTCCTGAATCAATAAATAAACATGGGATACAACTCGGTCAAGAAAAAATGTTCAGGGAAGCAATTAATGAATTTGATCGGGCTATAGAAAAAATAAACAAATCATCTGCGGAAATCTATCATAATAAGGGTTGGACATTCGAACAAATGGGAAACATTAAAGAAGCCATTCCAAATTATGAAGAAGCTTTTCGACGATATCCTAAACAGATTGTCACTGGAGAAAGATTGGGATTTTTATATTTTAAAACAGGTGATTTTATTAATGCGGTAAGGGTAGGGGAGTATGTCATTAAATTAGACACTAAAAATCAGGAAGTGAGGAAGTGGCTTCCCGATGCCTATTTAAATAAATTAAAGCAGGAACAGGAACAATTTGATGCGCTGAAAAAGAAAGAGGATGAAGAAAAAAAACAGAAACAGGAACAGATAATAAAAGAAAAGGAAGAACAGGTAAAATATTCTCAAAAATTTTATGGAACTTTTGATTTTATCATCAGAAACGGGTATTACTTCAGGGGTAAGGATAAAGGATATAAATATGTAAAAGATAATGGTCTTATCATTGATGTCCCGGAATCATTATATATGAGTATTACACCGGTACCATCCTGGGAATTTGATATATCAATAGAAAATCCCTATCTTGGCGCTATTTCTCCAAACTTAACAATAAATACAGAAAAATTTGAAGTTTTAAACAAACTTGGCGACTTCTCATTAGGTATAGGTTTTTTGTTTAATCACTATATTGGAAACATTGCTTTTGACGGATCATATGGAAATGATAAACTTTGGGATTATAAAACGGGAATATTATTTGGATATAAAAAGGATAAAGGAGAAATGAAATTTTCAATTTATCCAAGATTACTCCCATATGATGGATCAGCAAGTTCAAGAAGGACACTTGATGTTGATTTATTTGAAATAAATTATACATATACAGTTGATTCAACTTTAAAATATTATTCAATAATTTCCGCACGTGATTATTACTTTTTTAATCATAAGACTGTAATATCTGACTACTGGGGCTTGTATCAGATTGGAATAGGTGTCACATTAGGGAAAATAAGTTCCGAAACAAATAAAGTCAATATTGCATTTTCAATAGAATTTAGAGAACTTTTTTATCTGATGGATTTGAATAACAAAAACCCTTATACAAAAAAACCAAATGGGCAGGGATATTTTGGGATGAATTCGAGTAAATGGCTTAAAGGTGACCCCTTTTCAGGTTATAGATCCACAAGTCACCAATTTTCAATAAGAATTGATGAAAGGACATCAAAAAATTTCTTTCTCTATCAAAAAGTCATTATCGAAATGGCATCACAAAATGAAAATCATAATGAATTTAATTTACAATTAGGTGTTGGGGCTGTATTTTAAAATGAAACCGATACATGAATTAGTAAAAAATATTACACTATAACTTATTAACCACTGTCACTTTACCAGCATTACCATGTATGAAAAATTGCAACTATTCGCGTAATTTTTTAAATTTGATAAACTTCTTATAATAAAGGTATAAAGTAAAATGAATTAATCTCAGTGAATAATACAAAAATGTTAATGTAATACCGATAATTAAATATACTATTACATCAATAAATTTTACTAATGCATATGAGCCAACTAAAATTGTTATATTCATTAATTTTAATTATTAATGTTTAAAATATAAATATAAGCATGCTTCAAAATATTCAAATTGATAATGATGATCAAAAAAATATTAATTCCAATTAAAATAATAATTTTATATCATATAATTATTACTGATATTTATGCAGCCTCTCTATTAAGTATAAAAAAAATCGAATCCAATAAACAATTTCCAAATATTTTTTTGGAAATCACCCTGGAGAAAATTACAAACAATATAATTGAAGATATAGATGAAGATAATTTTATACTTTATGAAGATGGAACAAAAATTAGTAATATTAAACTGGTTCAAATTCATGATCTCAAAGAATCATATTATACAGTTATTTCTATTGATACAAGTAAAAGTATTAATTATGATTACTTCAACAGCCTGAAAAAAGCTGCAATAAAAATAATTAAAAAACCGGGGGGAAAAGAAAATTTTGCCCTATTCTCTTTCAATGATGAAGTAAAATTACTCAATAATTTTACTGCTGATAAGGAATTAATTATTAAAAATATTCAGAGGGCTTCACGACATGGGAAAAAATCAATTCTTTTCAATTCAATTTATGATTCTATTGAACTATTAAAGCAAGTAAACATCGAAAAAAAAAAGGTACTTATTTTTACAGATGGTAGAGATATAGGGAGCACCCTTAGCGATAATGATTTAATTAAATTTGCAAATGAACAAAAAACGCCAATTTATTTTGTTTTTCCAAAAAAAGCATTAGAAAATAAACAAATCTCCAGGATATCAACACTTACAGGCGGAAAAATTTTTTATTTATATAATGATAATATAATTAATGATTTAAATAGTTCATTAAACTATCCAATTAGTAACAGATTCCGGATTAATTACAAATCAATGGTAAAATTGGATGGGTCGGAGCACCAAATTGATTTGATGTTTAAATTTGGAACAATAAAAGAGAATGCCATGGAAAAATTTGTAACCTCAAAAAGTGTTGTAGATTTGATTTTGTCAATGGATAGCAGGATTTTGATGATAATCACTATTTTCCTGGTTTTATCACTTTTAATTTTAAATATATTTATTTTTAGAAGAAAAAAAAATCAAATCATTCAGAGGAATTCAAATGATAATAATAATCTTCCTTTAATAAAATCTTCTGCAATTAATATTGAAAATAATACGAATGTGCCAATAATAGAAAATACTGGTTATAATGATTCAGTAATTGAGCCGGAAAATGAATATTATTATACTGATGCATGGCTGATACAAAAAGAAGGTCTCGATGCAGGAAAAAAAATTCTGATTATTTCAGATGAAATTATAATTGGCAGTGGAGACGAATGCGGAATTATTATAAATGATAATAGTATTTCATTTAAACATATCAAACTAAAAAAACTAAAAGGTCAGTATTATATATATGATTTGATTTCTGAAAAAGGAACATTTTTGAACGGGAAAAAATTATTACGTCCAAGGGAAATACATGATTGGGATGAAATTAAAATCGGGAAGAATTGCCTGATATTTAGGGGCACAAATTCAAAAAATTTGTAATTTCAAAATAGTGAAATATGTTTAAATTACGTATATTTCTCCTATTCACAAATCTTCAAATTCCAAGTATATATTCTCTTATAGATTAAATAAAAATCTTGACGGTAAAGTAGGAAAGAAAAGTAGTTAATAACTTAATCCTTTAATTGAATTTTATGATAAATACTATGTTTGAATATCCAGCGAAATTATTAATAGTTGACGATGAAGAACCAATCAGAAAGCTATTAACAAATTACCTTTCTAATAATAATAAATACATCATAGACTCTGCTGAAGATGGGCACAATGCTCTAAAAAAATTAAACTCAGATTGTTATGATTTGGTTATTACAGATCTGAGGATGCCGAAAATGGGGGGGAGGGAATTGCTTCAAATCATGTCAGAAGAATTCCCGTCTATTCCAAAAATTGTATTAACGGCACATGTTACTGATGATGATATAATAATTGCTTTAAAGACTGGCGCATATGATTTTCTTTCAAAACCGATAGTTGATTTTACAATATTAGAACATTCAGTAAAAAGGGCTGTCGAAAAAAAAAGATTAAATGATGAAAAAAATCGATATGTTGAACAATTAAAGCAGATTAATGAAATAATTTCAATGTTAAACAGTGGTGAAAATACTAAAAATATTTTTTATACTCTAAATCAAATATTAAAAAAAACAATCCCCTTCAATAGACTTTCTTTGGCAACCATAGATAGAGAAACAAACAATTTATCAACAAAACTTGTTGAATCTGATAGAATTACCTATATAAATCAAGGTGATAATTTCAATTTGAGTGATTCATCACTTCTTGATGTTGCAAAAGATAAAAATGTTTTGAACATTAATAATCTTCAGGAATATCTAAACATTCATCCGGAATCTATAAGTACGCAAAAATTAATAAATGAAGGTATGAAGTCCTCAATGGTACTACCTCTTATTGTAAATAATGAGACTAGAGGTTTTCTAATCTTTGCCAGCGAAAGAGAAGATGCATTTAAAGATACTCATATAACATTTTTAAAATCAATAGTAGGACAAATTTCCTTGAGTATACAAAGAGGGGAACTCCTATATGAAATTGAGAAACATACAAAAAATCTTGAAGAAAAAATAGAAATTCGGACAAGACAAGTTTTGAATACTCAAAAAACAACAATTTTTGCTCTGAGCAAACTGGCTGAAACAAGAGATCCTGAAACTGGTGATCATTTAGAACGAATTAGAAATTACAGTATATTATTATGTCAGATGCTTAAATATATAGGAAAAAATTATGAAATAACTAATCAATATTTAAAAGATCTATATGATTCTTCAATACTTCATGATATAGGAAAAGTTGGAATACCTGATATTATACTCCTGAAAGATGGATTTTTAACTGATTATGAGTATGAAATTATGAAAAAGCATACTATCATTGGATATGACGCTCTAACTTCTGCTTCTAAAGATCTTGGGAATAATACATTTTTAAAAATGGCTATGGATATAACACTCCATCATCATGAAAGATGGGATGGAAAAGGATACCCAAAAGGATTAAAAGAAAATGAAATCCCATTAGCAGCAAGAATTGTTACAATAGCGGATATTTATGATGCATTAACTACAAAAAGGCCTTACAAAGAAGAGTATTCACAAAGTAAGGCAATCGATATTATTAAAAATGAGCATTTCCGTTTTGATCCAATTATTTTTAAACTTTTCTGTGAAAATTCTGAAGAATTTGACAAAATAAGAACAAAATATTCAGATGAAACAAAAGCAAATATAAAATTAAGGTTTTGATATGTTCGGACAAAATATTAATGTAAGATTCGGCGGACCGATTACACCTGCTGTAAAAAACCTGATGATAATAAATGGGGGAATTTTTCTTTTACAAAATTTAATTGGGCTATTCTATCCGAATATGATAGAGATTCTTTTCGGTTTAAATCATACTGGCTTAGTTCAGGAATTTAAAATTTGGCAAATATTTACTTACATGTTCTTGCATGGAGGCTGGCTGCATATAATATTTAATCTACTGACTCTTTGGATGTTTGCAGGCGAATTAGAGCAGCTATGGGGTAGTAAAAATTTTACACGATATTATATTTATACCGGGATAGGAGCAGGCATATTTATTGCAATTATGAATTTTTTTGTTTATACAAGTCATCCTATAAATTTCAATGAATTGAAATACCAACCAACCACAATAGGAGCCTCTGGTGCAATATATGCAATACTTCTTGCCTATGGAATGACTTGGCCGAATAGGGAGGTTCTTATATATTTTATTATTCCAATTAAAATAAAATATCTTGTTATTATATTCGGTTTAATAGAGTTTTTTGGCTCTCTATCTAATGTTTCAGGATCAGGAAGTAATATCAGTCATATAGGACACCTCGGGGGATTATTCTCAGGATTTATATATATTTATTTTAAAAAAAATCTATCCAGGGCAAGTTCATATTCTAAACAAAAATTTAAAAATGAAAATTTTGTAAGTCAAACTATTAAAGCGGCAAGATTAAAAAAGAAAAAGCTGGAAATTGATAACCGGATAAAAGCCAAAAAGATAATTGATGAATTACTCGAAAAAATAGCAAAAAGCGGCATGGGTTCCTTGACTTCAGAAGAGAAAAAAAATTTAGAATGGGCAAGGAAACACTATTATCCAGGCGGAGATGAAATATTGCATTAATTTTTTTAAAAAAAATTTTAAAGGTCTCTTTAACAACCGGAAACATAGATTTTTATTAGTTGTAAGGAAAACTGTTTGACATTTTTAGAACCTGTTATCCACTATAAATGGAATAAAATAATATAATGAAAATTGAAGATTATATAAACATTAAGGATATTTCAGACAGACTGGATGGCGATTTTGATCTTTTCAGTGAATTATCAGATCTTTTTTTTGAAGATACTAATACCATTTTGAGTAAAATTGAAAATGCAATTCTTGAAAGAAATCCTGAAAAAATCAGAAAAAATGCTCATACTCTAAAAGGTTCTGTATCCAATTTTTCTGCTCCTAAAGCCTTTGAAGCTGCTATGAAACTTGAAAACATTGGAAAAAATAATGACCTTGAAAATGCTGACTCTGCTTTTATTGATCTAAAAAATGAAATAGTAAATTTAGTGGAAGCGTTGAAAATGTTAACAAAAAATCAGAAATTCTAAACCTTCTATAAAATAAATAAATTTTTTATTATTCCAACCTTTTTATTATTAAAATATAGTTGCAATTCCATAATTATAGTAATTTTTTTTTAGCATAAAATGAATCTATTTAACAAAATATTTTTATCAAATTTTATTAGATTTCAGAAAATAAATTAATAATCAAAAGTAATTTGTGAAAAGGTTTATTGAAACGCTTAAAAATGAAACAAATGCCTATTTTGATGTAATCATTATTGGTGGTGGGATTACAGGGGCTGCCGTAGCATATGATGCTGCATTAAGGGGGCTCTCTGTTGCTTTGTTTGAAAAAGGTGATTTCGGTGAAGCAACCTCTGCGTCAACTTCTAAGCTTATACATGGAGGCCTTAGGTATCTTGCCACTAGGGAATTTAATCTTGTCAGGGAATCTTTAAAAGAGAGAAGAATTTTAGAAATTATTGCACCAAATTTTGTGCATCCAATTCCAGTAATGCTTCCCCTCTATAAAATTTCTGTTATTGAAAAACTGAAGCTAAAGGCTGGTATGATTATTTATGATCTTCTTTCTTATGATAAAAACTGGGTTAAAGATAAAAGTAAAAAATTACATAGACATCATTACATTTCTTCTGACGAGACTCATAAAAAAGAACCATGTATAAAAACAGAAAATCTTGATAGCACTTTTATATATTATGACTGTATTAATATTTTTCCTGAAAGACTGACACTTGCTTTTGTAAAATCTTCAGTTAAATATGGGGCCAAAATTTCAAATTATGCGAAGGTTACAAATTTTATTTTTAATGAATTAAATCAGGTAATTGGAGTTAGAGTTCATGATATAATAAATAATAAAAATCAAAAAGTTCATGGGGGAATTATTGTTAATTGCTCTGGTCCATGGGTTGATATAACGATGAATCTTATGAAAAATAGGGATGCATTACATAATATTAAGCTTTCGGAGGGAATTCATATTATCACTAAAAAAAAATGTAATGAACATATTATTGTAAACATGACCTCTGATGGGCGGCACATATTTATGATTCCATGGAGAAACCATACAATTATTGGTACTACTGATAAGGAATATGCAGGAAATCCCGACAATTATCGTATTACAAAAAAAAGTATTTTAACCCTTCTGTCTGATATCAATAACACTTTTGGATTTGGGACTGTCAAAGAAAGCGACATTGTATATTCTTATGGAGGATTAAGGCCGCTTGTGGTACAGAAAATTGAGAATTCATATAAATCATCAAGAAAATATGAAATTTTTGATCATGAAAATAGTGGGATAAAAGGTGTTATTACAGTTGAAGGCGGTAAGTATACAACAAGCCGGAATCTTGCTGAATCTGTTGTTAATCTTATTTTTAAAAAATTAAAAAAAATCAAAGTTAAATGTAAAACAGATAAAATTTATCTTGTGGGATGTGAAATCCCGGATTTTCAAGAATTCAAAAAGAAGTTATTAACTGAAAATGCTGATTTTGATGAGAAAATTGTGAATTATCTGGCAGAAAATTATGGAACTGAAGCTCTCAAGGTTTTAGATATAGCAAGGGAAAACAGTAATTATTCGGAGAAGATGAATAATGATGGTGAAATTATAGCCCAGGTAATCTATTCAATAAGATATGAACTTGCTACTAATCTTACTGACATGTTAAAAAGACGTACAGGGATAGGGACTCTTGGTGATCCTGGAATTAAAACTATAAAAATGGCAGCGGCAGCAGCAGGAAAAGAACTAAATTGGAATTCATTTAAAAAATTTTCTGAGATACAAAATTTTCAAAAAAACTTTATGAAACCTAGATGAAATGAGAAGCAATATACATTTTTAGAATAAGCGATTATTTGCTATGATTATGATGAATACATCCCAAGTTCCTGACAGTTTTTCTTATTACAGGCTGGATAAATATCTTGCAGTGAGGTTCAATTACCATAGTAGATCTAAGTGGCAAAAAGAAATTTCTGAAGGTAGAGTACAATTCAATGGGAAGATAGTAATGAACATCCATAAAAAAATTATGGCAGGAGATTTCATCTCGTACCATGGGAGCAATTACGATGAGCCTGATGTTGATAGAAACTACTCTATTATTTATGAAGATCAATATATCATTGCTGTTAATAAATCTGGGAATCTACCGGTACATCCATCAGGTAAATTTTTTCATAATACCCTTTTAAGTATTCTAGAAACAAACATGAAAATTAAACTTTATCCAGTACATAGACTTGATAGAGAAACCTCAGGAATAATACTTTTTGCGAAGTCATCTGAAATTACTTCATCGATCCATAAAAATTTTAGCAATTTCCATAAAATGTATATCGCAATAGTACATGGAATTCCTGATACTAAAAATTTTGTAATTAAAATGCCAATTGGAGCTGATAATAAATCTCAGATTAGAAAAAAAAGGGGCGCCTTCCTTGAAGCGAAAGATCAAGCAATTACTTATTTTCAAATCATGTATCAAAAAAACGATTATTCTCTAATTAAAGCTACCCCGATAACAGGAAAACTGCACCAGATTAGAGTTCACTTAAATTATGCTGGATTCCCAATACTTGGCGATAAGCTTTATGGAATAGATGAATCACTATATCTGGATTTCATAAAAAATGGAAATAGTAAAGAATTAATTGAAAAATTAAAGTTTCACAGATCTGCATTGCATGCATGGAAAATTACCTTCTTTCATCCAGTTACTCAAAAACAGATTCAGTTCAAATCACCTGTCCCAAAGGAATTTTTAGAATTTCTAAAAAATGAATAATAAATACAATAAAAATTTAATTGAATACTTTTGATTTTACAATTAAATCTTTGCGATAAATTTATTAATCATTTGAACTGGGTAATAACTTAATTTTGCCTTGCGTAATCCGGAATTTCCCAAATCCTGTTCACGATTTACATAAATAAAATCGTTCAAACTATACTTGGCAAACCAATGGGTGATAAGTTGGTTTATGCCATTAATTTCATTATTAGCTTTTTCAAAATGACAAACAGCTGTATCATTATTCAGTCTTTCTCCGATGGCAAAAGCCTGAATAACCCCATTAACTCGAATAGCGCCCCCGATAAGAGCGAATGTATCATAATATTTAAATGCATCCTGGATTGCAAAATTTTCATAATAAAGGCCAGGATTTATATCACAACCTTTTATATTGCACCAATTATCCTGAAGAGTAAGGCATTCATTAACTAAAGATGAGGAGATGTTCTCATAAGTACAGTTGTATTCATTAAGACAGTTTTTAATATGGTTTCTTTTTTTTGAATATTTGCGCCCCTCTAATAAAGACAGGTCAGATACTTTATAGAGATAATCTTCATTATCCCTGTCTGATTCAATTGAAAAACCGATAGTTTTAAATTCAGAAGTGATGTCGTCTGTAATTCTTATTGCTCCCGATATCAAATTATCAATGAGACTTATATTGCTTTTGATTGTTCCTTTTCCAGTTGGAGGTCCAAAAAGTATTTTTTTTGAAGTGTTGATTTTATCATCAATAAAAAAAAACAAGGAATCCGATAATTCAGCAAAGTATATTGGCCTGGCCTTTCTCCACAAATAGAGGTTTGTAAATGTTAACTCAGAAATTATAGGGGGATATTTTTTTAAATAACTGGAGATAAAATTCCGGTGGCTTATATCTACGAGTTCGAATTCCATTTTTAAAATTTTATCTTAATCATGTGTTAATTTCAAGTAATTATTCTTTACCCATACGTATTTTTTTGCCATTTCGATTGTACTTTGCACTTCATCCTTACTGGTAATTCGAACAACCTTTCCAGGAGACCCGAGTACCAGTGAATTCGGTGGTATGACTGTACCTTGAGTTATCAATGAGCCTGCTCCTATTATTGATCCATATCCAATTATTACGTTATTTAAAATTATTGCGCCCAGGCCAACAAGGACAGCGTCCTCAATTATACATCCATGAAGTACTACATGATGTCCAACTACAACATCGTTTCCTATTATACATGGGTAATCATCCGCAACATGAAGGCAGCATAAATCCTGAATATTGGTTCTTTCCCCTATGGAAATATAATTAATATCCCCTCTCAGGACAGAGCCGAAAAAAATGCTTGAATCGTCATCTATTCTTACGTCACCAAGAATTCTAGCATTATCAGCGATAAAAACATTCTCACCAATTATCTTTATTTTATCACCGAACCATACAGGCATTATTCGTTCTCCTGCTCATGCATTTTGCTCTATGCAAATTAATCCGATATTACGCCAAAATCCGATATTACTGCAAAATCCGATACAATATCATTATCATTATTTGTCAAATCAATCAGTTTGATTCCAACAGTAGCTCTTCCCTGTATGGTTATATCCTTGGCCTGTAATCGGATTGTCATTCCACTTTTCGATGAAATTATTATTTCATCCTCAGGTGAAACAGATCTTATTCCAGCAGCAGAGCCGTTCTTATCAGTAACTTTCATGTAAAGCATACCCTTCCCGCCACGGCCTTTTGATATGAAACTCTGATAATTTACCCTTTTCCCATATCCTTTTTCTGAAATCACGAACAAAGAACATCCCTTTTTAACAACATCCAGACCGATAACCTTATTATCTTTTGCAAGTCTAATCCCGATGATACCTGCCGCGGTCCTTCCCATAGATCTCATTTTCATGAGATTCGTTCTTAATAAATGCCCGTCATGAGTGGCAATTACAATATCATCACCCTTATCAACAACTTTGACTCCGACAAGGTCATCTCCCTTCCTGAGGTTTATGGCAATTATGCCCCCTTTTTTTGAATTAACAAAATTTGTCAGTTCTGTTTTCTTTAAAATTCCCTGCTCAGTTACCATACAGAGGTAGTGATCGCCTTCGAATTGGTTAATTGAACAGATTGCAGTGATGTCCTCTCCAGCTGCGATATTTATCAGCCCTTTGAGGCTCTTTCCTCTGCTATTCTTGGATGCAAGAGGGAGTTCATAAGCCTTCATTGCAAAAATTTTTCCCTTATTGGAGAAAAAAAGAATTGTATCATGAGTGGTTGCGATGGTCATCATTTTGATAAAATCCTCTTTTTTTGAGAACATCCCGATGACACCTTTACCGCCTCTTCTCTGTTTTTTAAATGTATCAATGGGCATTCTTCTGATAAATCCATCATTTGTAATGGAAATGACCATATCCTCTTCTGCAATAAGATCTTCAATTTCAAAATCTGTTGAGGTCTCCCCTCCCATTAAAATTTCAGTCTTTCTTTCATTACCATATTTATTTTTTATAACAATGAGCTCTTCTTTTACTATGCCTAAAATCCTGGCTTCGCTCTTTAAAATTGCATTTAATTCCTTAATAAGTTTCATCAGCTCCTTTAATTCATCTTCAATTTTCTTAACTTCAAGACTTGTCAGCCTCTGGAGCCTCATTTCAAGTATCGCTTTGACCTGAATATCTGAAAGTTTGAATGCCTTAATAAGTTTTGTGCCAGCTTCATCTGGAGTTTTGGAGGATCTGATTATCCTGATCACTTCATCAATATTGTCCAGGGCAATTTTTAATCCTTCAAGTATATGGGCCCTCTCTTCAGCTTTCTTTAAGTCAAATCTTGTACGTCTTGTTACTACCTCTTTTCTGTGTAGAACATAGTATGTTAACAGGTCTTTTAAATTTAAAACTTTTGGTACATTATCAACAAGCGCTAAAAAAATGATTCCAAAGGAGCTCTGAAGGGATGTATGTTTCAGTAATTGATTTATTATTACCGAATCGTTTGCATCTTTTTTTAATTCAATTACAATCCTCATCCCTTTTCTGTCAGATTCATCCCTAATTCCCGAAATATCCTCAATGACTTTATTATTTACCAGGTCTGCCACGCGGGAAATAAGAGATGCCTTATTTACCTGATAGGGAATCTCGGTGATAATGATACATTCTCTCCCCCTTTTATTTGTTTCCATGACATACTTACCCCTGATAGTTATACTTCCCCTTCCGGTAGTATATGCCTTGTAAATCCCTTCTGTCCCCATGATTGTTGCAGAGGTAGGGAAATCGGGGCCCTTTATATATTTCATTAATTTCGGAATGCTAATATCAGGATCTTCTGTCAATGCAATGATTCCATCAATTACTTCAGTCAAATTATGGGGAGGAATCTTTGTCGCCATTCCTACGGCAATACCTTCAGACCCATTTACTAAAAGATTCGGGAAAGCTGCCGGAAGGACCCGCGGTTCCTTTCTGGTATCATCAAAATTCGGGTTAAAATTAACAGTCTCCTTATCTATGTCTTTAAGGAGCTCTTCGGCAATTTTATTAAGCCTCGCTTCAGTATACCTGTATGCCGCAGGGGGATCCCCGTCTACTGAGCCAAAATTACCCTGTCCGTCGATGATAGGCATCCTGAGTGAAAAATCCTGTACCATTCTAACGAGAGTATCGTAAACAGCAACATCACCATGGGGATGATAATTACCGATAACTTCTCCTACGATTTTAGCTGATTTTACATATGGCCGATCACTTCTCCATGCCCTTTCGTTCATGGCGTGAAGGATTCTTCTATGCACAGGTTTAAGACCGTCCCTGACATCGGGCAAGGCCCTTCCAACAATAACACTCATGGCATAATCCAGATATGAATTCATCATCTGGTCTTCAATTTCTACATTTATTATTTTCCCATGGAAGGGTTCGATTTTTTCCTTTTTAGGCACCTTAGTTTCTCCCGATTTTTATGATTACTAAAACTGATTCTGAAAATATATATTATAAATCAAGATTCTGAACATTCTTAGCATTGGCTTCAATGAATAGTCTTCTCGGTTCGACAAGATCACCCATTAATTCTGAAAAAATCTTTTCTGCTTCAATTTCATCATCCATCATAACTTTGAGTATTGTCCTGGTTGCAGGATTCATTGTCGTATCCCATAACTGTTCCGGGTTCATTTCGCCGAGACCTTTATATCGTTGAATCTGTACCTTTGAATCTTTAAAATTTTTAATTAGCACGTCCCTTTCTTCATCACTGTAGGCATATAGGGATTCTTTACCGCTTTTTACATTATATAAAGGTGGTTGCGCAATATATAAATACCCATTCCTGATTAAATCTTTCATATATCTGAAAAAGAAAGTCAGAATAAGTGTTCTGATATGAGAACCATCAACATCGGCATCTGTCATAATAATGATTTTATGATATCTTGCTTTTGAAATATCAAATTCATCCTCACCAATACCAGTACCTGTAGCAGTAATAATTGCTTTAATTTCTTCATTTGATAATATTTTATCAAGCCGTGACTTTTCAACATTAAGAATTTTACCTTTTAAAGAAAGAATTGCCTGGAAATTTCTATCCCTCCCCTGCTTTGCCGACCCACCTGCCGAATCCCCCTCAACAAGATACAATTCAGTTAACGCCGGGTCCCTTTCTGAACAGTCAGCAAGTTTTCCTGGAAGGTTTCCGCCTTCAAGTGCGCTTTTTCTTCTGGTAAGATCCCTTGCTTTTTTTGCTGCTATTCTAGCACTTGCAGTTAAAATACATTTCTCGATTATTTTTTTTGCATCCTGAGGATTCTCCTCAAAATAGAAACTCAGATTTTCATTTGTAATAGATTCAACAATCCCTTTTACTTCACTATTACCAAGCTTCATTTTTGTCTGGCCTTCAAACTGCGGGTTAGGTAATTTTATACTAACTATTCCAACAAGTCCTTCCCTTGTATCATCACCGGATAATTGAGGTATCTTTTTATCCAGTTTTTCCTTTTTTAAGAATTCATTAACCACTCGAGTTAACGCTGATTTAAATCCTATAAGATGAGTTCCTCCTTCTTTAGTATTAATATTATTCGCATAGGTCAGGAAAGTTTCGCTGTAAGAATCAATATATTGTATAGCTACTTCAACATCGACATTATCTTTGGTAGTATGGAAATAAATTGGTTTTTTATTTATTAAAGATTTATTTTCCGTAAGATTTTCAACAAAAGAGACAATGCCCCCTTTAAATTGAAAAATGTGTTCTTTACCCTTACCTCTCATATCCCTTAAAGATATTTTTATACCGGCATTGAGAAAAGCCAGTTCTCTTAATCTTTTTGAAAGAGTATCAAAATTAAAATCCAAAGTTTCGAATATTGATTCATCGGGCCAGAAATGAACCCGTGTTCCATTTTTTTTACTTTCACCTTTAACCTTAACTTCTGCAGTAGGAACTCCGCATTTATAGCTTTGAGTATATATCTTTTCGTCCCGGTAAACATCAACAGTTAACCTGGATGAAAGTGCATTAACTACTGAAACACCAACACCATGAAGGCCTCCTGAGACTTTATATGACTCGTTATCAAACTTTCCGCCAGCATGAAGTTTGGTTAAAACAATTTCTAATGCTGAAACCTTATGCTGAGGATGACGGTCAACTGGAATGCCTCTTCCATTATCAACTACTTCAATGGAGTTATCATCATGTATAACAACAACAATATTATCACAATGGCCTGCTAATGCTTCATCTACCGAATTATCAACAACTTCATAGACTAAATGATGCAATCCATTATGATCGGTTGAACCAATATACATTGCAGGTCTTTTTCTAACGGCTTCAAGTCCTTCAAGAACCTGAATATTTTCAGCATTATAGGTTTTACTCATCTTTATTTCTCCAAAAAAATTCTTTTTCATCTAATGTGGTTCTTTTCATTATTGTATAGGGGCTCACAATACTTAATTTAATATGGTTATTTTCATCAATAATAACTGATTTACAATCTCCGCTAATTTGTGAAGTTATCCATTCATTTCTTTCAGAAAAAATTATTGTTTGCGTATTAAATATTCCAATTATTTTTTTTTCTGAAATTATCCTGTTATTCCCAATATGTATATACATAATAAATTACTATTTTTTCCATTTTAATCTTTTTATTTCAGCTTTGATATTTTTTACCAACTTTTGTGAAATTTCATCATCAATTTTTTTTAATAATACGTCTTTCATTAAATTAATTTCGTTGGCATAAACCGGGTGATCAACAGAAATAAACAATGTTCTGCTGACTAATCTATCTGGTATACTGTGAGAAGAAATTATTTCTCCAACAAAATTTTTCCAATTATTTCGAATTTGATTAATTGTAAATGATTCATTGAGTTCAAGATCATTAATTATTCCTGGTATGATATCAGAAAAATTTATCAGTTTTTTTGTTCTTAAATTCCCAATTTTAAATTTCAATAATTTAACCGTGTGGCCTAAGATAATCTATATACATTATACGTCAAGAGATTGGAGCTTAAAAAATTTATAATATTCTATTTACTAATACAATCAATTTCACCATTTGATTTTATTGTAAACTTTTTAAATGAATTGAATTCACTTAAATTAATTGATTCAGCATTTACCATTGTAAAAATAATCTGATTATCTCCATGTAAAATTTCTATCATATTATTTCTTCTTTTCAAATCAAGTTCTGAAAAAATATCATCTATTAAAACAACACATTTCGTATTTTTTTTATTTTCAATCATATTCATTTCTGAAATCTTCAAGGATATAGCAACAGTTCTTCTCTGGCCCTGTGATGCGATGTTGGATAATAATTTATTATCATGTACAATTGAATAATCATCCCTTTGGGGCCCGATATTTGTTGTTCCTGTGGATATATCGCGGCTTCTGTATTTTATCAGAGTTTCGATTATTTTATCTTTTTCAAAAACATAAGCCGAAGAATTATAAATTATTTCAGGTTTAAATAAATCATCAGCAATATTGATATATGATTTTTGAAATATTTTATTAAATTCTGATAAATAATTTATCCTTTTATAAATAATTTCTGAAGCCTTTTCTGCAAACATTTGATCCCAGGTATCCAGATGTTTAAAATCAAAAAATTTTTTTTGCCTGAAATTTTTTAAGAGTTTGTTCCTAGAATGTAATATTCTTCTGAAATCGTTTAATGAATTAAAATAATCTAAGTCAACTTTAGAAAATACGCTGTCAAAAAATTTTCTTCTATTATCCGGTGTTCCATTTATTATATTAATATCTACTGGCGCGAAAATGACAATGTTTAATTTACCAAAATATTCATTTGCTTTTTTAATATCTAATCCATCGATTTTAATTTTTTTTTTAATTTTATCTGCAATTATCATACAACCAATTTCAAATTTTTTAAATTGATTAGAATTAATATTAACACTGCAAAAATATGAATTTCCTCCCCATTGTATTATTTCAATATCATTAATATTTCTAAATGATTTTATATTTGAAACAATGCTGATACCTTCTAAAATATTTGTTTTGCCAGTACCGTTTTCACCTACTATGAAATTAATTTTTTCAGCAAATTCAATATTTAAAAAATTATAATTTCGAAAATTCTTTAGTGTCAAATCATTTATATGCATAGTATTACTAAATAATATAATAAGAAGAATAATAAATAGAAAATGAAATAAACTTTACTTTATTTGAAGCGGCATTATGATTGATATATGATTTTTATCATTCTCAGAAGAAAGTTTAACAGGACTCATTTGACCTGTAATTGCACAAATAACATTTGATGATTCAATTTCTTTTAGCGCATCAATAAGAAAATGTGAATTAATTCCTAAAGAAATATTGATATTATTATCATTTAATATTTCAACCTCTTCTACACTTTCTCCTAATTCCGGTGCATTCGCTTCTATCGTTAATTTATTATTATTAAAATTCAGTATTATTTTATTTGCTGGCTCCTTTGTGAAAACAATTGATCTTTTAATAGATGCATACAAATTCTTAGTATTAATAATTGCTGATAAAACATGATCCTTGGGTATAACCTGTTTGTAATTAGGAAATTGGCCGTCAGTAATTCGTGACAGAATTTCTGTTTCTCCAATTTTAATTGCACATTGTTTTTTATTAAATGCAAACCTGCATATACCGCTTCCTTCGAGTGTTCTGTATATTTCATGAATTGTTTTCAATGGTATGATTATTCCCTCTTCAATATTTATCTCATTTTCAATTTTCCTGGTTATAACTGATAATCTTCTTGAATCTGTAGATACAGCTGTTAAACTCCCTTTTTGTTCAGAAATAAAATATATGCCATTAAATACCGGTTTTATTGTATCGGTAGATGCTGCATATATGACTTTTTTTATCATATCCTTTAAGATTGACTGCTCTATTTCGATTGCATTATTTTCTATAGAAGTATTAATTTCCGGATATTCTTCAGATATAGCTCCAATAAATTTATAACTGCCCATTATGCTTTTTGATTTTGTTTTAACATCAATTAATTTATTATCATTTATCTCTAAAATAATATCATCATTTGGCATTTCCTTCAGTAATTCTAAAAATTTTTTTCCATTTGCAATAAATTCGGTTTCACCATCTGATTCAACATTTAATTTTGATTTAACCGCAATTTCATTATCAGTTGAAATTATTTCGATATTTGTTTTTGATATCTTAAAAAAGCAATTCGCAAGAATTGTATTAACATTTTTTGACGATATTATCGAATCTGCTGTAATAATAGCTTTTAATAAATTTTCTTTATTTGTAATAATCTTCATTCCATTCTCCTAATATATATAATTGAATAATTATTAATTAATAGTAGTAGTTGTAGGTATTGATAATATGTTGATAAATATGCTAACCTTTGATCCATTCAGGTTATTTAAAAATATAAAATTGTGAATAATAATTTTATATTTAAAGTGACATAATAACATTTATACTTTTTTTCTTTCAACTGAATTTAATGTGATGAATTTGATTATTTAATAACAGAATATGTTATCTCTTTCAACATGTTATTAACTCTTTAATTCTTTAACTCTATAATAAGCTCTTCAATTTGTTCTTTGAATTCTATATCTTTTTTCATATCATCTTCGATTTTATTAATCGCATTAACAACAGTTGAATGATCCCTGTCCCCAAATTCTTTGCCTATATCTACTGTCGTCATTTCTGTTAATTTTCTGGTTAAGTACATAGCTTTAAATCTGGGAGGAATTAATCTGCTATGACGGCTTTTTGATTTTAATTCTTCAACCGTAACTGAATCTTTTTCAGCAATTTTTATCATAATATCAGCAATTGTAATTTTTTTGTTTGTATCATCGTCAAATAAATCTTTTAAATGCTGCTTCGCATGATTTATGGTTATCTGCTCATTGGACTGGAACTGGGAGGACACAAGTACAAGACGGCTTACAGAGGCCTCTAATGCACGCACAGTCGATTTTATCCTTCTGGCTACATAGTTCAGTGCTTCTTCAGATATGTTGAGATTACACCGCTCGGCGTTATGTCTTAATATAGCTTCTCTTGTTTCAAGATTTGGCTGTTGAATATCGGTAATCATGCCCCATTCGAAACGGGACCTTAACCTGTCAGTCAAAGTTGATAACTGCTTCGGAGGCCTGTCACTTGAAATTACAATTTGCTTTTTATTTTCATATAAGGTATTAAACGTATGAAAAAATTCATTCTGAGTCTCTTCTTTTTTTTCAATGAAATGAATATCATCTATCAGAAGTAAATCCACATCCCTGTATTTTATTTTAAAACTTGTTTGTGTATTTGACATTATTGAGTTTATAAATTCATTTATAAATTGTTCAGTAGGTACATAGAGGACCTTTAAAAAAGGTTTTTCTTTTACAACAAAATGGCCAATTGCCTGCATGAGATGTGTTTTACCAAGGCCTGGAGCACCATAAATAAAAAGAGGATTAAATTGAGATGCCGGGGCATGTGAAACAGCATTCGCTGCCGCATGAGCTAATTGATTATTTGGCCCGATAATAAAATTTTCAAAAGTATACTTTGGATTTAAAATTAATGACCTGTTTTGATCGAAAGCGTTGATATTTTTATCATTTTTATATCCAACAGGACCTATATTTGCAGAGACATTATCAGCAGGAAAAATATTATTTATAACAAATTTACATTTCAGTTTTTGTCCAGTTAAGGATTCAATTATAGTTTCAATCTGCCTGGCATATTGATCTTCAATATGCCTACTGGCTACATCATCTACGACATTTATTGTAATAGTTGAATCACTAATTGCTATGGGCTTAGTGTCTTTGAACCACATATCAAAAGACTGTTTGTTAATGTTTGTCTGCAGCAAAGATAATACTTTATCCCATAAATCAATAGCCACGGCATACCTCATATTTATCCACAAATGTTGATAACATTGTTTATAAGTTAATTAATGTTCAGTATTTTTTATTTTATACTACATTTTAGAGAGAAAGTATATTTTTTTATCCCTAAAACAATAAAATAATAATATTTACAAAATTAATTTGAATTTCTGATTAATTGGTTTGTGAATAAATAAATTAGGTATAAAAAGTCAATTTTTTGCAACAAATAAATTCATTAGTTAAATAATTATTAAAAAAAGTTAAATTTCTTAATAAGATGATGATAGCATGTTAATAAATATATATTTATGTTAATAAAAGGATTGAATTTGTTAATAGCCTGGAAGTATCTAGTTAATAATGTATAGCTTTAAAATAAAAGGGTGCTTTATAAATATATTTTTTACTATATTGAAATAAATTGTTACAATTCAGGAGTTTATTGATGAATAAAATTTGTAATCTTTTTTTAATATTGTTTATTTTCATAACTACATTTGCATACTCAATTGAAAAAGAATTTAATGGAAAACTGGGTACCTCATATGCAAAAGAAGCTGAAAATTTCGGTTTGGATATCAGCTTAAATTATTTATTTGTTTTAGATCCTTATTTCGCAGCAGGAATAGAAGCAGATTTTTTTTGGCTTCAATGGGAAAGAACTTTAGGGAAAAAGGATATAGGGCAGACAAATGCAACTATTAAAGCCAAAACTGATGCATATATAATTCCAGTATTTTTAAATGCTCAGGTTCGATTTCCGAATTTAACAAGTAAAATTTATGTCGAGCCATCAATAATAATTGGCTTAGGGTATTCTGCAATGATTCTCGATTATTCAATTCCTGTTTATGTTGATAATTCCGGGATTAGGCATAAATCAAGAGATGAAGTAAATCTGTATAATGGTTATGCGTGGCAGATTTTAACTTCATTAGCACTGAAACCGGCACCGGAATCAAATATTAATTTTACTTTTGACGCTGGTTTTCGTGGTTTGTTTCCTGATAAAAACGGGATTGAATTCAATTTATCGGGTTTTATTATTAGAGCAGGAGTTAAATTTAAAATTTAAGGGGACTAAAAAACTATACGTATTCTTTATTAAACATATCTTCATTCAGTATCTGATATGTGTAGCCCTGCTCAGTTAAAAACAACTGTCTGTTATGGGCAAATTTTTCTTCGACCGTGTTAGAGCTGATGATAGTAAAAAAATATGCTGTATTATCCCCTTTTTTTGGCCTCAAAATTCGACCAAGTCTTTGAGCTTCTTCCTGCCTTGAGCCGAATGTTCCTGATATCTGAATGGCAACATTTGCATCGGGAAGGTCGATGGAAAAATTTGCAACTTTTGATACAACTAACACTTTAATTTCACCTGATCTGAATTTGTTATATAATACCTCCCTTTCAGATACAGGAGTACTTCCGGAAATAGATGGAAGATTATATCTGTTTGAAAATTCCATCAATTGTGATATATATTGTCCAATAACCAGAATGTTTGAGCCTCGATGTTTAATAATAATATTATTAGCTATATCGAATTTTTTTTCATTTTCTGAAGCAATTCGAAATTTTTCTTTATCCTTTGAAAGGGAATATTTTATTCGTATTTTTTCAGGCAAATCAATTCTAACTTCAGTACATATAGCCCGGGCTATCCAACAGGTATTTTCCAAAATTTTCCATGGAATATCATACTTTTTCGGCCCAATGAGGCTGAAAACATCGGATTCCATTCCATCCTCTCTAATAAGTGTTGCGGTTAACCCAAGTCTTCTTTTTGATTGAATCTCTGAAGTCATTCTGAAAACCGGAGCTGGAAGTAGATGGACTTCATCGTATATGATCAAACCCCAGTTTTGTGAATTGAATATGTTAAAATGTATAAATGGACCGTTTTTCTTTTTTCTATAAGTTAATATATTATAGGTGGCTATTGTAATGGGCTTAATCTCCTTTTTTTCACCAGAAAATTCGCCAATTGAATCAGGTGAAAGATCTGTTTTATCAAGCAATTCCTCTTTCCATTGTCTCAAGGCAATTGTATTCGTTACCAGAATTAAAGTAGCTGTTTTTAGAAGAGCCATAACGCCGATTCCAATTATTGTTTTGCCTGCACCGCAGGGCATAACTATTACGCCACTTCCGCCTTCCGGACCGCCACCCCTGTGGAATGATGTTATCGCACTTTGCTGATAATCCCTGATAATAAAAGGCATATTTTTATTACTGATTTCTTTCATTGAAATAGTACATGGATCCCCATCTTCGTATCCGGCAATATCCTCAACAGGAAAACCTATCTTAATTAATGACTGTTTAATATGGCCGCGGTAATTTGGTTTGATAAGCAGATTATAATCATCAATTTTTCTGGTTACATAAGCAACAATTTTTTTATGATTGATGATTTCATTTATCAGTATTGAATCAGTGGATGTAAGAATAAGCTCATTATTTTTTTTTATTAGTTTCAGAAGTCCATATCGATTCATCTGTTCTTTAACGGTAATAACTACAATTTCAGGAACCGTATATCTAGAATACAATTTGAGGTTATTAATTATATCATTGAACTTCATACCTGATGCAGCAGCATTCCATATTGATAGCGGTGTTATTCTATAGGTATGAATATGTTCTGGACTTTTTTCAAGCTCAGCAAAGGGGGAAATTGCATCTCGGGCAATTTCAAAACTTGAATTATCTACTTCAAGGAGGAGGGTATTATCGCTTTGGATTATTAGTGGATTGGACATAAAGATTTATAATAATAATAATAATAAAAAAATTGAATGTCCTTATTGAATTTTATAAGCCCAGTTGTCAATTGATTTATTTCATTTTATCCTGGTTGTAACTTTTTTATTAAAATTGGATATTTCTCTTTAATTCATTTTTCCTTTATTATATAGATATGCTTCTGTTTCAATAAGAGATAATAAATATTCCAGAGAATTTTCATCTTCATCCAGTTCTCTCCCGAAATGAGTAATTGGTTCATGCGGGAGTTCAATTATTAATAATCCTAAATTTGATGATTGTATCCAGATTTGCAGCAATATCCCATGCCCGAATTCTGTTAATTCCATACCTTTCAGAGAATTTAATCGATATGCCTTAATCTCAGAAAGGGGATCAGTTATATCATTTTCAATTTTTTTGTTCAGGGATTGGGATATTTCTTCAGTTATTTGAATATATCCGGGGGCTATTTTGTTGTGGCCGTAATTTTCTAATAATCTACTACATGAAACTATATCATATCCATAAATAATATTTTTTTCCATTTCATCAATTAAAATTCTGGCATTAATTGAATCTGGAGAAATTGTCATCATGATATCATATTCAAAATCCCTGGCGTAGGAATAACCAGTAACAAAACATGCGCCATATCCAAGCGGCACTTCATGTTTTATAAAAGTAATTTTTGGATTAATAGTAAGAAATTTATTAACAAAATTATCATTTCTATCATCTATGAAAAGCATATCATATTCAATGGAATTGATAATTTCCAAAACACGCTGTTCTGATAATTTTATTTTTTCCATAAATGGGATTATTATTAATGTTTTATTATTCATACTCAATTTCCAGGCTTATATAATACCATATTAATACATTTGATATGAAACAATAATATTTTATTGAATAATTGCTGTCTAAACAAAATTAAGGAACAAAATAAAATTGACAAAACTTGTTATAATTTCTTCCTTAAAATAATTCTGCTAATAAATAATATAATCAAAATTCTTTAATTCACAAGAAAATTGAAATATGTATTTGTTTTATTAATTATACGTTTGATTAAATGAGGGTGTTATGGATTATTCGAAAACTGTGAATTTACCTGCAACTGAATTTCCAATGAAGGCGAATCTGCCGGCCAGGGAGCCAGAAATGCTAAAATATTGGAAAGAAGAAAAAATATATGAGAAAATCCTGAGATCACGGGATAAAGCTGAGCTCTATATTCTCCATGATGGACCTCCTTATGCAAACGGGCATATTCACATCGGTCATGCTTTAAATAAGATATTAAAAGATATTATTGTGAAACATAAGACAATGAAAGGATTTAAATCTCCTTATGTCCCCGGTTGGGATTGTCATGGTTTGCCAATTGAGCTTGAAGTGGTCAAGAGACTGGGAAGCGGTTCTGGCTCAATGGATAAAAATGAAATAAGAAAATTATGCCGTGAATATGCTGAAAAATTCATTAAGATTCAAATGGAGGAGTTTGTCAGGCTGGGTATTTTTGGTGATTTTGAAAATCCCTATTTGACCATGTCCAAAGATTATGAAGCAATGATTATTGAAGTTTTTGGGAAGATATTTGAAAAGGGATTTATCAGCAGAAATAAAAAACCAATTTACTGGTGCCCTACATGTGTTACTGCTTTAGCGGAAGCTGAGGTTGAGTATGATAACCATACATCCCCATCCATTTATGTAAAGTTTAAAGTTGAGCCAGACTCAGTAAAAATTGACGGAATTGATCAAACTAAAACATATGCTGTGATATGGACTACAACACCATGGACACTTCCGGCAAATCTGGCACTCTCCTTTCATCCCGATTTTCAGTATGCTGTATTTAAGTTCGGGGAAGAATTTTTCATACTAGCTAAAGGCCTTCTCCCCCAGTTTGAAAATATTATGAAAAGGAAAAGCGATAATGAATTTGATATATCAAAGAATCAGTTAAGGAAATTGAAAATACTGCATCCCTTTATTAACAGGGAGTCAAAGGTAATTTTTGGGACTCATGTCACTCTTGAACAGGGGACAGGAATTGTTCATACGGCCCCGGGCCATGGCTATGATGATTATATCGTTGGATTGGAAAATAATCTCGATGTATTCTGCCCGGTTGATGATTACGGTGCATTTACTGATGATTTTTCTGAAATGAAAGGTGTGAATGTATTCAAGGGAAATGACCGCATTGTTGACTTGCTGAAAAGTAAAAACTCACTTTTACATAGTGAGAAAATTGAGCATTCCTATCCGCATTGCTGGCGTTGTAAAAAGCCATTAATTTTCAGAGCAACAGAACAATGGTTCTTGAAAATTGATCATCAGAATCTCAGAGAATTAGCATTAAAATCTATTGATGATACAGATTGGATTCCTTTATGGGGAGAATCCAGATTCAGAGGAATGGCTGAGACCAGGCCTGATTGGTGTCTCTCCAGACAGCGGTCCTGGGGGGTTCCTATTCCATCATTCAGATGTTCAAAATGCAATAAAAACATGATGTCAATTGCCAGCTTGAGGCATTTTTCAGCAATTGTAAAAGATCAGGGGATTGATGCCTGGTACCTTAATGATATTAAAGATCTTATTCCTTCTGGTACAAAATGTGATTGCAGCAGCGATTCTTTTGTAAAGGAATATGATATACTGGATGTCTGGTTCGATTCCGGCGTATCAAATTTTGTAGTTCTTGAAAAATGGAAAGATCACAGGTGGCCTGCAGATATTTACCTGGAAGGCAGCGATCAGCACCGGGGATGGTTTCAATCTTCTCTATGGCCAGCCCTTGTCTTAAGAGGCCGCGCTCCCTATAGAACCGTACTCACTCATGGTTTTGTTCTGGATGAGCATGGAAAAGCGATGAGTAAATCATTAGGGAATGTGGTGCCGCCAGAAAACATTATTAAGCAATATGGCGCTGATATATTAAGGCTCTGGGTCTCTTCAGAGGATTATAAGAATGATCTTCGAATAGGCATGGATATGATGAACCAGCTGGCTGATTCATACAGGAGAATAAGAAATACCTTTAAATTTATTCTTGGAAATATTTCTGATTTTACTGTTGATATGAAAGTCTCCTATCTTGATCTTACGAATATTGACAAATGGCTCATGCATAAACTTTATGTTTTATCAGAAAAAGTTATTGAGCATTATGAAAATTTTGAATTTCATCTTGTCTACAGGAAAATTTTGAATTTTTGTGCTGTAGATTTGTCATCAATATATTTCGATGTTTCTAAGGATATTCTATATATCGAATCGCTTGATTCAAAGATTAGAAGATCTAATCAGACTGTCCTGTATGAATTGTACCAGTCCCTGGTGAGGTTAATCGCACCGGTACTTCCATTTACTTCAGAGGAAATATGGAAATTCATGAAGAATGATGATTCTATTCATTTGCAGGTTTATCATACCTTAGATGATCATTTCTTTAATCCGGAAATTTTCAAGAGGATCGAAAATGTTGCAAGTGTTAAGAAGGATGTTTTAAAGGCCCTTGAAAAAAGAAGAAAAGATAAAATGATAAAATCATCACTTGAGGCAGATATAAAAATATTTGTAAAAGAAAACAATTTAAAGAATATACTTGAAGAAATGGGAGATGAATTGAAACGTTTTTTACAAGTCGCAAATATTGAAATTTCAGATATTAAAACCTCCAGTATGGAGGAATATGAAATAATCGATATAGATGTGTTAAAAACTGATGGTTTTAAATGCATCCGATGCTGGAATTATTCTGATATAATTGGTACAGATACTATTCATAAAGAATTATGCCCAAGGTGTACTGAAATTGTAAATAATATAATGACAAAATAATTTTCAATAGATGGAATAATCAATTTTTTGTATTGACATAAATTTTTTCAATAGTATGATTCAATTCTACCGGGTCTGAAGAAAAATTTCATATTGAATAACAGAGGTAAATGTATGGCAAAAATAAAGAAGTTAATAAAATTTTTAATTTTTATCTCAGGTGTTGTTTCACTTATATCATGTGAAGTTGAAGTCCCGGTCAGAGAAATCATTAATGCTAAGTTATCTATAGACAGGGCCTATGATGTTAAAGCAGAAAAATATAGCGATAAAAATTTGAATCTTGCAGTTCAATTGCTTTATAATTCCCATGAATTTCTTAAGGATGATAAAATTAAAGATGCTCTTGATTCAGCAGTAAAATCGAAGGAAAAATCAGATGCCGCTATAAATGAATCACTCCCATTGCTTGCTAAAGATTCACTTTCAGAGGCAGTTAAAATTTATAATGAAGCAGAAACCCAGAACGCTGAAATTTTCGCACAGGAAGATTTTAATACTACTAATAATTCCATTAAAGATTCTGAAAAATTAAATAATGATAAGCAGTACTGGGAATCGCATCTGAAATCAAAGAATGCAATTGCTACAGGGAAAGCCGCATCTGAAAAATCAATTGCTGCAATCCCTGGATTAAAATCAAAAATTCAACAACTTGAGGACCAGTATAATACATTGAATTCGCAGGAGTTGAGTAAAATCGCAGAAAAAGATCTCGATAGTGCAAAGCAAGATATTGGAAAGGGAAAAGTAGAATTAGAAGAAAAAAAACTTAAAAATATAAGCAAATATCTCGTGGATATTGAAAAGAATTTAGTTTTAGCGAAAGAGAAAATTGATGATGCCTTAAATATAGAAAAGAAAATTGCAGAAGAAAAAATAAAAATAGATTTTCTTATAAAAGAAATGGCGGCATTAAAAACAGGTAAAGGAAAAGATTATGCGGCAAATGAACTTAACAAAGCTGACAATGCTATCGGGGAAGCAAATGAATTACTGACAAAAAGACAGCCGAAAGAATCAGGTACTAAAACAGCTGAAGCAGATAGTATTATAAAAATTGCAAAGGATAAAATTCGTCAGGGAATTGCCAGAGAAAAACTGGATTCAGTCAGTAAATTATATGAACAGATAAAAATAAAAGATCCAGATGGTAAACTGAAAGATAATTTAGATAAAGCTAATTCAATAATTTTGAGTAGCAGTAAATCATTTGATGATAAGCAATATGAAGAGTCAGTTTTAAAGTCAGATGAAGCTGAGTTGCTGTTAAATTCGAGTAGTATTGCTTTAGTAAAAATTGAGGATGAAAAAAAAGGTGTAAAGAATGAGCTGTTATCAGGTAAAGACAAAGAAGTGGATAAGGATGCAACAAAAAATAAAGACTTAGTTGAAGAAAAACCTGTATATTATGTTGTTAAATATAGACAACAAAATACTGATTGCCTATGGCGAATAGCAGAAACTGTTTATAAGAATTCCAGATTATGGCCTTTGATTTATAAGGCAAACAGAGATCAGATAAAAGACCCCGATTTAATATTTCCAGGACAAAGATTTTTAATCCCTAATTTGCAGAAAAGAAGTGATATCAATAAAGAAATTAATGATATCAGAAATTCTTTACTACAGGGGAAAAGTGACAAATCAAAAAAATAATTTCAATAAAAATAATACTTAAATTTTTTTATCTTTGTATTCTTTCAACGTCAGCATTTGCAAAGGATATTGATCTTGATAGAATATACATATCTAATAATTCTCCAATATATAATAGATTAAAAGAATCAAAAATTGACGTTCATAGTTCTGTAAATTCTCTGTATATAGACAAGGATATAATTTATGCAGATTGGATAGGCGGAAATGAAATTTCTTATATAAAAGAATTATCAGACATAAATATTATTTACAAATATAATCTTGCCGTTCATCAGAAAACAGAAATAATTCAAATTCCCGGAACAATTACATCAATGATATTTTCCCTTGATGGGAATTATTTATTTTTAAAACGATTATTGATTTCTGAAAATAATGACATTTCTGGTGAAACTCTAATTTTGAATATGAACACAGGGAAATTGATTTTTGAAAAATCACCACATTTTTTCATGAATTTTACCCGTTCCCCAGAAGGGAATTCTATCCTGATTGAAGAGAATCCCGGAATATTTGAATTTTTCCCTGATAGCAGAATAAAAAAATTAATTTGTGCTAAGTCACAATATTCTGATACATTAATTTCTGATAATCCGGCTTTTTTGTATTTATCACCAAATAGAAAGAGAATGTTAATAGTGAATGGAAGCGGTGGATTTTATAAAGGGAAAATATTCTCAAAATTTAATGATTTATGGATTACTGATTTAACTTCTTCTGCAGAAATAACCTGGTTAAGTAATTCTTTAATAGCATATAGAACCGGATATACCGGAAATTATTCGATAAAACTACTTGATACTAAGACAAATCAAATAAAAACTTTGATAACAAACTCTTTAAATACAAGTATGAATTATTCAAGCCATTCTGGTATAATTTCTTTTTTAAAAAATCAATTGATCCATATATATAAAATTTCAGAGAATAAACTGGTTAGCACCGGGATTGAGGGGGAGGATATTTCATTTTCACCAGACGGCAACCGTTTTATTTCTCTATTATATAAAAAATTATTTATAACAAAATATAATTTATTAGAAAAGCGGAATTTGCAACATAGAAATAGTTTAAAAAAAATTCTTGAGTTATATAAAATACTCTTAAAAAATAATCAAGTCTGGTTAAATGAATATACATTATCATATATTAATCGTAAAATTGATGATTACAGGATTTTAATTGGGGAGTAATGTTATTCTAAAACATTTTAATTTTTAATTACAATACTTGGAGATAATATGGAAAATTTAAAAGAACAAATAAAAAAAAATATTAAATCAGAGGGAAAAATTAATTGTTCCGATGCCCTTGATATTGCAGAAGAACTTGGTATATCTCCTTCAGATGTAGGAGATGAGTGTAATAAAATGAATATAAAAGTCAAAGGATGCCAATTAGGATGTTTCAAATAAATTAGCAATTTATTTGAAACATTATCTGAATATTTTAGAAGATCCCTGTATAAATTCGAGGTTGTATGTTTTTATTATGAGAGTTAATTTTATAATAATATTTGTTTTAATAGTCATTATTAACTGCAGTAAATCATCAATAAAAACTGATATAAATCAAAATGCAGTATATTATAAAAGCGTATTTGATAAATATCAATCAGAAAATTGGGTTGTTAGATACCAGGCAATAGTAGAATTATCTAATTATATTAAGACACCATTTTATGATGAAATAGAAATACTATTGCTAAAAGCAACATATGATAATCATCCAAAGATTAAAATATTATCTTTAGAACTCCTATCACATCTGCCATCTGGAAGAATTATTAATAGAATAATTGATATGGCGTCTGAGACTAAAGATGATAATGTAAAATTATATGCTTTAATGACTTTATCTGAATATAAATCAATGGTAACTTACCCGATATTTGTCAGTGGATTGGAAAGTCAAGACTGGCTTATCAGAGATGTATCAATGAAAGGGCTGTTGTTGATAAACGATTATGAAGACAACAATAAAATTATTCCATATATTTTAAAAGGCTTGAACGATCCAAGTGATATTGTTGTAATCACGACACTTGAAAATTTAAATATTAAAGATGATAAGATATATAGAGAGATAATTACTATTTTTAATAAGGTCTATAAAAATAATATAAAAAATTCACTTTTACTGGCATGCCTGCATGCAATTAGAGGGTATAGGCTTGATGATGATACAAGAAAGAAGGTTATTAATCTTTTAACCGATTTAAACAAGGATATAAGATTATTATCTTTGAGGATACTCAAAGATGAAAAATTAGATTTAAAGATCCACTAAATATGTATAGATTAAATTATTAATTCTGTTTTTCCATAGGTTTGGAGATTTTATTTTTATTATCATCTAAACCTATTTTATACTTTTCATTGAATTCCTTTTTTTCAGCCGCTTGTTTTATCTTATCCTTATTAGAAATATTGGATTCTATAAATAAATAAATATTTTCTTTAGCCCTTCTATAATAATAAATACCATTAATTAACTCACGGGGAGAACTGAGGGTTGCGTCTTTATACCTGAAGTAGATATCATTCCCTTTATCAATTGCAAATCTGGCAGCACTGATATATTTCACTGCTATTTCATTGGTACTTTCACCCTTTAATGATTCCCTGATTTCCTTTTTTAAATTAATTCTTATACTTTCATTAAAGAGTTTTTCAGTATCTTTAAAATATGTATCTACAATTTTTTTTGTAATATCAAAAATATCTTTTTCATTTTTTGAAAAAAGAGTTGATGCTTCAGTGTATTTATTCTGAAAATAAAGGGCGCTGGCTTCTGCGTAATTATCAATTAATTTATCAATGACTTCTTCTCCCCCTCCATAATTTATTATAGAGGCTGATAAAAGTTTGATATGTTTAAAATTCTCATAACTTAATCTTTTAATCATTGCTTCAGGGTCATATCTTCCGGAAATATCGCTTGAGTTGTTATCTGAAGATGATTGTGCAAAAGATTGTGAATATACCGATAAGCAGAATATTAATCCAAAAATAACTGTTAATCCCTTAGCCATTTTATTGCTCCATGAATAATAATTTTTGTATAATTAAATACACTAAATGAATTATAAAATATAATTAATCAAAATTATAAAGTATTAATTATATTAGTCAAGAAAAATTGTTAAAATTTATTTGTAAATAGTCAGCAATGCATGCTTATATCATGATCGTTCTATTTTTTCTTGAATTTTCGGTGATCTATGTGTATTTTTTTTACTGTACGTTTTTTAATTTTAGGAGCCCCATCCGGATTATATTTTTCCTGAACTTCCTCTATTGAGTATAAAAGAAGCATTTTTGCAACTTCTTCCGATTTGTTGAGGATATCAATCAGTATAAGATTTTCTTCATCAGTAAAATCCTGATGTAAATATTTTTCCATGCTCATTCCGGTTGGAAGTTTGCCAATACCTACTCTAATTTTAGCGAATCTTTCTGATTTCAAAGCTTTGGTCATTGATTTAACCCCTTCATGTTCAAGTGAGGAGTAAAGATAATCAACTCTCATTTCTCCAAGGGGTAATGAGGAATCTTCCACAATACAGATGATATCCTTTACATTGATTCTTAAAAAGGAAGCTATATAGAGAACCGATTCTCCGATTAAATTGACAAAAGTCTGAGGTTTAAGCAAAACAGCATCAAATCCTTTAATTTTCCCTCTACCTATTATTGACTTTTTCTTTTTAATTTTTACTTCAATATTCTCATTATTACCAATTATATCGATAACTTTGAAGCCAATATTCTGCCTATTATTAGCAAATTTTTCACCTGGGTTTCCGAAACCAACAATTAATTTCAAATTATTATCACTTCCTTATATATTAATTTTACTATAAATGTAAAAATCATAAGGGATAATTGAGCTTATAAGATTTATTCATTACTTTTCGCTTTCAGAACTTTCAGAAGACTCCTTGCCGCCAACTATTTCTACTGATTCTGCTCCTTCTTCACCTGCAGTTGGAGTTTTTGCAGCCTTTATTACATGAACGGATACAATAACTGATTCGGGATTACTGTATAATTGAATAGTATCACCTAATTTCAATTCTCTGGCATGTATAGAGTCACCAATCATTAGCTCAGTAACATCCACTTCAATTTTATTCGGTAAATCCCGCGGCAAACATTCAACTTCAATCATCCTCTCATTGATTTCAAGAACTCCGCCCAACTTAACACCTTTTGGTGAGCCGATAAATTCAATATGAACATGAGTATGAATTTTCTCATCTTGAGTAACTTTAAATAAATCAAGGTGTAAAATCTCACCACTTACTGGATCAACCTGATATTCCTTCACAAATGCCATTTGACCGGAATTACCAGATTGTTCTGATACTTTTAGATCAAAAATAACACTTTCGGATACAGATTTTTCAAAAAGATTTAAAAAATCTTTCTTTTTTACTTTTAACGATTCAGATTGACCATGTGAATATAGTACAACAGGAATATATCCAGCTTTTCTCAGCCTTATACAGTCATTTTTTCCGAATTCATTCCTCACTTCCGCATTTAAAATTTTTCCTTCCATATCTTACCCTTTAAATATTTATTAATTAAATTATTGTATTTTACAAAAACAATGAACTTACAGATTCACCTATATGTATTCTTCTAATAGCCTCTCCTAATAGGGGCGCTATTGATAGTATCTTTAAGTTATCAATTTTTTTATCTTTTGTCAAATAAATTGTATTTGTACAGATAATCTCTTTGAAACCGGCTTTTGAAAGTTTAGTCGCTGCATCCCCGGTTAGTAATGGGTGAGTAAATAAACAGTATATATCTTCAGCCCCCTGAACTTTTAGCGCCTGCGCTGCCAATGATATGGATCCACCTGTATCAACCATATCATCGACGAGAATGCAATTTTTTCCTTTTACATCCCCCACAACATATTGTACTTCTGCAATATTTGGTTCAGGGCGTCTTTTATCAATAATGGCAAGACCTGCATTTAATTTATGGGCAATAAATCGCGCCCTTGCAGCACCTCCAGAGTCAGGTGAAACTACAACAATGTTTTTAATATCTAATTTTTTTATATATTCAATAGTTATTGGGGTTACAAACATATTATCAACGGGAATATCAAAAAAACCTTGAATTTGATCTGCATGGAGGTCAATTGTCAAAACCCTGTTCGCGCCGGTTACCTGAATAATATTGGCCATAACTTTTGCTGAAATTGGAACCCTTGGTTCAACCTTTCTGTCCTGTCTTGCATATCCGAAATAAGGAATAACTGCAGTTATCCTTTTTGATGATGCGCGCATGGCCGCATCAATTATTAATAGAAGTTCCATGATATTTTCATTAGCAGGACTATTAGTTGATTGAATAATAAAAATATCCTGCTCTCTGACATTCTCTTTTAATTTTACAGAAATTTCACCATCTTTAAACCTTTTAATTTCAATACTGCTGAGTGAAATCCCAAGGTAATCAGAAATTTGTTGAGCAAGTTCTGGATTTGATGTCCCTGAGAAAATTTTTAAAGAATTATTATACATAAACTATCCTGTTTTAATTGGAAACATTAAACTTCTGTTAGCAAATAATTTGGGGAAATTGCATAGTATGAAACATCTGAGGTGCCAGGATTCGAACCTGGGAATACCGAGACCAAAACCCGGTGCCTTACCGCTTGGCCACACCTCAATTTGATATATTCTATAAAAAGAGAATATTGATAAAATATGTCTATTCATCAGCAAAATCCGTTAAAAAGACATATTTAATTTCATTTTTTAATAAATTGTATGCATTATGCGCGTATAATTTATTTTTAAATAATCCGACTATTGTAGATCCTGAACCTGTCATTATTGAAAAATCTGCACCCGAATCTTCAGTTTTTCTTTTAATTATACTGATTTCAGGATATAAATCAAATATTTTTTTTTCAAAATCATTTACAAGTAAATCTTTTATTTCCGAAATATTTCCGGTTAAAATAGCATTAATAATTTTAGTTTTTTTTTCATTTAATGTATTATTATAGGTTTGATTTAAATTTCTTCCAAGAAGTTTATATGCCTGTTTTGTATCAATATGAGTTCCATTATTCAGTACTAAAAGAGCATAATCCATTTTTCCTTTCAGTGGTTGGACTTTTTCTCCGATCCCTTCACAAATAGCAAATCCGTTGTGAAGGCAAAAAGGGATATCAGCGCCTAGTTTTGCTCCAATCTGAATTAATTCATCAGATGTTTTATATCCAAATGTATTATTTAAAACTTTTAATGCAGCCGCACAATCTGTACTGCCCCCTCCAAGCCCCCCGCCTGCTGGTATATTTTTAGTTAATGAGTATACAATGGTCCCTGTTTTATTTAATCCTTTAAAATAATGTTGAGTTGCTTTATAAACTAAATTATCATATAGAGGAATTTGATTTAATAAATTTTTAAATAATCCCCCCCGGGCATTTATTTCAACATTTATTTGTTCAGCGTTTCCATCTCTGATATCGGTATATTCAAGTTTTAAAAGATCAAATATGTTTATTTTTGCAAATAAACCGAATAGGTTATGATAACCGTCATCTCTTTTATTTAAAATTTCAAGATGAAGATTAATTTTAGCATAAGCTTTAATTTCGCTGTTTAAGAAATTCATTTATCAGATATTAGACTGGCATAAATATTTGATCAGGGTTAATTTGTCAAGTAGAAAAATTTTTTACATGCAGTAATCCAACGGTTAGATATTCACTTTTTTAATATTCTCTTTTTCTCAAAATCCAGTCAATGAAACCTTCTTCCTGGTTAATTTTTAGGATATATTTATGGTCACTGCTGATGATATAATTATCCATCCAAAACTTTATTACTGTATCAGTAATACCAACAGGTGATGACGGAGGAATATTTTTTTTAACTGATATCTCCTCACCTTCAAAAATTATATAAGCCTTTTTTATACCCGGATTGATACTGGCAATACCAACTTTGCTTGAAAACGAAACAATTTTTGTTTCGTTTTCACTTGCAATTGCAGAAAATGTCGCATCAACAATGCTGATTATTGCAGTGGGAGTTGTTAAAATTAACGATCTGTCATTAAATACTTGTCGTGGAATAACTTTAATCTTGCCATAAAGAAGTTTAATTTTTGTTGGCGCATCATCAACTTTCATTCTTATTGAGTATAATAATACTTCAGATTCATCGGAAATAAGAATGCTTGTTCCATTTTCATATAGAATTTCAATATAGGAATCGTTTTGAAGTTTAATTCTCTGCCCGAAGTCAACTTGTGAGCCAATGTCAGTATTATAACGCTGCCCGGTGGTAATTGAGGACCTTTCTATGGTTCCGGATAACTGAATGACCCTGCCAATTAAATCAGAGAAACCTTTATTTTGAAAAATAAAAAAAACAAAATAAATCATGATAAGCAATTTTATTTTCATTATATAATAATATTTATATAACAAAAATATTTGTCAATAGTTATCTATTTATTTAGATTCAATTGTGTGATATAATAAATTATGTATGATGATGAATTTTTCTGATCTATTTACATAATATCTTGTTTCATCAGATGGAAATGATTCAATAAATAAATCAAAATCAGAAATTTTTGATTTATTCAAAATTCTTTGTACAAAATTTGGCCCTGCATTATAGCCAGCAAGTGATAATTTGACATTTCCGTTAAAATGTTTCATCAACCAGGAAAAATAGGCAGTACCGAAAAATATGGATGTACATGGTTCTTTAAGATTATAATTTTTTAATTTAAACTCACGTGCTATCCCATTGGCAGTTGATGGTATTAGCTGCATCAGTCCAATGGCATTAGAGCGTGACACCGCTGTATGTTTATAAAAAGATTCTGATCTTATTATTGAATATACTATGTGTGGACTGATATTAAATTTATTACTGTTTTCTTTAATACAATCCTGAAATGCTAAAGGATAAAGTATGGTTAGAATTTTTTTTGGCATTATCATAATATTTTCTTGAATGGAAAATATTTTTAACAGTTTGCTTACTGCATTTGCAGAAATAAAAAATTGATTGTACCTGCTTCCCAAAATGGCCAGCGCTGCATATTTAAGCTCTGTATATTCCTCATCTTCAGGCCATTGCTTTAATTCCCTGTCTATAAGATCTACATTTCCTATCATGAAATATTTTTCAATGGATTTAATAATTCCATTTAGTTTATCTGAATTTTTGCCTTTTATATTTAATAATGCATTTATTTTATCATATTTTTGAATTGCATCGAGTTTTAGATATTCTATTCGTTTATTCCTTGTTTCAAAATTTTTATCCTTAAAAAATTGGAGGGTATGATAAAAGAAGGCCTTATCTTTAAAGCCTTCTGATATTGATATGTTGAAACTGTTCTGTAAGGTATCATATGTATATTCTTTCTCAATTTCTTTTAAAAGGATCCATGTGTATGAGGAATCGGAATTATTCATAACAAGATCTATGGCAATTTTTTTTGCATTAACCAGATCGTTTTTATTTTTTAACAATTTGTATAGCCAGAATCTGCAATTATCGGAATAATTTCCATTTGGGAATCTGTTAATTGATTCCTGTAATAATTGGGCAGCTGCATTAGCGTTATTTTTTATCAGTTCTTCCTTGGCAAGAAGCCAGATTAAGTACCCTGAGTATGGATTTTCTTTATATTTATTTATGTAAATATTAAAATATTTAAAAGAACTTTTATAATTGTGATCTGCATAATAGCTGCATAAAAGTTTTAAGGCTTTTTCAGTATATGGTTCTTTACCTGAATTTACGATAGTAAAATAGATCTGATGAGCAGGGATTGGCTTGCTCATTTTTATAAATTCATCCCCCTGTTCCATGAGAATTTCATAATATAGATCTGTATTTTTTTCAATTGACTTTATCAGAGATTCAACAGCTTTAGAATTTTCAACCCTTGTGAAAATTCTAACTTTTAATTTGTGAAGTTCAGTTGCTTCTGCTATATTGCTCAGATTAATTGAATCGATAATTTTAAATGCATCGGGATATTCTTTTGAATGATAAAGTGACCTTGCGAGAAGGAGTTTTTCATTATCATTGGTAATGCTGATTTTTTCTGTTTCCATTACTTTTATGATAAGTTTTGATGATATACTTGAAAACCAGCTTTTGGCATTAAGTTTTAATATTTTTAGATAAGCATCAATGGCATGAATATAATCAGATTTTTTTTCATAAATAAATCCTAATTTTAAATAAATTGAAGATAGATGATTTTCAGAATTAAATTCTTTTATTGAATTTAATAGAAGGGCTAAGCCATAATCAGGCATATTGAGTTTAATCATTGAATTGGCTTTTAATAATATTGAATCAAGATATAAACTTTTCTGCTCCGGGACAATATGACTTAATATTGTAATTACTTCCTGCGGTTTGTTATATAGCGAATAGATCTCCGCGATTTCATAAATAGAATCCTGATAATAAGCGGAATTTGAGTAACTATTACCAATAAATGCAATAATATCTTCTACGTTAAATTTTTCTTTTTCAAACCTGTGGTTTATAAAGCAGCTATTCGCAAAATGGTATATAGCATTCTGATATTTTTTCAGCTGCTTATAAGCCACTCCAAGAATAAAATTCTCTGTAAAATTTGTCTTATCTTTCTTTAAAGATTTTATCTGTTCCTCGTGTGAATAATAAAATCCTTTATACGCAAGGCCGGTATTAATTTCAGGTTTATTTGAGCAGGTAATGGAAATAAAAATACATAGCAGCAGTATTTTGATAACGGTGAATTTTAGATTATTTTTTGTCAAGATACTCTTTATATTCATTGATTTCATTTAAATCAGGTTTAATCCATATTTTATCATAAAAGGACATTTTATCTATTACTTTATAGTAGTTGTCATAATGAATTGATAACAGCAATTTTTTTGTTTCACTATCCGTTTTCTTTATCAATTTTTCAATTTCTTCAAAATTGTAACTCTTATAGTCCTTTACGAAAAGCTCTTTCTCCAGTTTTGTAAATATCATTGACATCATTGCATATCTTTTCCCGAGTTTTGCTTTTTTAATTGCTTTCACATATTGATTGAGCCTCATTGAAAATAGTGAATCCCTGATATTATCACCGGTGATCATGAATTGTTTTGATGTTACCAGGCTTTTATAGCCAAGTTCCAGATAGTGCTTACCTATAAATTTATTAGATTTTATTACATCCGGGGCAGCGTCATCAAGAAGTTTTTTTGTGTTTAAAATTTCATTTTGGATAATATTTTTATATAGATCAATCAAAATCTCCTGAGCTTTTCTTATTTCAATGTAGGAATCATGAAAGAGAAATTTCATGTAGAGAATTTGGGAAATAATATCTCGCTGAATAGCTTTTTTGAATATGATTTTATTTTCATCATTTCCGAAGTTTGAGATTGATGAATTAATAAAATAAAAAAAATATCTGTTATCCTTTAAACCTTTTTCAGAAAACCGCTGTTCACCCGCATTAATGCTCGATTTTGTACGTTGGGCGATTAAAGATGTTCCAGGCATCATAAAAAAAATTATTGAACATATAAGTAGAAGTTGATAAGGATTTACCATCGGATTATAATATATTCTGGTTGATGATTTTTATATTTCGAGTTATCAAACTATTATAACTTAAAAACCATACCTTCCCTGGCCATGATAATTTTTGTATTTTTATTATTGATCAATTTTCCATGTTCAACCGCTTTTTTCCAGTTTAAATGGAGTTTTGAATCATAATATGAAGGCTCGTGATGGGTCAGTACTAAATTTTTAATGCTCCATTTTACTCCGCAATTGACAGCCATTGTATAGCTTGTATGTCCCCAGTCAATTTTTAGAAATGATTCTTTAAGTGTATATTGGGAATCAATAATCAAAAGATCCGCATTCAAAAAAAAGTCTGTGGAATTTCCAATGGTCTCAAGAATTTTGCCTGTAAATTCTGCATCTGTTGCAAAAATAAAAATTTTGTTATTTTGCTTGAACCTGTATGCAAAACTTCCACAGGGATGATTGAGAGGGAAATAATCCATGATAAGATCATCTTCAAATTTCACTGATGTTCTATTTTTTGTATCAAGAAGATAAAAATTTTTCATTGATGGTGTATCATTGAATATTCCGGGAAAAAAGGGCGCACTCTGCTGCTGTTCCAGAAGTTCTCTCTGTTTTTTATAGGGGGAATAAAAATTGAGTACATTGCCTGAAACATAGATAGGGTTAAAAAACGGGAGGCCCTGAATATGGTCCCAGTGATTATGGGTGATAAAAAATGTTATTACTCCTTTCCCTTCACCACAGGGCCCTTTCATCAAATCATAACCAAGAGGCCTTAATCCAGTACCGCAATCAATAATATATGTAATTCCAGATTCTGAAGTCAGTGATACGCATGTGGTATTGCCGCCATATACATGTTGAAGGTCATCGGGCAATTTTTTAATAAAATCATCAATTTTTGAAATATCCCCCAGCCCTGTCTTAATTGCATTTTCAAGAATACGCTGGATTTTATTTTTGTATTCTCTATTGCTTAATGGTGTCGGGATAGAACCTCTGACACCCCAAAGTTTTACTTGCATTATTATTAAAAACTCCGGAATATATTTATTTGCTTGTTAATCTGCCAGACATTATGCCTGTTAAAATCTAATAATTCAAGAAAAATTTTACACTTTTAAACCTGATTTAAAGAATCCAGGTGTTTTTATTGCCAAGCCAGTTTGGCTGAAAAAACATTGTTAAATCATATGAATACATTTTATCCTATTTATTATCGGTTGAACATAGAAAATAATTTATTTATATATAAGGAAGATAAATATATTAATTACTTGACCTGTAAAAGTAAGAATTTTACAATTTAATTGTTAGAGTGTATATAAAAAGATTAGTAATATTAAACAAAAAATTGATATGAATGAAATAAATTTTCCCGATTTAATTTTGAAAATTAGAAATAAAGAATCATTTGAATATAGTTTTAAATATGCAAATAAGATGAGAATAATGATGCTTAATAGTATAATTTCTCAGCTTCTATCATATACTGACCGTATATATCTATTAAATTCTCTTGTAACATTGATACGGGAGATTATTGTTAATGCTCAAAAGGCAAACGCAAAGCGTATATTTTTTAGAATTAATAATCTTGATATTAAAAATACGAATGACTATAGCAAGGGGATGTCTCTTTTTAAGGAAAAAGTTATAGGTGAATTCGATCTTTACGAAGAACAGATTGAAAAGAGCGATTATTATATAAAATTATTTTTTAAATTCAAAGAGGATGACTTAACAATCAGTGTAATAAATAATTCATCAATTACACCTGAAGAATTAAGCAGAATAAATCTAAGAATTCAAAAAGCTATGACGTATAATAATTTTTCAGATGCTTATAATGAAATTGAAGATGATACTGAGGGTGCAGGCCTCGGAATCGTTTTAACCATATTGTTTTTAAAAAACATGGGGATTGACCCGAATTATTTTAAAATTCAGAGCAATAATATATTAACCGAAACATCTCTTCTCATTCCCAGGGAGCTCAGACCTTCGCTGATTATATCAAATTTAAAGGATAAAATAATTAGTGATGTAAAAGGGATTCCTACCTTTCCACAGCATGTAATTGAACTTCAAAAATTGTGCAGTGATCCAGATTCTACAATTGAGGGCATTTCAAAAAAAATAATGATGGACCCTGCACTGTCAAGTGATGTCATAAAGCTATCCAATTCTGCAGGATTTGTACCCGGAAAGAGAATTGAAACAGTAAATACGGCAGTTATGACAATAGGATTAAAAAATGTAAACGCCATATTAACAACAATAAATGCAAGGAAGATTTTATCTGACAGATATTCAAAATTTGAGCAAATTTGGGATCATTGTAATAAAGTTGCTATGTATGCGCGACAAATATCAATAAATTTAAAATTGCATAAAATGGCAGATTTTTCATTTCTGGCCGGATTACTTCATGACCTGGGAAAGATCATTCTTCTTTCGACAGATAAAAAACTTGTTATGAATATCGATGATGAGACAAAGGAAAGAAAAATACGCACTTCTACAATCATGGAGGAAATATCCATTGGAATAAGTCATTCTTCTATCGGCTATCTAATAGCGCAGAAGTGGAATTTCCCGGAATATTTAATTGAAGCAATAAAACATCATCATTCACCCCTAAATGCCGGAGAGAAATACAAGGATGTAATCTATATTGTTTATCTTGCCAACATGATTTGCGGGATAGAGGAGAAGAAATATTATTTTTATTATTTAGATAATACAGTCCTTGAAAGGTATGATATTATAAAGGAAAAAGATTTTGTTTTATTCCATAGTACACTAAAGAAAAAATTTGAAATAGTAAAATAAGAGAATATAAATTCTGCATTAGGAAACATCGAATATGTAAAATAGGTGGTTTCCTTTATTCCCCGGTTCCTGCAACTTCATATACTTTTTTCCTGACTTCCGGCTCACTGATATTGCATATGAGTCGTTCTTTTACTATTCTTGGATTCTCTCCGCTCTGTATTGAAAGGACACCATCAATCGTTATATTTCGCATCTCTTCAAGCTGATGATTAATATTTTTAATTTTTGTGCATAATGGAAGCCATAGAAGATTTGCGAAACCAATTCCGTAAAAAGTAGCAATAAAAGCAACAGCAATACCTCTACCAAGCTGTTCCATTCCTGCTCCGCCAAGACCTTCAAGAACATGTACAAGACCCATAACAGTCCCGATAATACCTAGGGTTGGTGAGAATCCACCAAGAGTTTCAAAGAATTCAGCAGGTATTTTTTCATGCTTTTTCATACTGTCTGAAAGATTTTCCATGATATTTCGCACAATTTCCGGATCAGTTCCATCAATAACCAGTTCCAGACCGAGTTGAGTCAGTTTATCTTCAATATCACTTACGTCCTCTTCAAGAGCAAGAAGCCCTTCACGACGCGCTTTTTCTGAAAAGCTTACAAAAGAAACGATCAATTCCCCGGCATCCATTTTCGGAGGAAATATAGTTGTCATAATATATTTTGGAAGTGACAAAACCTCGGCTAAACTGAAGGATGTTATCGCAACAGCAATGGAACCGCCTAATATTAATATTAGAGCTCCAAAGTTGACAAAGGAGCTTAGATGACCCCCTTCAATTTTGAGTGTTACAATAACGGATCCGAATGCCCCGGCTAGTCCAATTATGGTCGATATCTGCATCAGAGACTCCTCTTTTTGTTATAAATTCTTAGTATTTTCATTATTTCCAATTGTCTGATTTATCATTTCCATTTGTAATTTTTTTGTATTTTTCTCCGGTTGCAATAATAATTTCGACCCGGCGGTTTATTGCTTTTAATTCAACGGCAAGTGGATCTCCTGCCTTGATAGATTTAACTGCAGGTCTGTACATCCCATAGGAGTGCGCTGATAATTTGTCAGGATCAATTCCCATGATTTCAAAATATCGGAGCACATTTATGGCTCTCATTGCGCCAAGTTCCCAGTTGTCATTATATTCGCGCCCAGCACCTTCAATACCTACAGGATTACTGTCAGTATGCCCTTCAATATATATATAATAGTCTATTTCCTTGAATAGATGCACTATTGTTGCTAATACTTTCTGACCATCTTCCTTTAAGCGATGGGAACCAATGTCAAAATAAATATCACTTGCCAGTGTTATTGCTATGCCCCTTTCAACCTGGCTTACTTCAACAATATTGCGCTGTATTCGTGTTTTTAAGAGTCCGGTCAATTTCTCATATAAATAACGTTTGCTTGAGCCTTGAGGGAGAAGCTGATCCATTATTGTCTGACCGCCGATCATAGGGCCGCCAAACATAGTCCTGCCACCCTGAAATCCCATGCGCAGTGACTCTGCAACCGTTTCAAATTTTGCTTTACTGACATTTGACATAGCATACAGAATAATGAAAACTCCGAATAATAGAGTTACCATATCGAGATAGGTTAGCATCCATCGCCCTGACCCTGATTCACCGCCACCGCTTTTTTCTTCTACAGCTTTTTTTTTTGCCATAACCTGTCTCCTGATAATTCTGGAAAACTTATTAATAATTATCGTATTAAATTACAAAACAATTATTAAAAATTCAATTTTTTGAATAAATACATTCAAATGATATTCAATCATGAATAAATTGATAAATATTCAATAAAAATTGATAAAAATAGTTACAAAATGATAAAAGGACAATAAATAATTTATGAGAACTGAAAGTGTTAATGATTGATTTGATTATTTGAAGGTAATTGAAGGATATCTTTTCCCAGATATTCTATAATAATCAGTGCAACATCATCGGTGAAAACTTTACCGTTAATATATTCATAGAGTTCCTCTGTAAATTTTTCACACATATTTTCCGGTTTCATTGAACTGTATTTTTTTATCATATCTATGAAACGGTCTTCTCCGAATAAATCCTTATTTTGATTAAATGCTTCAATTATTCCATCAGTATATAAAATTAATTTATCACCATTTTTAAGTAATAGTTCCAATTGTTCATAATTCGGATTGGTAAAATTCGAAATAATCCTCCCTTTAATCCTGACAACATCAATAATCCCGCCTGATCTGACTATGATAACCGGAGGATGACCTGCATTTGATATCAGGAGTCTGCCGTTAGACATGTCAAGACTGCATATACAGGCTGATAGGAAATTCTCTCCGAGCTTTCCGGACATTGATGCATTAATGCTATGAAGCATATTTTTTGGATTTTCTATAAAGTCATCCCACAGGTAGAGTGACATTTTTATCATGGATGATATCATGGCAGATGCAACACCATGGCCTGAAACATCGCATACAAAAAGTCCCAGCATATTTTTGACTGTGGAATGACAGATGTCGACAAAATCCCCTCCTACCTGCATCATCGGATAGTACCGGAATGCAATAACTGCTTCTTGAAGCATGGGTATATTTCTCGGGAGAAGGTTTTTTTGAATTTCTCCTGCCCAATTCAGGTGCTCATCAATCAGGTTTTTTTGCTTAACAATTACTGCCTGATTTTCTTCAATTTTTTTTGATTTCTTCCAACTTCTGAATCTCATATGATCCAATAGTAAAATAAAAATAACGGATACAACGGTTGTTGAGATCAGATCATTCAGGCTATATTTTCCGCTGACACTGGAAAAGGACATACCCTTCATTAATCCTATTGTAAAAAAAGCTGAGAGTGATGAGAATAAAATTCCAAGCGCAGCTTTTCTCCTTATCGGAACTACGGCAAGCAAAGTAATAATAAATAAATAACCTCCGATATATACCGAATCTCCTTTTGTAAGTGCGGTAATAATTCCGGTGGCAATTACCAGATAACATCCGCTTATGGTGAGAAACAAAAGGCTCCGGTGAATGAATTTTTTTGTAAAATGAAGGATTAAAAATAGTATTCCGAAAAAAGATAAACCAAGCCGGAGTACTTGTATGAGCGGTTCTTCAGGATGCAGCTGTTTGTCAATCGGTATGTAGGAAATCCAGGCAACTGCCATAATCACCGAGCCTATTGGAATTATCCTGCTTGATTGATAATTTAACTCCTTCTGAAAAGTTGAGGGATATTCAGCCCTTTCGTTATCAAAAAGAAGCGGCAACAATATTTTTTCAACAATGTAGTTATATAGTTTCACAAATATTTTCCAGAATATATAAATGAAATTTACCGTTATCTCTATTAGTTGTCCACAAAAAATATAATAAAAGAAAATTCTCGATATCTTAAATTGTTACTGAGTTTATTTTAATAATTTTTTTATGATATCAATTTTTTTTCTGTTATAAGGCGGATAACGGAGATTAATGTCGATTAATGAGGATGCTTTTAGAATACCTTTAATATGGGTGAACGTTACGTAGCTTGCTTTTCCATGATATTTTCCCATACCGCTGTTTCCAACACCTCCAAAGTTGAGGAAATTGCTGGCAAAATGAATTATGTTATCATTGATACATCCGCCTCCAAATGCTAATCCGTTTATGACCTGCTTTTCAATTTGAATATTATTAGTATATAAATATAAGGCAAGCGGTTTCTCCAATGATTTTACTGTTTCCATCGCATCATCAATTGTATTGAAATCAATCAGAGGAATAATTGGGCCGAAGATTTCCTCTTTCATGACAGGGTCATCAACAGTTACATTATTAAGAATTGTCGGTTCAATATATCTGGAATTTTTTATTGTTTTACCTCCGAAGATAATTTTATTCCTGTCTATCAGCCTGGTTAACCGTGTAAAATGACTGTCATTAATAATTCTGCAGAAGTCTTCATTATTTTCTATATCATCACCAAGCTGTTTTTTGATTTGTTCAATTAAAAGTTCAATGAGATTCTCTTTAATCTCTTTTTGTACCAGAATATAGTCAGGAGAAACGCAGCTCTGGCCGCCATTTAATATCTTCCCCCAGATAATTTTTTTCGCAGCAGCTTCAAGATTAGCGCTTTTTTCAACTATGCACGGACTTTTACCTCCAAGTTCCAGTGTTAAAGGGGTCAGATTTTTTGCAGCAGCTTCCATAACTATTTTTCCCACATTCGTGCTGCCTGTATAAAATATATAATCGAATCTTTCATTGAGAAGAGCGGTACTTACCGGTATGCCGCCGGTAAAAACTGAAACATATTCGGGTAGAAAAGTCTCCTCAATAATTTTTTTCACAATCAAGGATGATTCATGAGCCAGTTCAGATGTTTTTACTGCGGCGCAATTTCCGGCTGAGACTGCTCCTATGAGAGGATTCATAACAAGCTGAAACGGGTAATTCCATGGCGCAATTATCAGAACTATACCGTAAGGTTCATGATAGTTATGAGATGTTGCAGGGAATAGTATGAATGGCGTTTTTACCCTTTCCGGTTTTGACCATTTTTTTAAATTTTTTATATGATAGCTGATTTCACTCAGGACGATACCAATTTCCGATGCATAGGATTCAAATTCAGGTTTATGAAAATCATTTTTCAAAGCCTGTAAAATCTCATTTTCATATTTTATAATTGTACTTTTCAGCTTTTTTAGATGAGTAATCCGGAAATCAAGATCACGAGTAGAACCTTTTTTATAATAGGTTTTCTGATTTTCTATTAATTTTGTTACAGCTGAAAATTTTTTTTTCATATTATCAACTCCATAATTGAAATTGCGGCATCATTAATTTGACTAAAATTATTAATCTAAACAAATTTTTTTTTGAATAGTATCATATTATAATATTTTTTCATAATTAATAATCATATCATTAATCGTATACACTGTCGGGCATTCTGGAATAGATCTGATAAAATATTTCCCATATGATTTTGTGTGGATTCTCGGGTCCATCACGGCAACAATACCTTTATCGCTCCTGCTTCTGATAAGACGGCCAAAACCCTGCTTAAATTTAATAGCTGCATCAGGGACCTGGAATGATATAAAGGGATTCAATCCCTCCTTCACAAAGTTTTCCATCCTTGCCTCAATTATCGGAGAATCGGGGACCGAAAAAGGAAGTCTCATCATGATTACACCCCTCAGGAGATCTCCGGGAAGATCAATCCCCTGCCAGAATGAGTGCGTACCCATTAAAATTGAATTGTTATCGCCAAGGTAAAGTTCCAGGGCTTCCCCGGAGGTATACTCATCCTGGGAATATATGGGCAGGCTTATCATCCCTGATAATACTTTTTTTACTTCACCTAGCATTTTATAGGAGGTAAAAAGAATCAGACAATTGCCATTTAAATATTTTATTATATCAGCTGAAGTTTCCGCAGAGCGCTGGATGTATTCAAGACTGGAAGGATTATTGATATCCGATGCAATATATAATACAACCTGTGATTTGAAATTAAACGTCGACGAGAGCGATATGGATTTACCATTGGATAGTCCGAATCGCTTGGAAATATATGAAAAATCGCTGCATATGGATAATGTTGCTGAAATGAATAATGATGAATCGAAATGTGAATAAACCTGCTCATTAAGTATGTCGGATATGTTAATCGGCTGGCCTTTTAACATTATGTCGCCAAGGAGTTCTTTTTCGTCTTTTTGTATCCAGTAAACATAATTGTCATTGTTCTGATATAGAAAAGATGCAAGATTTTCTATAAATGTGAAAAGACGGCCCTGTGCAATATCAAATTCCAGTTTAAGGATTTCATTTGAGAAATTATCCCCAACATCATTCATGAGATTATTGAATTCCCTGAGAAGGCGGATAAAATCATTGCCAAAACTAAATTGCTCCTTTATCCTGAGGGTGTTTCCTTTTGAAATGAATTGATCCCTTATTTTTTCGTAAAAAATCCCTCCCTCCCGTGAAATTCGTTTTATTAATTCCGTAGCTGCTGTTCTTTTATCATTATTTTCAATAAAATGGAGAAGGTTATTTCTTTTTTTCTTTTTATAGTATCGTTCAACTATTTCATTGAACTGATTAAAACCGGCTGTAAAACCGAGTTGTGCAGAGGCAATGTCCTCGACAGAATGGGCCTCATCAAAAATTACGATGTTAGTTTCAGGAAGATATGTCCTTCCTGAAGCGATATTGGCAAAAAAAAGGTAGTGGTTCATTATCAGAATATCAGACTTTGCCCATTCCTTTTTCGCATTTTGATAGGGACATCTTGTCGCAAAAACACATCGGTAGGAATTACAGCCGTCCGGTTCCCTGTTAATCCGGCCCCAGATTCCCGATGAAATAAATATATCAAACCTGGAAAATATTTTTTTTGTTTCAAATAATTCATTGAGGCGGACAAGTGAATTTTCATCCTGTTTTGTCAGTCTCCCTTTTTTCAAGATTGATTCATACCTTCTTCTGCAGGGGTAATTCGAACTGCCGAGGCAAATGGAATAGGAAAAATCACCATTCATGAAATCATTAAATATTTTTTTTACAAATGGAAGGTCTTTATCAATTATCTGTTTCTGTAGAGCTTTTGTTTCTGTCGTTATGGAAATTTTTTTGTTGTTTTCCTTTGCATAAACAAGAGCCGGGAATATATATGCCAGAGTCTTGCCGATACCTGTGCCGGCTTCTATTAATCCACTTTCATGTTCAAGCAGCATATCAATGATAAATTCAGCCATTTTCAATTGATCTTCCCTGAATTCATATCCAGGTATTATGCTGCTTAAATACCCTTCAGGTTTAAAAATACTTTTCATATAGCAACTATCGAATTTTGGATTTATTTATAAGAAAATATTGATGTTTTTTCATAAAATTTTTTTCAGCAATGATATGTATGGTAATTGGAAAAAAGAAATTTAATCAAAGTAACATGATAATAATATCCCCTGCGAAATATTTTCCAGGGGATATTATTATCAAAGTTATGAATCTTCAAATACCAGTAATATGTTAAAACTTATTCCTTTTCAAAATCTCCCTTTGATGCTCCACAAACAGGACATGTCCAGTCATCAGGTATTTTTTCAAAGGGAGTTCCTGGCGCAATCCCGCTATCGGGGTCACCTTTTTCAGGATCGTAAACATAACCGCATAAACTGCAAACATATTTGTCCATTGACATCCTCCATAAAATTATTGTTTACTAATAAAAAGCTTTATTTTTTCATCAATCTGATCACAGATTTCCCGAAGTTCATCACTGCTGGTTTCAGCATTTATATGAAAATCCCATTGAATTATATTTTCAGAGTTACATTGTATTTCGAGACTTAAGGATTCTGTTATAATAACGGAATCGAAAGATTTACTATTATTCGTTTGTTCCAGAGATTCGGGTTTCCTGTATTCCATATCAATCCCTCTCTCCTGCATGATTTGAATCATCATAGTATTAATGCCGGCTGAAGGTTTAATTCCTGCATTAAAAACTTCATATCTATCTCCTGCATAAAGTTTTAGAAAGGATGAAGCTGCCTGGCTAAGGCAGGAATCATCATTTGAAAGAAATAAAATCCTTTTCCGCAGTAATAGGGGTGATAAAAGAGTTTTTACTGCATCTTTTAATTCCTGCTGCACAGTGGGATGTTTTTCCATATCACCAGGGAACTCAATCTGTCTGTATGTCAGTCCTCCCTCATATTTAGCTCCTACAGCATCGTAAAAATATTTTGCTGTAAAAATCATTCCTTCAAACAGGTTTTTCCCTTTTGTTGCGCCTAAAGCCAGGAGAAAACCCTTTCGCCATGCTCTGCCCGGGTCAGTTATTTTTAACCTGTATTTTCTCGCCCAGAGGAGCTGCGTCCTGTCAATTAATGTTTTAAGCTGTGCAGAACAGCTGTAAAAAAACATAGGAGTAGCAAGTATTATTAAATCAGCTTTTCTTAAAAGTGGGATAATTTCATGTTCCATTTCATCTTTGATCGGGCAGGTACCATTTTTTTCACAGGTCAGATATTCCATGCATGGCTTGATATTCCTTTTAGGGACATCAATAATCTCAGTTTCCGCTCCAAAATTTCTACATTCATCTAAAAAAGTTGTAAGCAGATAATTGGTATTACCTTTTTTTCTTGGACTTCCCATCAAACCTAAAACAAACATTAACTTCTCCTGATATTTTTTTAATACTTATAATTTTTGGTATTAAACATTCAACAATAATTTTAATCTTTTTTTATTTTAATAATTAATATCTTATCACATAATAGAGATATCCAAAAAATTCTTTCAGGCCAATATGAATAAAGTTCATTGAATGTATGTCAGGAAGGAATGAGAATATTGAAACATTATCTCTGTCAACTTTATAGTCGGTGGGGGCAGGAATAGTATCAATATTGTTAGATTTAAAGCAATGCAAGCTTCTATGCATATGGAATGCTGATGTAATAAGAATAATTTTTTTCGTCCCGTATTTTTTTTTAATAAAATACGCATTCTCCCAGGTATTGCTGCTCCTATTTTCCTCAAGGATTTTATCCTTATCTATGCCTAACCGGATTAGTGTTCTCTTTGCAACTTCTGATTCCGATTCGGTATCAAAACCGCGTAAAACTCTTCCTCCTGAAACAATTATCGGCAGGTTCATACTCTTAGAGAGAAATGCCCCATATAAAATTCTTTTAATGGCGGAAGAAGACAGGCTCCCTTTCCCATTTTCATCAGGAGATGAGGCAATTATTCCTCCTCCCAGGATTACAATATAATCAGCATTGACATCTTTTCCATTTTTTAAAACAGGATATTTATTTTCCAGATGGAGGATTAAATTTTTACCGATAAAATCAATTGATAATATATACAATACAAGGATATTCAAAAAAAGGAAAATTTTTAATTTTCTGGAATTTTTTTTATAAGTTAAAATAAAGAAAATAATAAATACAGTAATAAAAACTCCTGGGGGTAAAATAAACGAACTTATTATTTTTGATAAAAGCAGCATAATAACTCTTTTTTAAAAGAAGTAATCACCGTGAATTTTACCATAATATTCAATCGTTTCCACATTATCGATTCTACCGTAGAACATTAATCTCATGGGATTATTCATAAGGTGATAGATATAATTGTCAACAATTGATTTATCTTCTGTATCCAGTAAGACCCTTACGCTTCCATCGGGAAGATTTGTTGCTGATCCTCTGACTCCAAGTTTTTTACCATATTTACTGCAGTAATTTCTGCAAAAAACACCCTGGACGACACCTTTTAATAGTAATTTGACTGCCATGAGAAATAGAAAATTATTTGAACAATTCAATTTATGCAAGTAAAAAATTTTTACTGTGTTTGAGCATGTTTAATAAATATAAATAGTGTGAGTTATTATTACATTCAATTGAATAAATTGATTTTTTTCACTAATTTCAAATAAATTTTTTTAATCTAATCTGATTATTATAATTAAGAAATGATTTTTTTTTGCTATAATTGATTTGATTTTTTCTCATATAATATAAGCATGCAACATCAATTGAAGCAATGCATGACTGAAAACTTTAAAAATATATCTGGGTATAAATGGGGACTGGCAGAAATTTATTGAAAATAGTTTTTCTTTTATGCTATATGATACTATTTTTATCATGTTCTTCAGGCGCTTTTAAAATTGGCGAAAGGAAGGAAGGGTTTGAGAAAGGTATTCTCAGGGTCTATGTCAGGGAAGATTTACCTGAAACTGACAGTTTCCAAGGGATAAATATTGATAAATTGTGGAATGAACTTTCAGCGAAAAATAGGGATCGCGCAATCCATCTGCTGTTAAGCTGGATTAGGTCACACATTAGTGATCCATCTAAATTCTCAAAATATGATGATTCCATTCTCAATTGTGTTGATAAGGGATCCATAATATATAAGGAATACAATGATGATTATTGTGAAATGTTTATTGATTATCCAGTTACATCACTTATGGATGAGATTAAGCTGAAAATTAATTAATATCAGGTTAATAGTTAAATTTAAGAGAAAATAATTTTGGAAAATATTTCAGGATTCAATTTAATTAGAACAGAAGATGACTCATATACTGCTTTTAATAGTGAGTATGATGAAGCAATGCATACATTGTCAGGAGCATATAATGAATCGCTTATTAAACATGTTTTGGCTTCCGGAATTTTGGATACCGAAAAAAAGGAAATTCATATTCTTGATATTGGTTTTGGGCTCGGGTATAATATACTTGCCCTTATTGCTGATGGTGCTGATACAAGGCCGGATCTTCACATGAATATTATTTCCCTTGAAAAATCAGAGGCGCACTATCCCCTTATGGATTCAATTTTATTCAATGATAAAAGGGATTTTTTCTATGCAAAGATTAAGACTGCCTATTCAAAAAATATTATATTAAATGAGCCTTCTTTTAATCTGAGGATACTGTTTGGAGATGCAAGAGTTTTAATAAAAACGATTGATAACATTAAATTTGATGCGGTTTTTCATGACCCCTTTTCTCATAGAAAAAATCCTGAATTATGGAGTGTTGAATTTTTTCAGGAGGAATACAGGCTGCTTGACGACCTTGGAATCTTAACAACCTATTCATCTGCTCCCCAGGTCCGGACAGGACTTATCAAGGCTGGATTTTTTTTAGGGAAAGGCCCGGCATATGGGAACAAAAAAGGATCTACGATCGCTTCAAAAAAAAGAATAATGAAACCTTTGAACAGTGATGAGATAAAATATTTGAATGAACATCGCCATTCAGTCCCATATCATGACTTCCATTTAATGGATAGCAGGAAATTAATTCTTGAGAGATGGGAGTTGGATATATTATCTAAAGAATGTCTTCGAGTTCATCAAGAATAGATTTCCCTTCACTATTTTTTTCAGGTTGTTTTTCAGGTTCATTCTTAATATTTATGACTGGCGGTTTATCAATAATATCTTCATCCTTGAATTCAAGATTTCCTGAGAGATCCCCGTTAAATCCAAGCCTGTATGCATAAGCCCCGCAATAGCAGTAGACCATAAAAATAGCCTCTGAAATTGTTTTACCATTCAATTTGTTATTACCTTCAATCTCGGCCGAAAATTCAAGGATATCATCGGGATTATCAACAAATCGTCTCTGATTTTTTATATCATCATATAATTCCTTTAAATCTATGCTGAGTTTCTCCATAAATGATCTTATAAAACTTCTTGTATTCTGAGCTGTGTGAGTTCTTTTGGATTGTATTTCAGTGATTCTTTTTGAATATTGAAGGTACTGGGCATTTGAAACGGGCTTATCTTCACTTGCCTTAATGTAATCCATTGTGATTTCCATGTAATTTTTAAATGCCCCTTGACATTTTCTGATTTGGTCATAGAAATCCTGCATTAAACCCTTGTAATCTTTTAATCCTTTTAAATCGTAATCTTTTTTATACTTAATTTTATTGGTTGTAAGGATACTGGAATACTCCTTGTCAAATTCAATAAAAATGAGATTGGCCAATAGTATTTTATCCTTAATACTTATATTGCGGTATTCTTCTGAGGCATCATATTCCTGTTTCAATTTTCTATAATCTAATTTAAATAATATATCGAGCCCTCTTTTTACAGCATCATCTATATTGCTATTTGAATCATCATCGTTTTCTTCCTGACTTTTTTCATTATCAATAGCATCCTGTTCACTTTCAGATTTTTCAGAATCCGATTTCTTTTTTAAAAAAACTTTTGAGCCTGGCTTATCTTCCGGTTTTATTGATAAAATTGATTCAATTACAGGATCGTCGGATTCAAATATTCTGCCCTCATAAAAGCAGAATAGCCATAACAGTCTGGGGTAAAGTTTTTGGAATAGATCATGAAGATCATTTTTTAGTTTTTTCCATTCTGTTGAATAGGTTGATTTTTTAGTATTATCAATTGAAATTCTGTATGACAGGGCTTTTTCGAAAGAATTTAATACTGTATTTTCATAAATTTTAAGGACATGTAATTTTTTATAAAGATCCATTAATGGTTTTTTTAATTCAGATATTCTTTGCGGGACATCAGGAAAACTGGAATAATGATCATAAATCTCTCTTAAATCAACCTGGTCATAAATTTTTCCGGTCATTTCTATGATCTCATAATATAATGGCCTCAATGTATTCATGGTTTCAACTACTTTTCTGCCGGTTGATGGGTCGCTTTTAAAAATATCGAAAAATATCATCTGAATTTCCATCAAAGCAGGTTTATAGGTGGTATTAATTTTACGGAGGAATTTAATATCAAAATACAGCCCATTAAATTGAATGACGCCCATGAATTTTAAATAAAGCTTTATTTTCATTCTGTGGAAAAATCTAATAAAGGCGCTTTCATTTTGCTGAAGATCAATTTTGTCTTTATAGGTTTTTTTGAGGGGGGTTTTATTTATAGGAGCCTTGATGTTTTTTTCTTTTTTTATTTCAATTTTTTCCCTGAGATTCCTTTGCCTTTCCCTGTCAATTGTAAGATTTTTATTTTTATTCTGTTCGTCAAGGACCTTGCCGCCGGCATCTACAAATTTGGTGTAGAGCTTTTCCCTGTCCTTTGAGTCAAGTTTGGAAACGCCAATTTTTTCTTTAATTTTATCTATTTTTTTATCCATAGGAGCATTGAATACTAATTATAAAATTTTTAAAAAAATTAAATCTGGTTGTTCCTAATTAAGGAATAATTAATAAGAAAAACCATATTTTATTATTGATAAAGATAATTTATAGTAACGACCACAATATAATATTGGCAAATAAAGAATGAATTGTCAAACATAATACTGAATTATAAAATAATTTCAGCAATTCATTAGTTCAATTATTATGAGGATTTCCTGGAATGTAAATTATTTATTGTTTTTATAAAGTTTACTTGCTTAAAATTATATTAACATCAAATTTGTTGTTAAAATATGGGAACTTCGTATAATTATTATTAGTGGTTTCTTTTTAAAAAAGACGCCTATTCCATTCTGAGGTATATATGGGAATTACATATAAAGATTCCGGTGTTGATGTTGATGGCGGAGGCAGTTTTGTAAAAAAAATTGCTCCGCTTGTCAAGACGACATTTAGTGATAAGGTTATCACTGATTTAGGAGGATTTGGCGCATTATTTTCGGGATCTTTTCCTGAATACAGGGAACCTGTCCTGGTATCGGGAACTGACGGTGTTGGGACGAAAAGTAATATTGCCAGAATGATGAATAAACATGACACAATAGGTATAGATGCTGTTGCCATGTGTGTTAATGATATCATTGTTTCTGGAGCCAGGCCGCTTTTTTTTCTCGATTATATTTCATGCGGAAAGCTTATAGAGCCTGTTTTGGTTGATGTGATTAAAGGGATGGTGGATGGATGCCGGCAGGCCGGTTGCTCTCTCATTGGCGGGGAAACGGCTGAACATCCCAATCTTATGTCTGCTGAAGATTATGATATTGCCGGATTTGCCGTGGGTGTTGTTGACAGGGGGCAGATCATTGATGGAAGCACAATTAAAAAAGGGGATGTTATAATCGGGCTTCCTTCCTCAGGAGTTCATTCAAATGGTTTTTCTCTCATAAGAAAACTTTTTTTTGAAATCAAAAAGTTTGATTGTAATACAAAAATTCCCGGATTGAATGAATCTCTTGGCAGTGTTCTTCTTACCCCAACAAGAATTTATGTAAAAAGCATCCTGGAATGCATTAATTCTGGAAACAAAATAAAAGGGATTGTTCATATAACCGGAGGAGGATTTTATGAAAATATTCCCAGAATTCTTCCGGAAAAGTGTTCGGCTAAAATTGACAGAAATTCATTTGAAATTCCTGAAATTTTCAGAATCATAGAAAGGGAAGGGAAAATTGATGACAGGGAGATGTTTACGACTTTCAACATGGGTATCGGTTTGATGATAGTAGCTGACAAAAATGACGAAGATAAGATAGTTCAATCCCTGAAGGATTCTATGGAGAATCCAAAATTAATAGGTTATATTGATGATTTTAGGGATTGTAAAGTAAGTATATAATTGAATATTTCCTTGACAGATGTCTGAGATGAATATTTGCTGATATTAATATATGTTTATGAATGTTGAAAATATGAAATCGAAATTAATATTAATTTTACTTTTATTTATTTTAATCAGTATTTCATGTAATACTGACTCAAAAGATGAAATAAGTGTAAAAATTATTTGCAGTAGTGCTTTCGATGGAAATTATATTTATAATGGGGGTGTGACTGAAACAATTGTATCCACTCAATCATCCGCTTCAAGTTTTTTATTTGAGACGATATTCAAGGATCTTGACTCACTGTATATATTAGCAACCAAAAGTACAGGGCCATCGTATATTTCAATTTTTATCTATAGAAAGCATACACAGGTAAAAAAAGTAACACTTAGTGGAAATTATCCTAGTGTTGATTCCGCACAAGTTTCTGTTGAATTAACCTATAACTATGGGGAGGAAACAACAACATCTACTGCAAAATAACCTATTGTTCATTTTTTTTAATAAATGATAATACCGCGTTTCTTAATTTGAAAATTTTAATATAATTTTATCTGCAGCCCTGATACCGTCAACGGCAGAGCTTACAATGCCTCCAGCATATCCTGAACCCTCCCCAACCGGATATAATCCCTTGATAGTAACCGATTCAAAATCATCATTGCGTAAAATCCTGACAGGTGACGATGATCTTGTTTCAATTCCTATGAGTATTCCGTTTTCAGATGTAAATCCTTTCATTTTATTATTAAAGATTAGAAGTGCGTTTTTAATCTCATCAGATATCCATGATGGAAGCAATGTATCCATTCTACAGGGGATAACCCCATTTGTATATGATACTTCCGGCAGAATAGAATCAATTTTATTATTCAGGAATGATGTTACCCTCTGTGCGGGAGCTTGATATTGTCCTTCACCTGCAGCAAATGCTGTTTCTTCCAGCATTTGCTGGAAGTTGATACCTCCAAGATTGCCGGCCGGAGTATCATTTTTTTCTACAGTTACAATAATTGCTGAATTTGAAAATTCAGAATTACGTTTTGAAAAACTCATTCCATTTGTACAAAGCCGGTTATTTTCAGATGATGAATTTATGACAAATCCTCCAGGGCACATGCAGAAAGTATATACTCCACGTCCGGTTTTTTTATTATTAAAGGTAAGAAAGTAATCAGCAACGGGCAGGTTGTTTTTATATCTGCTATTGCCATACTGTATTGTATTTATTAATTCTGCTGGATGCTCGATCCGCATACCTATAGCAAAATTTTTTTTTTCAATTAAAATATTCTTTTTATCAATGAGTTCATACATGTCCCTTGCCGAGTGACCAGTTGCTTGGATTATTATATCAGCGGCATATTCATTTCCACTGGAGGTTCTTAAACCGAAAATTTTTGAATCACTAATCAGGATATCATCAACCTTTTCATTAAAAAAAATCTCAGATCCTGATGATAAAATTTCATATCTGATATTTTTTATGATTGATCTCAAATGATCAGTCCCTAAATGGGGACGTATTTCAAATTTTATAGATTCAGGGGCGCCGAATTGTATCAGTTTTTCATAGAACCAGAAAATTTCAGAACGGTTTGTCCTGGTTGTAAGCTTCCCATCAGAATAAGTTCCGGCTCCTCCTTCACCAAATAGGACATTGCTTTCTAAATTCAGTATTCCTGATTTTTCAAGAATTTGAATATCATGTATCCTTTCTTCAATTTTTTTACCCCTTTCAAAAAGCGTAACTTTATATCCGGCTGATATTAACCTTAAGGCGGAAAAAAGTCCCGATGGCCCGCATCCCACTATAACAATTTTATTTGAATTTTTTTTAGTAACCTGTATTATTCGGGGTTCTTCAAAACCTTGAGAGTATTCCGTTATATTTTTATGTTTAACTAGAATTTTGAAGTTCTCCTCGGGGATATCTGTTGTTATTCTGTATTTATAATGGATATTATTCTTTTTTCGAGCATCAAGTGATTTTTTTAATATCACATATTGAGTAATGCGTAGATTATAGTTATCAAAGATAAATGTTTTAATATTGGATTCTGGTTCATCGGGGGTTAGGATGATATTATCAATTTGAATTTTCATTAATTATACGGTACTTTACAATTACTTAATAATCTGCTTAAGTATTGAAGTTAACATTTTATCATACATATCAATTATTTTATGGAAATTATATTATCAAACAATTATCAACATTTTCTATTTATCATTATACATTGATTTAAAAATCAATTATAGAAAGAGTTATTAATGATTTGTGTAATGATGCAATTAATCCATATGTATTATCATAATAATTGTAAAGAAAAAAATTTATCTTGAAATTTTTCAAGTCTATTGAGTAATATAAAGTATGCAGGCAAAAATAAAAAAAAGCATTCTGTTTATAATAAATCCTAAAGCTGGAACTAGAGGGATTCGTATTATTGAAATAAAAATCAAAGAAATTCTTAAGGAAAATATTAATCATGATATTCTATATCTTGGTGATTCCAAAGATGAAAGCAAGATAGAAATCAGCAAAAAATTGAATAATGGAAAATTCAATACAGTTGTAGCTGTTGGTGGCGATGGAACCGTTAACAGTGTTGCATCTTTACTTATCGGGTCTGAATTTGTATTAGGAATTTTGCCAATAGGATCAGGCAATGGATTGGCCAGGGAAATGAGAATCCCGATGGATATTAAAAATTCTATCATAAACAGCTGCTCAGATAACTATACGGAGATTGATTGCTGTTATATTAATGAGATCCCTTTTTTTTGCACTGCAGGAATCGGTTTCGATGCCCATGTAGGAAAATTATTTGCAAATTCAAAGAAAAGGGGTTTGTTGACTTATGCCAGAATTACAATGAAAGAATTTAAAAAATATAAAGCAGAAAATTATTTACTTTCAATAGATGGAATAGAAAAAAAATTTTATGCTTTCCAAATAAGTTTTGCAAATGCATCACAATATGGCAATAATGCAGTAATTGCGCCAAATGCTGATATTAGGGATGGGATTATTGAAATTACCGTATTGAAGCCTTTTGGCTTCTGGGATGCATTCGGGCTTATTTATAGATTATTCAATAGAACGATTCATAAATCAAGATTTGTTGAAACCTTCTCAGGCCGGAAAATTAAAGTCCTCAGGGAAAATGAAGGTGTGATTCATTATGATGGAGAATCCGAAATCATGGGCAGGGAATTATTTATTGAAATAAAAGAAAAAAAATTAAAAATCGCAACTAAATAATATTTAAAAATTTATTTTATTGAATCATTTTTTTGGCAAGATTTATTCCTTCATCTAATGCTTTTCCGAGAAATTCCGGCGCCTTCCCTCCTGCCTGAGCCATATCTTTTCTACCTCCACCGCCACCATCAATAATCCCGGAAATATTTTTAATTATTTTACCGCAGTCAACTCCCTGTTTCACAGAATTGTTAGTAGCAGCGCATAATAATATCGCTTTTCCTTCAAATTCAGATGCAAGACAGGCTACCGAATTCTGTTCCATTGATCTTATCTTATCCGAAATTTCCCGAAGCTGGTCAATGCTCATATTTGTAAATAGGTGTGAAATAAATTTTATTCCATTTATATCGATCCCCTTTTCTATTATTGAACCGATATCAGCAACAAGGTTCCCCTTTTTTATTTTACTTATTTCTTTTTCAAGTGAACGGTTTTTTTCAAATATGTCATGAATTTTTTTTACTAATTCATCGGGAGTAATATTAAGGGTTTTTTCAAGGCTGGTTAAGATTTCATCCTGTTCTGATAATCTGTCATAAATACCTTTCAAAGTCAAAGCTTCAATACGCCTCATCCCAGCACCTGGCGAGGCTTCCTTTATAATTCTAAATACACCTATTTCACTTGTACTTGCAACATGAGTCCCTCCGCAGAGTTCCATACTGAAATCGCCCATTTTAATTACACGGACTTCATTATCATATTTTTCATCAAATAATGCTGTAGCTCCATTACGCATGGCGTCTTCTAATTTTGATATTTCTGTTTTTACAGGGATATTTTGCCATATTTTTTCATTAACAATCGTTTCAACCTTATATATTTCATCTTGTGTCATTGCGCTGAAATGAGAAAAATCGAACCTGAATCTCTCCTCTGAAACAAGGGAACCGGCCTGTTTCACATGATTGCCAAGAACAATTTTCAAGGCGCTATGCAAAAGGTGTGTCGCGGAGTGATTTGCCTGAATACAATTTCTTTTTACTATATCAATTGCAGTGTCTACTTTATCGTTAATTTTAAATTCACCTTTGACAACTTCTCCAATATGAATTGTAATCCGGTTATGTTTTTTAGTGTCATTTACTTTGAATATAAATCCGGAGCCGGTCTTAATACTTCCCGTATCTCCAATTTGTCCGCCGGATTCCCCATAGAAAGGGGTTTTATCAAGGATTAATATTCCTTTATCGCCTATTGAAAGCCTGTCAACCTTTACATTATCATTATATAGAAATTTTATAATTGAAGAACCTTTATTTTGTTCATAACCAGTAAAAACTGTTTCACCGATTTGTTTTGATATATCTTCGAATATAATGCCAGGTAATGAATCACCTCCTTTCCAGCTCTGTTTCCCCCTTTCCCTCTGTTTATTCATCTCAATTTCAAATTCACTAATATCTACATTCATTTCTTTTTCATGGGCCATTTCATTTGTCATTTCCAGCGGGAAACCGAATGTATCATACAGAATAAAAGCATCTTTGCCTGAAATTGTATTTGACCCGGACTTTTCATTTGATTTCATGATTTCTTCAAGCCTATCCATCCCGTTTTCAAGTGTCTCGAGGAATCGTTTTTCTTCAGACTCAATAACCCTTTTTACATGGATTGAGGAATCCTTAATCCCAGGATAAAATTCTCCCATTATTTCTACAATTGGATCAACTACCTTATATATAAATGGTTCAGAAACACCAATCTGGCGGGTAAAACGAAGGGCTCTCCTTAAAATTCTTCTGAGAACATATCCACGGCCTTCATTTGAAGGGAATACTCCATCAGACATTGCAAAAGTTAAAGCCCTTGCATGTTCAACTATAACCTTTAATGGGATTTTATTATTTTTTTCATATTTTGTACCGGTATGCATGCTTACAAAGTTTACCAGGCTTTTTATTTCATCAGTCTCATAAATTGAATCAGCATTCTGCACTAAAAGGGCGAGCCTCTCCAGCCCCATCCCTGTATCAATTCCTGTTTTCGGAAGTGGATTAAAATTATCATGGATGTCCTTGTTATATTGTACAAAAACCAGATTCCAATATTCAAGAAATCTTTCACAGTCGCAACCCGGTTTACAGTCTTTTGACCGGCAACCATAGTTTTCTCCACGGTCAAGATAGAGTTCAGAGCATGGGCCGCATGCGCCTGTTTCCCCTGCAGGGCCCCAGAAATTATCCTTTTTCCCAAGTCTTATAATTTTATTGTCAGGAATGCCAATCCTTTTATTCCATAAATCAAATGCCTCATCGTCCTTTTCAAAAATGGAAATCCATAATTTTTCTTTAGGAAATTTTATAACATTGGTTGAATAGTCCCAGGCAAATTCAATCGCCTCCTTTTTGAAATAATCTCCGAAAGAGAAATTGCCGAGCATTTCAAAAAAAGTGAGATGTCTTTTGGTTTTGCCTACCTGTTCGAGGTCACTGGTGCGCAGGCATTTCTGAATTGTAGATGCCCTTGTATATTCCAGAGGTATGGCACCTGTAAACATGGGTTTGAACTGGACCATCCCGGCTGTTGTGAAGAGAAGTGAGGGGTCGTCTTTCGGTAGAAGAGAGCTGGATGGTACTATCCTGTGGTCCCTTTCCTGAAAAAAATTAATGAATGATTTTCTTAAATCCTTAACAGTAAGCATGTATTACCTCATGACAGATTAGTCCAATTTTGAGGCATTGTCCAGAAGGTAATTATTTTATCAAGAATAATTAATATTATGATGTTTTGTAATAAAAACCGGATATTGAAATTTATATTAAATTATAATATCCGGTTTTTATTTACTGTTTAATTTTTTAATTCATCGGCATTAATTTTATTTTTGACAGTTTTCCTTGTCAGAGAATTGTCAATATATCCATCTTTTTCGATTAAATCCATTTCATCGATATTATTCCTGAATCTGAGAACGTTCAGCATGAAAATTTCCAGGTTATTTACAATGCTTGGAGGGAGGATGTTCCCGTCAATTTCAACAGATATAACCGGGAATTTTCTATTCCTTGACCATGGTGTAAGAAGACCTTCAATAACTCTTCCAATGAGACATGCGAAGGGTGATATGTTTATGATCCCTGAATAATCGTCAAACATTGCAGTTGATGCAACGCCGCTGGATATTGATATTTCCGAATGGAGTTCATCGGATACAAAATGCTCTTCAGCATTTTTCATTATTTCATTCATGTTATGAGGTGTTTTAGGGAGCAGCTTGGTGACTTTTAAAGAATTTTTGATTTTTTTCTCAACTCCGTGTTTGAAAATCTGTTCTATTTTCCATGATATAAATTTTTTGAGTTCCGTGGAAAAAAGTTTTTTATACCATGGGACAAGTTTCAGCAGTTTTTTAATTTCATGTTTCCTGGTATGGTCACAATAATAGATCCATTCAGATACTCCGGAAACTTTGCCTATTATCCCTTTTTTGCTGAGAAGCCTTATCATTTCATCAACTGCAAAATCATCCCTTCTCACATAAATTTCTCCCACAATAAGGACTTTTGGACAATCCTCCATTTTCTTTTTTAATGGAATTTTTTCAATTTCAGCAGCTATTCTTTTAAGAGTGGGAATAATATTCGTTATGTCTTTTTCTGCTATAGTGATCAATTCATGCCACAATTCATCATATCTGGCAATGGCGACGGCAGGGTCTATAGCGCATGTCCTTAGTGAAGTTTCAATATCCTTCATGTAGTCGGCAATCATTAGCCCCCACCATGCATTTTTTGAAAACGAGGGCCCAAGCTCATTATATGAATTATCAGAATCAACAACCACGACAAGAACATTTTCCAGTCTTAAATCCCTGAAAAGATTTTCATAGAAAATATAATACTGCCCGGTTCGGCATGGGCCTGTTGTTGAAGGGACAAATACAAGATATATTTCATCTTTTTTAAACTTTTCGGATATGAAATATTTTAACGCACTTCCAAGTACAAGCTGTGATGGGAGACACTCCTTCCCTGACATGTAGCTGCGCGCTATCTGGAGAGTATAAATATCAGGTAATGGCATTGCTTCAGCATGTATCCCGATTTGTCTTATTGTGGCCGCAATCAGTTCTGAGGAAAGCTGCCCCATGTTGGATAACAGGAGCTTTACTTTTTTGTTGTTATAAATTTCAATACGGTCCCCTGTTAAAATATTTTTAACATGAATTTTATCTACGCCATTATTAATAAATTTTAATCCGTTATCATAACGTGCTTCATCAAGGCCCGAATATTTAAGTTTGTATCCGTCAATAATATCGAGGAAGGCTTCTATCCTGGTGTCAATACCGGCATCTGCAGAATGGGAATCAAGCTCAAGTATCAGGAATGGTTTTGTCCCCATGGTCCATTTGATATAGTGAAGGATAAATGAATCGGGGGCGCAGGAAAAGTTTGTTATGTAGGTAATGAACAAATTTTTTACATTTTTTATCAATACCGCAGCTTTCATGTCCTGCTGCCCGTAATACCAGTACATATTATCAAATATATTTTCCTTTTCATAGGGGAGCATATCATAAGGAATAACAGAATAACCCCGGCTCGTGAATTTCAGAGGAATCCCCATGTTTGCATCCCGGGTAAAGGCATTATAGGGCCTTCCCAGTACAGCGATTACAGGATGGTCAGCCTTTTCCGCTCTTTCCAGCGCTTCAACACCGAGCTTTTTGTATTTCTGAAAAAATTCCTCCTGTTTTTCATTTGCAACTTTAAAGGCGTTTTCAATTTCGCTTTTGTTTATCCCGAGAAGATTTCCCATTTCAATAAATGATTCAAGAGCCTTTTCCAAACCATATTTAAAGCTGATAACAGGCGTTATGAATCGCTCTTCACTTATTTCTGGAAAGGCTTTTCTTATATAATAGGGGAGTGCCTGTGTAATTGGGCAGAAATTCGCATGTCCGTGGTCTTCATAACCCTTCATATCCCTGTAGTGAGGAACAAAGATGTAATCCACATTGCTGTTAACAATATCCTGCACCGCCCCATGGGCAATCTCGGCAGGGAAGCAGTAGGAACCTTCGGTTCTGGCTATTCCTTCATGGCATATATCTTTCGACAGCTTGATTTCAATGCCAAGTGTATGGAAAAACCATGAATAAAAGGGCCACAATGTATATATGGAAAAAGCCCGTGGTATTCCAATTACGTATTCCCTTTTTTTCATTAACGCAGCAGGATCCGGCGCGCATTCTTTAAACATGAGGTCTTCCCTCATTTCAATATAATTAAAGATCCTGCTCTCATCAAACAGTTTTTTCTTCCTGATATTTGCATATTTATTGCATCTGCCTCCGAAGAGGTATTTATGACTGTTGACATTTATGACACGGATTGGACAAAAGTTATCACAGCTCTTGCATGTAAATACTCTTTCATATATTATTTCAGTCCCCATAATATGATCAAGATCAAAAGAGCCCTTTTTAATAAAACCATCATGTAATTTTTCTTTTGCGAGAAGCCCTACGCCAAAACATCCAAGGAGTTCGGGATCGGGAGGAATGGTAATATCCTTGTCAAGGAGCATTGCAAAGGCAAGCGGTACGGCCCTGTTTTTTGCTACCCCCCCCTGGAGAACGATACCCTGTCCTATGGTCCTGTTTCCTACGACCCTGTTCAAATAATTTGAAACTATTGATGTTATAATACCAGCGGTTATATCCTCCCTGGATGCGCCGAATTGGATGGCTTTGCGTATATCTGAATTTATAAATGCAGAACAATGTTCACCAAATTTTAAAGGGTCTTCAGCTTTCAGGGCATATTCGCCAATTTCCCATACATTCCGAATGTTAAGATCCCCTGATGCAGACTCCTCAAGAAAAGAGCCCGTCCCGGCTGAACAGGCTTCATTCATTGCATAGTCAATAGGTACCTTGTTTTTTAATAAGACATATTTAGCATCCTGGCCCCCTATCTCAAAAATTGTATCGATGTCCTCTTTGAAATAGGTTGTTCCAACCGCATGGGCAATGATTTCATTATATACAGCCGGTGTTTCAAGAAATACTCCGAGAATTTCCCTGGAGGACCCTGTTGTCGAAGCAAGGGAAATATTTATTTTTTCTTCGCCGATTTCATTTTTTATCTGTTTTTTCAGTTCCAGCAGGCAATTTTTCAATGCTTTGACCGGATCGCCATGTGTCCTGCCGTAATGGGATGCAACAATTTCATTTGTATCAATATCAATGAGGACGGCTTTTGTTGTAGTAGATCCCCCATCAACGCCGAGTATATATTCTCCGCCGGCTTTTAATTTACCCCTTATCGGGTCCAGATATTTCACCCTGTCTTTTGCAGAAATCAGGTTTTTATATTTGCCGAAATCTATACTATGTGATTTAAACAGTTCATTAATCGGAGGGTACTGGCTTCCTGCCTTGCGCGCCATTAATGCAGCTCCATAGGCTTCAAAATATGGGGCTATTTCAGGAACAATAAATTCTACACTGGGCATCATTTCCCTGACAAACTTTACAAGGAAACGGTTTTTCGTCACTCCACCCGAAAGCAGTACTTTACCATTATTTATTCTTGCCTTATGAAGAAAATCAACAACTTTCGTTGCCATTACATTGCTCAGTGACAGTACAATATCATCCTTTGTTGCCTCACCCTTGTTCAGCTTATGGGTGCAGTCGCTTTTCATGAATACGGAACACCTTGACGATAGTGGATGAACCTTTGAGCTGTCAGGAACATCATTAATGTCCTCCAGAGACATGTTCATCCTGCCAAGCTGCTGTTTTAAAAATTCTCCCGTTCCTGAGGCGCATTTATTCCCTGAAAAGTTATTGATTATTTTCCCATCAGAATCAATGGAATATACTACAGAATTTTCTCCGCCCAGGGAAACAACAGCATTCACTTTGTAATCCAGCTGTTTTAATGCCTCTTCAATGCATACTGATTCAACGACATTGTTCATCTTTAGAAGGAATCTCCCTTCAGTTCCTGTTGCAAGGGAGAGTATATTCGCAGGGATAGTATATCCGGTCAGGACATGTTTTAGAGTATCAATGAAGTTGCCATCATGCGCTATAACTCTGCTCGATTTGATAGTATTTCCATCGAGTAAGACTATTTTTATGCTTGAAGAACCTATATTAATGCCAAGACTTTCCATTATTTACACCTCAATATTTCTTATAAGAAAATATTTTTTTTCATACCTCTTTTTGTCTATCATTTTATTATAAGGTACTTTGAATAATTAAACTTTGTGGTTCCCCTGAAGTCACAAATACAGGTAAAAAACAGATTTACCCCTTAAAGTCCCCCCATATTTATTCAATAAATAAAATAGTACTTGAAAATTATAAAAATGATATAAAAATGCCAACTTCTCTCATATATATAATTAATATTTATATTACAATAAATTTTTCACATATTATCAAATTAATTTAATGAATGAAAATAAGAAGATAATTTCAATATATGATACAACTCTCCGTGACGGCGCACAAACTGTAGGGATTTCGTTCTCACTTCAGGATAAAATAAAAATCGCGCAGGTTCTTGACAGGTTGAAAGTCGACTATATTGAAGGCGGATGGCCGGGTTCTAATCCAAAGGATGATCTATTCTTTAAGGAAATACGAAAATCCGGCCTTCAGCATTCCAAAATTGCCTCCTTCGGGTCAACAAAAAGGCCGAATGTAAGTCTAAAAGATGATATACTGCTTCAGTCGCTGGTTTCATCAAAATCCGACACCCTTACCATTGTGGCCAAAACATGGGATTTTCAGGTCACCCATGCCTTGAATATTGAACTCAATGATAATTTTATCCTTATTTACGATACTGTTGCCTATCTGAAAGACCTTGGATTTGAAGTTATTCTTGACGCGGAACATTTTTATGATGGATTCAAATCCAATCCTGATTATACCCTGAAGTGCCTGATGAAAGGAAAAGAGGCAGGGGCTGATATGATTGTCCTCTGCGATACAAACGGCGGGACTATGCCGAATGACGTGGAGAATATTACAAAAACAATAGTCAATGAACTGGGCTGCAAAATAGGAGTGCATTTTCATAATGACACTGGACTTGCAGTGGCGAATTCTCAATATGCAGTTATCTCCGGCGCAGTTTCTGTCCAGGGGACCATGAATGGCTACGGTGAACGTTGCGGCAATTGTGACCTCACGACGCTGATTCCGAATCTGGTGCTGAAAATGGGGTATGAATGCAGCGCAAAAAATCAGCTTAATTATCTTACAGAAGCGAGCAGGTTTGTGAGCGAAATAGCAAATCTTGCGCATAATGAAAGAGTCCCCTATGTCGGAGATAATTCATTCGCGCATAAAGGCGGTATACATATCTCGGCAATCAGGAAAGACTCAAGAACATATGAACACATTAACCCTGAAATTGTAGGAAACAGCAGAAAAATCACAATATCTGAATTATCCGGAAAAAGTACCATTGAAATTAAATCCGAAGAACTTGGAATAAACCTGCTTGAGAAGGATCATCTTAAGAAGAACATTCTTGAAAAAATCAAAACTCTTGAGGACCAGGGATTTCATTTTGAATCAGCTGAAGGTTCGCTTGAATTACTCATCAGGGAGGCAACAGGGGAATATGAGCCTTTTTTTAAACTTAAAGGTTTCAGGGTTATTTCAGAGATGAATGAAAGTGAGATGCTTGAGTGCGAAGGGACAATAAAAGTTGAAGTCAACGGTAAAATAGAGCATACTGCAGCCAATGGACAGGGCCCCGTGGATGCCCTGGATAATGCCTTGAGAAAAGCCCTGATTAAATTCTATCCGGAAATCAGCCAGATTCATTTAACCGACTATAAGGTAAGGGTTCTTGATGAGAAAGCAGGCACTGCAGCGTCAGTTCGTGTAATCATTGACCAGAAAATCGGGACCGAACATTGGGGAACCATGGGAGTTTCCACAAATATCATTGATGCCTCGTGGCAGGCCCTTGTTGATGGTATAGAATATATGCTATTCAAGAAATATTCGGGCAAAAATAAAAAAGGAACCGTCTGATTTCAATATTCAAGGATCCCTTTCATACAACCATTTATATTTCAGGTAATAAAAATGTCAGATAGACCTATCGGCATATTCGATTCCGGAGTTGGCGGGCTTACTGTCTGCAAATCGATCAATGATCTCATGCCCCAGGAAAACATTATATATTTTGGCGATACTGCACGATTTCCCTATGGGACTAGATCAAAAGAAACGATCATCAGGTATTCAAGGGAGATAACCGATTATCTTATTTCAAGAAATGTCAAGATGATTGTTATTGCATGCAATACGGCTTCTTCGGCAGCGCTTGATACTATACAAAATAACTACAATATTCCGGTAATTGGTGTAATCGAACCAGGGGCAAAAGCGGCATGTAAAAGGCTCCGGGGCGATTCAATTGGAGTAATCGCAACTAGAGCTACTGTAACGAGCGGGTCTTATATTAAGGAAATTAGAAAGATAAATCCATCGGTAAAAATATATCAGCAGCAGGCGACTCTTTTTGTTCCAATAGCAGAAGAAGGTTTAATCGACAGCGATATTGCAAGGCATGCCGCAAGGGAATATATTCAGGATATGTATGACAAAGGGGTAAAAACTTTAATTCTCGGATGTACTCATTTTCCTTTATTGAAAAAAACTATTAGTGAAATATATATGGACCTCGATCTTGTAGATACCGGAATGGAAATTGCTTATGAAGTTCAGAAAACTTTAAAGGAAAAAAACCTTGAAATAAAGGGGAGTTCTGACAGGGTCGGAAATATAGAGCTGTATGCTTCAGATATCACAGAAAACTATCGAAGGCTTAAGGATATATTTTTCTGCCGGGTGGATACGTCGATATCCGAGTTGATAATTAACGGGTGAATAAATGAAAATAAAATATAACGTTCCCAGATTGCTTCTTTTCTCTTTTCTATTACTGATCCCTGCAGATCCTTTACCGGCATGGGACCTCTTTGACAGGGTGATTGCCATAGTCAATACTAAGCCCATCGTGGAAAGTGAAGTAATTATTAAATTGAACCAGTTGAGAAAACTGAAGAGGCTTCAGAATAAGAATATCATTTATGATAAGAGCAGGGTTTTAGACAAGTTTATTGAGAATGTACTTGTTAATGAAACAGCGGATAATGAGTCAATTCTTATCAGTCAGACGAAGCTGCTTCTGGAACTGGAAAACATGATGAGGCAATATTTCAGGAATAAATTTGAAAATACAAAGGATTTGGACTCCTTTTTAACAAAATTATCCCCCAAGCTTAAGAATAAACTCAATGGAGAAAATATCACTGCAAAGAAATCAGAGCTTGATGAAAAACTAAATGAATTCATCAAATATATCGAATTGATTGAACAGATCGATTTTAATACAATAGTAAATGAATTGACAATTCAAATGAAAAGGGATCTGATTATTAATCTTACGATTGGTGTTTCCCCCCCTACAAAACAGGAAATAACCGATTGGTATAATAAAAATCAGAAAGTTCTGGGTTTGGAAGTCAGAGTTAAACACATATTAATCAGGCCAAAAGATGCAACTATTGCCGAAGAAAGAAATGCCAATACAAATATTCTTGAATTATTAAGAAGGATTCGTTCAGGCGAATCCTTTGATACTCTGGCAAGGCAGTTTTCCGAAGACAGATCATCGTCTATTAATGGAGGCGATATCGGCTGGGTTCATATTGGCACGCTGGATCCTTATTTTGCTAATTATGTATTCCAGATGAACAGGATAGGAGAAATATCCGAAGTTTTCAAATCAAATTTTGGTTATCATATAGTATTATATCTCGGAAAGCGCGATATAACTCTTGATAAAGTTGAACGTCTCATATCAATGAAACTTCATAGTGAGAAAATCATGGAACAGTTCAATAAATGGGTACTCCAGAGAAAAAAGGAATCTTCAATTAAAATATATATGGAAAATTATATTAAAAGTGAAGGTGAAAATTTTTGAAAAATGATATACTGCTGTTTCTGGATACTGCTATTTCTGACAGTGATCTGACATTTCCTGATTTCTATATTCCTGATTTTTTAAATGTTAAGCTTAAAAGCGGGTTTGAACATATTTATTATTCAATACCTGAATCATATTCAGGGAGAGTAAAGGAACTGGGCCAGGTTTTTATCAGAATCGGAATTGATGATATAATATTCTGGAAAGATATTTTTATAAAAACCGGTTCCGATAACATCATCAAAATATTTTTAGATTCCCCATTTATTGATCCAGATATAATAAATGAAATGCTTGAGCAGCATCTTGAATATCTCGCTGAATTTTCTTATTCAGAGAATCTCCCGAGCGGCTTATCATGCGAAATAATATCCAGGGAACTCATTGAATCCATTCCCGAGCCGGAAAAGCAGACACTTCAGCTGAGCAAAGTCATACGGAACAATATAAATCAGTTTGACATAGAACTCTATTACAAGGATCCCGATATACGGGATAAGCGGATATCTTTCAGATCAGGGAATCGGCGTGATAAAATGATAATGGAAAGGTTATACAATCTTTCAGGTTCTGTCCCTCATTATGGTGAGCTGAAAGATATTTTTAATGCATCTCCCGAAATTCTTTATATCGGCCCGTCATATATAGAAATAGAATTGACAGGCAGGTGCGATCTGGACTGCATTTTCTGTTTTAGAAATACATTCAAAACGGAGCATGATGATATCGATGAGGCTGTTTTCAGGAAAATTCTTAGTGATATGAGAGAATTCAATCTTCCCTATAATATATGCCTGGGCGGATCAGGAGAGCCGTTATTGCATTCGAACTTTTATCTGTTCATGGAATTAATCTCAAAGGAGTCCCTTGTATCAGAGGTTCTGATAGAGACCAATGGTCTTTATGCAGATATGAATTTTGTTACATTCATTAATGATATGAAGAATCCGCTGATTAAAGTCATCATTAATGTAAATGGAATTGATTCGGAATCGTACACCGCCCTTCATGGCAAGGATTTGTACAGCAGGGTTTTTGAAAATATCAAAATGCTGAAAGATGGAATGAAGGATAAAGATAATTTGTTTCTTCAGATAATGAAAATTAATGAAACGGAGCCGTTACTCGATAAATATTATGACATCTGGGAGCAGCATAAAGTAACCATCATTCTCCAAAAACAGAATATGTTCCTGAAACGCATAGAAGATCGAAGATATTCTGACCTGTCACCCATTGAAAGGATTCCATGCTGGCATCTTCAGAGAGACCTGTATATACTATCTGACGGGACAATCACTTACTGCCGGGAAGATGTTGACGGGATTTTTTCAACCGGAAATGTCAAAGAGGAATCCATAAAACTGCAATGGGAAAAGAGAAAAAAAATGTTTGCCGATAACTACAAGGGCAATCTGGCACATGCCCCGGATTGCGGTGAATGTGATGAGTGGTATACCTTTAACCTGTAGATTTTCGTAAAAGAATTATGGGCGCTAAAAAAAACAAGCCAACCTTTACTGCTATTATTCAGGCCAGAATGGATTCTTCGCGGCTGCCAGGGAAGGCAATGCTTCCTTTAAAAGGCAAGCCAATGCTATATCATGTAATTGAAAGGGCCAGGGCAATACATGAAGCAGGAATAATTGTTCTGGCTACATGCCCTGGTGACGAAAATGCGTCGATGATTGAACTTGCTGACTCAATGAAAATCGGAACGTTTGTCGGTTCATCTGAAAATGTTCTCGAGAGATATTATATGGCAGCAGAAAAATTCGGAGGGGATTACATAATCAGGATAACAGGTGACAATCCCTTTACCGATCCTGTGTATGCATCAGTTGCTGCGAAAATTGCTGAGGAAACAAAGGCCGATCTTTGCTCAATTAAGGATCTTCCTTTGGGAGTTGCAGTTGAAATTATAAAAAAAGAGGCTCTGGAAAAAGCTTATACAATGAGCAGAATGCAGCACCAGCTGGAGCATGTTTCTCCATATATAAAAGAAAATCCTGATATGTTTAAGATTGTCAGGCATGCTGTATCATTGAATAATCCCTTTGAAACATTAAGGCTAACCGTTGATACCGGGGAAGATTATACCCTGGCAAAAATAATCTATGATGATCTGTATAAGGGATTTCCAATCCCCCTCCAATCTATAATTGATTTTTTTATTGAAAATCCGCATCTTGCTGATATCAACAGCGGTGTACATCAGAGACCAATGACACATTCGAGTAATGGCTAATAAGACTATTACTATAGTAACAGGTTTAAGTCCGAATCTCGGGGCCGGCCACTTTCAGAGGATGCTCAATTTTCTTTGGTACCTCAAAGAAAATAGTAATATTCATGCCTTTTTAAAATTAATGGGGGATACCGAATATATCCCTGAAGAATTAAGGAGGTTTAGTATCCCTGAGATCCATCCTGATTCAGACCTTATCATAAGGGATATGCGGGATTCAGAACAAGATGAGATAGACAAGTTAAAAAGAACCGGAAAAGTTTTAGTAATAGATGATTTGGGAGAAGGGAGATATAGGGCAGATTATACCATTGACCTCCTTCCCAATCTTGTTCATTATCAAAAAAATACAAATTCATTTAAGGATATGTTTTTATTCGGTTATAATTTTTCCAAAGCGGTGAAAAGTTTTTCAGGTATGAATATTAAAAAGAATATCGATTTAATAATATATCCCGGATTCAAAATTCATGAAGAATATTTAAAAAAATTATTATCAATTTTCCCTGAAAATATTTCAATTTTAATATTATCAGATAATAGGGATTCATCAATCAAAGGAAGATATCCGGATTTTTATTCTGAAAAAACCAGTGCAGAATTACTTTTGTCCGGCAAAATTGTTATTACTCATTTCGGAATAACCCTTTATGAGTCATATATCTGCGGATGCCGGCCGATGGCAATAAATCCAACAGTGTACCACTCTGAACTGACCGAAATGGTAATTGACACCATGAATATTTCAAATCTTGGACTGTATGATGATTTTGATGAAGAGAGGGTATTGAATTCAGTTGAAAACATCCTTCAAACCTGTTCTTTTCCTGAAATTAATCCTGATTTGGTTTCATCAAAAATTGATGAGGGGCTTAATAATTTTTACAGATTCATTATAGATTTATAAATTCATTGTTTTTTATTTCAAATATTCTTCTTGTAAATTAAAGTAATTCAATAATAATGTCTATACTCAAAAAAATTTATGCTTTTTTTTCTATGATCAACTATATTAATATTCATGGAGTATGATGAACAAAACCGGAACAATATCTGACAGCTGGGCTTTCAGATTAATTATAATAAATGTTGCCGTATATTTAAGCCAGGAATTTTTATTTCTGGGAGAAAGCAAGGGTTTGATTACACATTATTTCGCCCTATATCCAATTCTGGTAAAAGAAGGATTTATATGGCAGCTATTCTCCTATATGTTCTTACATGGAAATTGGATGCACATATTTTTTAATATGTATGCCCTTCTGCTATTTGGAGTACCTATTGAAGAGGTATGGGGGAGTAAAAAATTTATTATTTACTATATATTTACCGGGATCGGAGCCGGGCTTTCAATATTTATATTAAATTTAATCCTGGGAGGAGAGGCCTTACTAATCCCGACCATAGGCGCTTCAGGAGCAGTATTTGGAATTCTGCTGGCCTTTGGAATACTCTTTCCTAACTCTCAGATTTTATTGTTTTTTGTTGTACCAATTAAGGCAAAATATCTGGTTATTTTGTATGGAGGGATTGAAATTTATTCTATGATTAATACCATGGGGTCATCTCCGATATCGCATATTGGCCATCTGGGCGGATTATTTTTCGGAATTGTATATTTTCTATTTACCAGGAGGCATGAAATTCGATTTAAGTCGTCAAAGCTTAAATCAAAATATTTCAAAGAAATTAAAAATCGGGATATCAATGCAAAAGAGAATATCTCCGGCAGCAGCATGAGCCTTCTGCAAATTCTGAATAAAGTCAAGACATCGGGAGCGCAGTCCCTTACGGATGATGAATATCAGAATATCAAGCTTTTATCCATTATTAAAGATAGAGCAAATACATGCATTGATGATGACTTTAATATAGAAGACGATTACTGCGCTAAATGTGAAGACTATGAGGCCTGTATAATAAAAGCAATAAACAAGTATATATAGTATTGACATTTTAAATTTTTAATGATTTATTATCCCGGTAATAATGATAAATGTTAATTATATAAAAAAATCAGGAGCAAGAGAACCTGAATACAAGAGTGATGGATCGGCAGGAGCGGATTTATTTGCATTTCTTGATTCTCCTGTGATCATGAAGCCAGGTTGTACGGCATTAATTCCCACAGGCGTATCAATTGAATTGCCACCAGGGTATGAAGCGCAGATACGGCCAAGGAGCGGCCTAGCCCTGGAACACGGGATTTCCATATTGAACTCGCCAGGGACAATAGATTCTGATTATCGGGGAGAAATAAAAATAATACTGACAAATTTTGGTTCCAGTGAATTTGTTATTGAAAATGATATGAGAATTGCGCAGATTATTTTTGCAAGGGTTTACAAGGGTAAATTCATTTCCGTAAATGATCTGAACAATACACAACGGGGAAAAGGAGGATTCGGGCATACCGGATTATGAAAGAAAAAGAGGAAAAAAAAATAAAAATTATCCCAATTGGCGGACTTGGGGCAATCGGTAAAAATATAACCCTTTTTGAATATAAGGATGATATTATTATTGTTGATTGCGGAATAATGTTTCCGAGCTATGAGACCCCTGGAATAGATTTTATTATTCCTGATTTCTCCTATATTGTAAAAAATAAGGATAAAATAAGGGCTATCATAATAACGCATGGGCACGAGGATCATATTGGAGCTATCCCATTTTTACTGCAAAAAATAAATGCCCCCATATATGCAACCAAGCTTACAATAGGTCTTATTCAGAGCAGGCTATTAGAGCGTCCCCCAAAATCAAAACCTGTTTACAGGGAGATTAAACCGAGAGATGTAGAAAAAATCGGTGTCTTTACAATTGAGTTCATAAGAGTCACGCATTCAATTGTAGACAGTATAGGTCTGGCAATAAAAACTGATGTCGGAGTAATCATCCATACAGGAGATTTTAAAATTGATTTTTCCCCTGTTGATGGGGATATAACAGATATTCACCGGTTTTCGGAGTATGGTGAAAAAGGGGTACTGTTATTAATGTCTGACAGTACCAATGCCGAACGTCAGGGCTTCACACAGTCTGAATCAATAATTGATAATAAATTAATAGATATTTTTTCATCTTCAAAAGGGAGGATAATAATTGTTACTTTTGCCTCCAATATAAACAGGATACAGCAGGTTTTGGATGTCTCCAGGCGGTTTAACAGGAAGGTTGTCCTATCGGGCTACAGCCTTTTAAAAAATGTTGAAATTTCAAAAACCCTGGGTTATTTGAATATTAATGAAGATATGATGGTTAATGTTGATGATGCCCATAAATTTCAGAACAAGAAGTTTGTTATCATCGGAACAGGCTCTCAGGGAGAGCCTATGTCAGCCATATATAGAATGGCCAATGGTACACACAGGAATTTTACGATTGAAAAGGGTGATACGGTTATAATCACCGCATCAGTAATCCCGGGGAATGAGAGGCTTGTGACAAATGTCATAAATTTATTAATGAAACTGGGTGCTGAAGTTTATTATGACAGGGATTCAGACATCCATGTATCAGGACATGGCTCAGCCAAAGAACTGAAACTTATGATTTCTATTACGAAACCAAAATTTTTTATGCCAATCCATGGGGAATATAAGCACATGAAGGCTCACGCAAAAATTGCAGAATTGCTAAAGGTTAGATCTAATAGTATATTGATTGCATCAAGTGGAGATGTTCTTGAACTATCCAAGAAATCTTTTGTAAAGACCAAGTCACTTAATCTTTCACAAATTTATGTGGATGGCAATGAGATTGGAAATGTTGACAGCAGTGTGATTAAAGATCGACAATTAATGTCTACTGAAGGAATTCTAATTGTGACACTAATTATAGGTGAAGGAATGCTTATCAATGAACCCAGGATTATTACAAAAGGATTTATTGAATATAGTACAAAGATAATAGATTATCTCAAGAAGGAAATTCTTAACTGGACGAATAAAATGTTAAGTGAAAAAATTTCCTATGGCAATATTGAAATGGAGCTTAAAAAAGATATTAAGAAGTATATATTCAAAAACAGTAAAAGGAATACCTTGATAGAAATTCAAATAATTGAAATTTGATATTTTATCGTTAATCTTCTATTTCCCAACATATAAATTTTAACAATGCCGGTTACAAAAACTTGCTTTTATCATTTTATTAATGATTGAATTAAAAAATCGATTTTTTTATTTTCAATTATAAAACAATATCCTTTAAATCCTGCTGTTTTAAGCCGAAATTATATTGAAGCGCTATTATTTCGGGAAAATAGATTATTTTATGATTTTTTCATGAAATAACTCCCTGATAGAGACATGGAGGGACAATTGTTTAAGGATAAACGCTATCAGGAAACGGCAGGTATTCTGCTAATTCTTCTGTCAATATTAATCGTACTATCACTGGTAAGCTTTAATCAAAATGATTATACAACCCAAAATGTGAATAAGGCATCAAATCTCATTGGTATATTTGGTTCATTTTTAAGCTATTATCTCCGGATTCTATTCGGGCTCTCTTCATATATTTTTGCAGTTATATCAGCAATTGCCGGATATCGATTAATAAGGGATACAACATCGAACCTCGCTGAAACCATTTTTTCCTTTATTCTACTTATAATAGCTGCTTCAGCAATGATTGCATTTATCAGCGATAGAGGATTTCTTTTTTCCGGGGGACTTCTGGGATTTTACTCAGCGAAATTTTGTAAATATACCCTAGGGAATACAGGAGCTTTCCTTATATTATTAATATTCAATTTGATATGTTTAATTCTAATCGGTATTGTTTCCATTACTGGAACATTTGATTTTCTGAATAAAAATATTGGAGTAAAAATCAGTAATTTTTTTTCAAAAAGGTTCAGAGGAATAAAAGACAAATATATTCCCCTCAATTCAATTGATGAAGACCTTCATACCAGTGACTATAAATTACCATGGATTATAAAAAAAAGAATCAGGCTGCATAATGGAAATATTGAACCCGGAGTTGAAAAAAATAATCAGATTAAATATCTGCAAATGCCTGATACTATTGGCTTTCCCGATGGGAACTCTGATTCCATTGTACATAAGGAAAGTTTTATTTTATCAGAAAAAAAATCCCCAATAGCATCGGCAGAAATTTTTGGTTATAATGATGAAGATATTATAATTGTGCAAACTGGTTTCAATGGCATTGATATAAATGATTTTCAACAAAATGAAAATGAAGAAATTTCCGTTTTTCATGAAGATTTTATTAATCCTGAACAAGAACTCGCCTATGTAACAGTGCCAAACATAAAAATAATTGAGGACCAGGATGTATCAGAGAGCGTATCATCTTTATATGAAGCTCCTGTGAATAGGAAACGAGTAATGGATGATTATCCGGCGGCAAGTCTAAAATCAGAAATTAATAATGTAATTGATAATGTTTCAGAATATACAATCCCTTTTGATTTTTTAAATTCAACTATACATATAGACCAGGAAAACTGGAAGATTGAGATCAAAAAGAATTCAGAGCTCCTTGTAAATACACTGGCTGATTTTGGTATCGAATCCAAAGTAATCAATGTAAGCAGGGGGCCTGTTATAACCCTCTATGAGATCCAGATTGCACCTGGAATTAAAGTAAATAAAATTGCAGGACTGGCAGATGATATTGCCATGGCACTGGCCGCACTAAGAGTTAGAATAGTAGCTCCAATTCCCGGGAAATCGGCAATTGGCGTCGAAATTCCGAATAAAGAAAGGGAAAATGTAACACTTGGTGATGTTATAAAATCAAAGGAATATCAGAAACAGACCGGTTTGCTGAAAGTAGGCCTGGGGAAAGACATCCTTGGTAATCCAATAACGCTTGATATCCGAAGGCTGCCGCACCTTCTGATAGCCGGCGCTACCGGTTCAGGAAAATCTGTCTGTGTTAATTCAATCATTACGAGCCTCATGTATAATTACAAACCGGAATATTTGAGATTTCTTCTTATAGATCCAAAAATGGTTGAGCTTCAGATATACAATGGTTCTCCCCACCTGCTTACACCTGTAATAACTGAATCATTAAAGGCACAGACGGCTTTAAAATGGGTATTATTTGAAATGGACAGGAGATACAGACTCCTCTCAGAAAAAAATTGCAGGGATATAGAAAAATATAATCATATAAATAATTTCGATGGGAATATTGATGAGAAACTTCCTTATATTATTACAATAATAGACGAACTGGCGGACTTGATGATGTCATCAACGAAGGAAATTGAGGGGTATATAACGAGAATAGCCCAGAAAGCCAGAGCTGTAGGAATCCACCTGGTTCTTGCAACTCAGAGGCCATCGGTTGATGTTATAACTGGTGTAATTAAAGCAAATTTCCCTGCAAGGATTGCTTTCCAGGTTGCCCAGAAGACCGATTCAAGAACTATCCTTGATCAGAATGGCGCAGAAAAACTGCTTGGTAAGGGGGATATGCTATATCAGTCTCCAATGTGTTCATTTCCAATCAGGATCCAGGGATCATATCTATCCGAGGATGAAATCATCAAAATTGTAAGTTTTCTTAGAACTATTTGCCCAACAAGCTATATTGATATTGAAGGGTATGTTCAGGAAGAAGAGGAAATGATCCTTGATGAAGCTGACGGGGATGAGCTTTTCAATGAAGCTTTGAAAATTGTTGAAGAGACAAGGAAAGCTTCTGCATCATATCTCCAAAGAAGGCTCAGCATAGGCTACAACAGGGCTGCCAGAATTATTGAGATGATGGAGGAAAAAGGATATATCGGTCCTCAGCATGGGAGCAAACCAAGGGAGGTATTTCTTTAAAATTTTTAGTTTACTTTACAGCATAAACTTCGATTGTATCGGAGAATGCTGTAATATTTGTGAAGCATTTATAGAGAATGGAAAATAATGGAAATATTAATGAGTTTTTTGATACAATCCGTTCCGGATGAAATCCTGCAGGTTTTACAATAATTCTTTTAAATCCTTCTGCTTTTAATATTTTTTTTACTGATAATGGGGAAAATTCAACTTTATGATCCAATGGAAAGGATTCACCCCATAATTTTTTATTAAACAAATATTGAGGCCCGAAATAAGATGGTACGGAAAATGCAAAAATTCCATCCTTATTCAGCATAGAATAAATTTTTTTTATTGTTTCAGCCGGAATTTCAGTATGTTCGATAAAAAACCATGCAGTTATTATATCAAATGAATGTTCGGCATTAAAATCATCAAAAGATGAGTTTGCAATATCAAGACCAAATTCTGTTTTTGATTTTTCACAGGCAAATTTTGAAATCTCACATCCTGTCACATTGTTAAAGCCAAGATTTTTCGCAGCATTTAAAAAAAACCCCATTGCGGCTCCTATATCAAGGATTTTGATTTCTGATAGGGAACTTATTTTACTTAATAATTTTATTATAACATCCAATCTTTTTTTAGAGATTCTATTTATTGTTTCAAAATCTTCAGCGTAGGTAACCCCATATTGAAATTTATACTGATCGGTAAAATAATTTTCATTATATAATACAGGGATATAACCTGTATTATATATCACCTTACAATTCAGACATTTATAAAGATTTTCATAAATAGATTTTTTTTTTATAAATGAACATATAGGGCAGCTGGATATAGAGGGCATAAAAAAATCTTAAATTAAATACTATTCTCCTTTTTTCTTCTTTTAGCCGGCTCAACAACTACCGGAACACCTTTAATTTTTGCATTATCAAATGAATGATATACAATTTCTGCGCTGGACTCGGGTACTTCAAAAAAAGAGTATGTTGAATGAATATCAATTTTCCCTATTAATTTCCCGTCAATTCCAGATCTTTTAACTATCTCCCTGATTAAATCACCAGTGGAAATATAATGGTTTTTACCGATATTTATAAAAAGTCTCGCTCTCCCATCTTTTATATCTTCAAAGACTATTTTACCAGTTTCCGTTGTTCTGTTGAGCATTTTCTCAGGTTCTAATTCAAGCTTAGATATATCTCCAAGAAGATCCTTTAGAAGGGCGGCTGCAATTCTCTTTGAACCGTTAAAAAAAGGGAGCTTTTTCTTTAGCACCTTAACTAATTTTTCATAATCATCCAGATCGTAATTTAGTGCATAATCCAGTATTTTTTCCAGCTTTTTTTCCTGATTCATTCATAACCTCGCAATTGAGTCAAAAATGTTAAATGTCTTTATATCAAAAAATAATGTAATTTTATGTCAAATTAAAAACAAAGGCATTCCCATAAAATATCGTATATTCAAATTTGAAACAAATATTATTGGCGTATTGTGTATCTAATATTTGGCAGTTTTTTGGATAATTATCGAATTTATTTATGTCTTATTTACATTTATAACCTACGTTCCTAACCGTTTCAATTATAGAATTAAATTCATCACCAAGTTTGCTTCTAAGTCTTCTTATATGAACATCAACTGTTCTTGTACCACCAATGTATTCTATACCCCAGATTTTATTGAGCATCTCTTTCCTTGTGAAAACGGTACCTTTATTCTGGATTAATAACCTTAATATTTCAAATTCTTTATAAGTCAGATCAAGCTTTTCATTATTGAGGTAAACAATATATTCCTTGAAATTAATTTTTAAGTGACCTATTGTAACACTATTATCATCGATTTCATTTTCATATAAAAGATTTTCTATCCTTATTAAGAATTCATAGTCCCTGAATGGATAAATAATAAAATCATCAAAGAACCAATTTGGGTTGATGCTTTTAATCCGGGATATATTGATGATCAGAATAACCGGAATTGTTTGAATTTTTTTTCTAATTTTTGAAAGATAAAATTGAACAACATCGGAAGTTTCAAAGAAATCAAAGTCAATGATAAGTATTGAATATTCATCCCCTTTTAAAGTGTCAATGTTAGAATATAAGTACAGCCCAATATCTTGAAACTTTTGTAAAATTTCTTCATACAAATCTTTATTGTTAGTTACTAATCCTGCGTTAAGCTTCACTTTAAAGCCATATGTATTATTTACTTGATGAATAAAATTTATTAAAAATTGTTAAATAGTTTTCTGCGATATTTTCAGCATAAAAACTTTTTATCCTGATTGAATTATTTTTTGAGCATTTAGTATATAATTTTTTGTCTTTAAAAAAACGTAAAATAGCATCTGCGCATGCTTTATAATCACCGACATCAATTAAAATACCATTTTCTTCATTTTTGATAAAATCCACCTGGCCGCCATTATTCGTGCACACAATAGGCAGTTTCATATGCATGGCTTCCATAAAAACAATTCCGAATCCCTCATGCATTGATGTTGACACATATAGATCCGAAAGTGATATATATTTAAACTTGTCGTCATCATTAACAAATCCGATGAACCTGACTCTGTCATGTAAATGTAAATCTACTGATAATTGCTCTAAAAATTCTCTTTCCGGCCCTTCACCCAGAATATAAAGCTTAATATTTTCATTTTTTATTAACGATAACGACTTTATTGCAATTTCAAGTGATTTTCTTTTAATCAAACGTCCAATGCTGATAAGAATAAAATCTTTTTTATCTATATTAAAAATTTTTCTGGATACATGAGGAATGACTTGAGGGTGGAAAGCAAGTGGGATTATTGATATTGATTGTTTTGGGGAGTAATATTTTTCTGCATTTTCTTTTGTATTGCTTGATTGTGCTACTATACAATCTGCCCTGTTTAAAATAAATTTAACAATCCGTTTAAATACGGGACTTTTGTGTGGCGACATCTTTTTACTTGGATCATATATATCTCCGCCATGTAATGAAAGAACATTTGGTATATGAAAAATTTTTCCCAGGAGGTATCCAATGGGCCCTGACGGTACGGCAAAATGAGTATTAATTACATCATATTTATTCTTTCTTATGAGACTTATTCCTTTTAAAAAGGCACCTGGCAGATATGTGAGCATTGAAATAAAAGATGCAACGTCTCGAGATTTTCTGAACAATATTTTGACTCTATACACATTTAAATCACCAACTTTTTCTTCGGCTTTTAATCCTGTAAATGACGATGTCAGAACATCAACCTGTCCATGTTTAGCCCACTCTATTGCAAGATCATATGTTGCAATGCCACCACCCCCTCCCAGTGGCGGGAATTCATAATTAATAATTAATATTTTAAAATATTTACTATTCATATTTATTTTGGGTTATATATTTAGATAGAATATTGTTCGTAAAAAGCTAAAATATTAGTCTATATAATGCGCCAAGTTGTAATGCAAACGAATTTAATATTTAAAATAGTATAAATTGATTACACCAAAAACTAACCTAATCCTGTTTTATAGCAATGAAATTTTAACATTAACCCTTTAAAAAAATAATAAAATAAGATTTTTTTCATTTTTTGTTTAATTTCATTGACGAACATTTACTAAATATATAATTTTATATTGCTTTTTGCATTAATATATATTTATTATAATGAATTACTAAAATAAATAACGGGTATATAATTTGAATTCAAAATTCAATGGATCTTCCAGCCGGATACCGGAAAGAGAAAAAGCTTTAATATTATACAATCTCTACAAACCCCAATATAATGCATCATTAAGAAAACTTGCACTGAAAATTAAAAAACTTTTAAATCATGCAAATTTAAATGCAGAACTTAAACATAGATTAAAAACATTCGATAGTTATTTTAATAAAGCCCTTAGAATCCAAACGACAAAAAAAAATTGTTATAAGATTAATGATATATTAGGAATCAGAATAATATGCCCTTTTATTGAAGATATTGATAATGTTGAAAATATGATTTCTGATAATTTTGATGTTGTTGAGATTGAAAGGAAGGGCTCTCAAAATTCCCTTGCAGAGTTTGGTTATAATTCAATACATATTTTGATTTCACTTCCCAATAATTCTCTTCATGACTCAATACCATTTACTGGAAAAGTGTGTGAAATACAGATTAGGACTATTTTACAGGAGGCGTGGGCTGAAATTGAACATGAATTGATCTATAAGGCTAATTTTTCCCTATTAAATAATTCCTTAAAAAAGAAACTGGCATCTCTCAATGCAACTTTGTCCCTTTCCGATATAATTTTTCAGGAGATAAGGGATTATCAGAAAGAAATACAGATTCTTGATGAAAGGCGCAGAGATAGTCTTCATAATAAAGTAACAATAGAAGATCATTTATTATTAATCGAACCATTAAACCGTTCCTGTAGTGCGGATGAGGGAAAGAGTGATGTTAAGCCGAAAAGTAGTATGGATAAATTGTTATTTGAAGCGCTGGATGCGCATTCCCAAAATCATTTTGATAGAGCCATTGAAATTTATTCAGCCATATTAACTAAGAAGTTAAATGATGAAGTTAAATCAATCATATATAATCATAGGGGCATGGCTTATTTTGTATTATCAAATTACAAAAATTCATTAAGAGATTTTACTTCAGCCCTTAAATATAATCCAAATAATTTCAGGGCAAAAAATAATAGGGGTATGGCATACAAAATACAGCATAAGTATGATAAGGCATTGGATGATTTTAACCAGTCAATTCAAATAAATCCTTTTCAATTGGAAGGATATTATAATAGGGCCCTTATTTATATTGATATTGATGATTATATGATGGCCCTTGAAGACTGTTTAAAAGTATTAAATATAAAACCGGATTTTGTGCCTGCACAGAGATTGAAGTCCATTATTCAATCTAAAATATTTCAAAAATAGAAGAAAAAAAGGAGCCTTTATGATTGGCTCCTTTTTTTAATAAAATAGAAATTTTCAACTATTTTTTCTGTTCCCTGCCCATGAACTGTCCTTCTTTATATATGCCTGAAGCCATTGTTCCATCTGGCCAATAGAAAGTCCCTTTCCCATTCATTTTTCCATTAACCCATTCACCTTCATATTTTTCCCCGTTTTTCCAGATGTAGACTCCAGCTCCGTTCATTTCTCCATCTTTCCAATCACCGGTATACTTATCTCCATTTTTCCAGATATATGACCCCTTCCCATTTTTTATATCACTTTTAAATTCACCTGTATATGTATCCCCATTTGGAAAAACATAAGAGCCTGAACCTTCTTTCATGTTTTCTTTAAAAGCACCGCTGAATTTAGCGCCGCTTTTCCAGGCTAATTCACCTTTCCCTTCTCTTTTGTTATCCTTAAAAGTTCCCTGGTATACTGTGCCGCTTTTCCATTCTAACTTTCCGTCCCCTTCCTTTTTTCCGTCTTTAAATTCGCCAACATAGACGCCTTTTCCTTCAACTTCCAATTTCCCTTTTCCCTTGCTACAGTCTCCCTCAACACATCCTTTCTGTGTTTGTTTTGTTGTTTCACATCCCAAATATGCTACTATTAATAAGAGCTGCAGAATTAAAAGCTTTTTCATATAATCCTCCATACAAACGATTTATAAAATATTGAAATAATATACATTATTCGCAGAACTAATTACTTATTATTTCCTGGGGCATACAATAATTTGTAGAAAGAATGTCCCATGAATAGAAGGAATATGCAATAAAATAAATTTGTCAAACATTTTTTCAGTTTATTTTATTAACGGAATTGTTAATATACTGATAAAATTGGTATCTCCAGGGATTAATACATAAAAAAAAGGCTGACATAGTATCTGTCAGCCTTTTTTTCTCAAATCAGAGCCGTTGTTTATTTTTCAGTAATTAACTTTATTTCAGAATCCGGAGGTGTTGTATCAACAAATATGTTTAAAATAACCGGTTGGCTTACATTGCCAACTTTATCTTTAGCAATTGCTTCAATTTTGTGCTCGCCGTTCTCTGAAAACTCTATCGGCCTTTTATATAGCTGATAATCGCCAATTCCGTCAACTTTTACTAATATTTCTTTAACACCGGAATCTTCATCAGTCGCTGATACTATATATTTATAGGACATAGATGCGATATTTTTTCCATCTTTTACTTCAAAATTCTTGTCAGATGCGATGGTGACGACAGGTGCTTTCTTATCAACATGCACTTTCAAAGAACCAACAGAAATTTCTTTCATCTGGCCATTTTCATCAGTTGCCATGAATGTGTATTTTTCAGAAGCATTATCAACATTATCTTTTACGCGAACTTTAAGATCAAGGGGGGTTTCGGCTTTTATGCTGAACGGTTTGTCATAGTTCACAAAGTTGGTGCCATCCGTTGAATATTCAATTTGCCCAACCCCTGATAAATCATCTTTTGCTGCAATTGTAAATAGCAAGTTATCAGATGCGTAAAGTTTATCCTTTAATACAGGATAATTTGTTGTGACTATTACTGAAGGAGGGGTATTATCGGTAATAAAGTTCAATATTTTATTCGTCGCTTCTTTATTACCCATTTTATCAATGCTGTAATATGATATTGAGTGATTCCCCTCTTCTTTTACCGCAAACGGCCCATTGTAAATAACAAAATCAGTTTTATCGATTCTGTAAAATATCTTATCTTCCAAGATATTATCTTTTGATGAAAGTTTGAACATTACAAGAGTATTAACGAATGTTACATATCCGTCAAAATATACTTTTGGGTTCTGTTTCGGAAGCTGGGCAGTTTCTTCCTTTGTAACATCTGTTTTTGTTATGCCGCCCGGATTTTTTGTATTACCGTCTTCTTTAACATCCTTCATGTTTCCTGAAACATCAGTAGTTTTAGTTTCAGTTTTGGTTGTATCTGTTGTTGATTTTTTATCAACGGTAGCATCCTGTGAATATACGAGTGAATTTAGCGTAACTATTACAAATAATGAAATGAAAAATGATAATATTTTTTTCCCCATAAAAGTACCTCCATCGATTATATGGCTATCAGAATTATATACTGTGTGTATAAAAATAAATCATTAAGAGAAAAGTCAAGAATATTCAATAATTGATACTATTTTTATTACTAACTGCTTTTATTATATCAAATATTAAATGTCAAACAAAAAAAATTAAAGAAAAGTAATTTTGCAAAACAGAAATTACGAAAGTGACAGGCGCGGGACGGCAGAAAATGTATCTGCTATTAATTCAATGCTTGATGGTTCTCATTAAAATGGAGAGCGAAGAGTGTTATTAGAATATTAAAATTTTATTAACAAAATCAAATAAAATTTAATATTTTTAAGATTTATCTTGACTTTTAATTAATTTTTTATAAAAATGTTACAAAGAAATATGCAGGCAAATTAAGCAATGATATGAAGATTATAAGATATCAGACAGAAAATCATTCTGATGTGGAAAATCTTTAAAAATTAAAACGATGTTATTAACTTCGTTTTTTTTTAATTACTATTTAACCTGTTTATGAATTATACTTTATTTTATATTTTAAAATGATAAATAAGATAGATAGAAAAAATAGAAAGTCTTTGCATATCAAATCATTAGCAATAATTCCGGCATACCGCACTTCACATTATAATGCCTTAACTAATCAAGGCACTAACCTGGCAAAAATATCTGACAGCGCAATTGAAGGGTATTATTCTTTACTTTTAAATCATGAAGACTCAGAGAATGCAAATATAAAATATGATTGTTTTGCTCTGCGGCTGGCAAGATTTTTAATAGGGCTCATATCAAAAAACACCTTTACATTCAACAAATCGGGTTATTTTGAAGATGAGTTTTATAAAATCAGTATAAATATTATATCAGCAGAAAATTTTTATTACGATTATGAAGAGGAAGAAATATTAATAATTCACTTAAAGCAATTAATACATTTATTAAAGAAAAGCGGTATTTTAATCAATGAAAACGGAAATGCAGTAATAGCGGCTGAAAATTATTCTGACGCAGCCCTTTTCTCAGAATTATTTAATACATTCTGGAATAAAACTAAATGGGAGGATTTGTTCCCATCAGATCCCGATGCCGCCAGGGAGTTGAGAAGGGACAGAAACCTGATTAAAGATTGTATTTTAAAAAATTCAGAAAAGTTCAGGATTGATATAGTTGTAAATCAGTTTTTTGAGTTGACAGGTTTCGCAGCAGAAAATGATATTTTTTTTATCTCCTTTATTGATTTTTATCTGTTTTCCTGGTTAAAGAATTTTGGAATTTTGAATTATTTGAAAAAATCCCGTAACCAACCTGTTTATATTGAACTCACAAACAATGGAAGAAAAATTTTAACACTGGCAGGTTAGAGATGAAGAGATATGTTGCTTGTGTATTATATTTATTGTTAATCTTTACATTTGGCGCCTGCTCTAAATATTATACCAAAACAATCATAAAAAAAAAATCTAATCTTTCAAGCCTTAAATCAGGCGGTGTAATAATCAGGCTTTCAAAAGACAGCCATATAGATTTTACAAAAATCAATACAAATGTATCAAACTGGCTTCGAGGCTTAAAACTGAATGTTAAACTTCAGGTTATAGATGATGCAAGCGACAAAATTAAAATTTACGAATCCGCTTATGATAGATTTTATCATCTATCAGAAAATTTAGATTTTTTAGAGTTTAAATCATTAGGGCAAATCAATCAATACCTGAGCAGCAATGAGGATGAGCTGAAAAAAATATTTGCGGAAAAAAATATTGATAACCTGATTTTTTATGAAATAGACTCTACCCTTTCAATTGAAATGCGTATGATGGATTTTAAATCAATTATATTTATCATTGATAGAAACTTTAACATTATATTTATGGATCATCAGAAAAATGCATATCCGGAAAGAAGGACTACCTGGGATTTAATCGCCTATGGCGATGTAAGGGATGATATTGATTATTTTAATAATGAAGAATTAAAGAATTTATTTTTTGATAAAGTCACTGAAAGGTTATTAAATAAACTGGATGATCTGAATTATATACAATAGTACATATTCAATCTTTTTTATTGGAGACGGCGGGGGTCGAACCCGCGTCCTGCAAAAAATCACTACAGCCTCAACATGCTTTTCCTGTACTTTAAAATTTTAGCTTTCAGTCAAGGGTACGGGAGCCTCTTCTGTAAGCTTTACTTTCTTTTGTTTTCTTCTTCGCTTAGTAAGTTTCAGCAAGGAATATTCTCTGTAATTTTACGCCCTTTAATGCCCCAGAGAAGAAGACAATTAAAGCACGCCAACAGTCTAAGCTGCTAGAGCAAAGTTATCGTTTGCAGTTATGTTTAGCCTGCCATTATTTACGAGATGACAGCACACTCGGCATGCAACCATAGATCAGATATTGCAGTCGAAACCAATATCGTCCCCAGAGACCTAACTTACTGAAAAGAAAAATCCATGTCAATATTTTATTCTTGAAAAACGGTAGTATAAGAAATTAAATGTGCAATAATTTTGGATTAAAGAGGTTTATTTTGAAAAAAGCAAAGATTGGGGTCATTGGCGGTTCTGGACTTTATGAGATTGAAGGGGTGAAAGTTATTGATAATCTTTCAATTGATACTCCCTGGGGAAGCCCTTCTGATAATGTTACAATTGTTGATGTAAATGGAATACATGTCGCATTTTTACCCAGACATGGAAAGGGGCACAGAATGCTTCCTCATGAAGTCAATTATACTGCAAATATTGCGGCTTTGAAGATGCTTGGAGTCGAGGACATTATAGCATTTTCTGCATGCGGCAGCCTCAAAGAGGAGATAAAACCCCTTGATTTCATAATTCCAGACCAGATAATTGACAGAACAAAATCCCGGACCAGCACGTTTTTCGGGAATGGTATTGCGGGTCATATATCCTTTGCACATCCCTTCTGTCAGAGATTGAAAAAATTAATTATTCCTGTTGCTGAAAATCTCGGAATTAACTTACATATTGACGAAACTCTGATTTGCATGGAAGGACCTGCTTTTTCAACCCGAGCAGAAAGTAACCTCTACAGATCCTGGGGAGCAGGAATAATAAACATGACAGCAGTTCCTGAGGCACAACTGGCACGGGAGGCTGAAATATGTTATTCTGTAGTATGTATGAGCACGGATTACGATTGCTGGAGAGTCGATGAAGAGCATGTTTCTGTTGAATTAATTATAGGCAATTTAATGAAAAACTCGGCAAACGCAAAACGCCTGCTAAAATCCCTACTTATTGAAATTGGTAAGGAAAGGGATTGTGAATGCCCAACAGCATCAAAATATGCAATTATCACAGCCGAAAATATGAGAAGCATCGAACAAAAAGAAAAGTTGAGAAAAATATTCCCGGAATATTTTTAAAGATGTTCCGCTATGAATTTTTTGATTACATTTTTCGAAGCTTCAGACATATCTTCAAATTTAAAGGTATAGTAGTAGATATTCTTATCTTCAATAGTTCTGTTTGCAATAACCAGCAAATTTACCGAGAATTTATAATCCATCAGTTCGAAGTATATATTATACTTCTTTTTATAATTTAACTTATCAGTAATCCTTATTATTACCTCATTTTCATTTATTTTAAATATCGTACCGTTGATTGGAATTGGCTCAATTTCAGGATTTGATTCGATAGACTCTATTGAACATGGGATTATTGTATCAACATAGGGATGGCGGAATTCCTTTTCAATTTTAAAATTATCCGGTATTTTTAAGGAAATAATATTTTTTAAAAGATCAATAACCTCTGTTGAAAATGAATATTCAGCATCACCTGATCTTATGAAAAAAGCATCTATTGTTTTATATTTTACAAGATCTTTCAGCTCATCTTCATTTCTAAATAATTTAATAGTCAGATCTTTTGAAGTTCTCCCTATTATTTTACCGAAGAAAATATCTTTATTTTCAGTGGCAAAGTAGAGCATTCTATTTATTTCAATTTCTGATAAATTGTTCAGTGGTTTCTTATATTCTGCAGTAAAAAATAGCTTATCATAAATTGTTATAATATCACTGGAGATTGCTACCTGGGCATTTTTTTCCAGTTTAGTCTTAATATAGGTATTATAATATTTTTCCAGGATAGATTCAAAAAGCGCCGGTTCTTTTATAAACCTTAACTGGTTAGTAAGCCTTAAAGTGCCTATCATTTCATTTACAATTTTTATCTGTAATTTTGAAAATCCCAGGCGTTTCATTCTAAAAAGAAAGAGTTCATAGTCATGAATTTCAAGCTGCTTGATTTTGTCATAATATTTAAATGACAATAACACTATAAATGCTATCAATACCACTATAAGAAAGATAATGAATTCGGTATAATTGGGAAGCCACATTTTTTTATCGAATATTTCCATATATGATCCTCCATAAAAACGGGCTTTAATAGTTCAGAGTCATTACGAAATTGTATTCATTCGAATTGTCAGAGTATCTTATAAGAATATACATCTATTCTTATAAAATAATGAAAACAAATAATAATCCGGAAATTTAATTGTAATTTAATAATACCTGCCCCAAATAGTACTTAAATTATACCATTCAGGGCAAATTATAGTAAATTTATTACATTATGATAAAAAAATACATTGATATCAAGTAAAAAAAATAAATTGTTTAATTCAAATTTATTTTTTCAGCATAAGTTTGTAAATACAACGGGGGTGATATGATAATTGATATTCATACTCATATATTTAAAGACAATATCTGCACTGACAGAGAGGGATATCTCTCAGATAAAAATTTCATGGCACTCTATAGCGATAAAAAATCAAAGGTTATCAATCACTCTTCCCTCTATTCATCCATGAAGGATGGCGGCATTGATTATGCGGTGGGTATGGGATTCCCATGGTTTGGAAAAAAATTCTGTGAAGAGCAGAATGAATATTTCAGCAGAGTGTATGATTTGACCGAAGGGAGGGTGCTCCCTTTTGGTTCGGTTCCGCTGGATGAGAAAGAAGATATTAAGGGGTGGGTTAAGGATATTAAGGAAAAAAAATTGTTTGGAATCAGTGAAATCGGATTTTATGCTGATGGTATGGGAGAAGAATCGCTGAATTATCTTGAAGAAATTTTTAAATCGGCGCAAATGTATTCTTTGCCTGTATCTCTGCATTTAAATGAACCTGTTGGACATCCCTATACGGGCAAATACAATCCTAATTTTTCAGAGTTATATAAAATACTCAGCAGGTATTCTGAAGTCACAATAATTTTTGCCCACTGGGGAGGCGGTCTTCTTTTTTATGAATTGATGCCGGAAATCGGGAAGAAATTCAATAATTTTTATTATGATACAGCTGCGTCGCCATATTTATATAATGATAAAATATACAGGGTTGCAATAGACATTCTCGGTTCAGAAAAGATCCTGTTTGGCAGTGATTTTCCCCTGATTAAATTTTCCAAATATATCGATTCAATTGATAAACTTAAACTGGATGAAACAGCGAAAAATAATATTCTGGGGCTTAACGCCGCAAGTTTGTTTGGTTTAAAATAAGGAAAGAAAATATACGAGACTCATAAAAGATATAAAGATGATGCCAATGATAAAAAGAATAACTTTTTTGTTAATTGATCGTCCCGGATTTGATTCCATTATCATGACAGCGACGGATGATAGTGTCTGATTAAGGTTTATTATATAAGATAAGATAAAGATAAAAACCAGAAATGTTGAAAAAATAATTAATGGTGCGCCATCATTCAATGGGCCTGCGAATTTTACCAATACCTCAGTTAATTTACCAAATTTACCTGCAGATGCAGATGGGGATATGCCTGTTGCTGAAAATCCGATATTTCCGGATATAGCCGGGGCAAGAAGAAAGATTATGAAAGATAATCCCAGTATGACAATTGAATGAATAAATAAAAAGACGCAACAAGTTATCGAGCAGATGAGAAACAGGAAAACCGGTACATTAATATTTTCTATTGCAAGGAACCTGAAAATTCCTGAAAAAGTATCATGGAAATTTCTGTTTCTGAAAGCGATAAAAGAATAGAGAATATTTTTGAAAAAAAATATAAAAATTATTATTGAAACAAGAATTAAGTTGAAAGAATGAAAAATTCCTTCATAAACCGGGGCATAGTTATTTTTCATCAGATATACCGGGGAAAAAAAGATTACAAAAATGATTATCAATCCTGTGGATATCATGAAGATGGGAACAATATCATCATATATTTCATGAGTAATTGTGGAGAATTGAATGTTACGGCTTAATTTAATCCTGTTATAGGTGTTCCTTGATAACAGGTAAAGGTGAATGTCGTATATGTATATCATAATTAAAGAAATGATAAGAATAAACATTATGGAAGCTATAGGATATGATGAAAAAAAGTCACTGTTTTTTGTGAATAATAAAAAGAATATTATCCCAAAGAAAGAATAAGTAAGCAAAAGAAAAAAGGTTATGAGAATATTTTTTAAATTGAATGAAAAAAATATTCCTTCAAGAATGTCCCTGGAAGAAAAGGTTTTGGAATCAAAACCTTTATAGGAAAGCCAGCTTTCACCCCTGAGATCAATGATAATTTTATAGCCGCATTTTTCACAATTGAAGTATATTCTCCTGTTTGATATTTGATCATCAGGGATGTGATACTTTTGGGTACACTTTTTACAGTTTAAATCCATTTATTTTTTTTTGATATTTTTTGATTTTTCTAATTGGTTTTTAAGGATTAAATCACCTATTTGTTCTTTCAATTTAGGATCTTTTTCGACTTTTTTTGCGAAATCTTCATATTGTTCTAATGTGTATCCATATTTTTTCGCTATCGCACTCTTGGATTCAGGTTTTTGATCGGTTGCAGTTATTTCCATATCAATTTTCATAAAATCATGAATGGATATATCTTTTTTTGGCGGATTACATAATATCAGCAGGCCGGAAAGTGTTATTAATGTTATCAGAAATATAATAAATTTCATAATGCCTCCAGTTTATTTCAATACTGCTTTAATAAGTTGATATGTTATTTAGACATTTCAATAAAAATACAATTTATTTTATTTTAACAGTTAAATATAAGGATGTCAAGAATAAATTATTATTGTAGCTTGACTCAGAAGCAGAAGTAATTATTATTAAATAATTCTCAAAAATAATATTTATGGAGAAGATAGTAGAATTTAGGTGTTCTATTGCCGATAGGTATAGTATATTGAAATGCCTGTAGTACATAATTATGATTAAAAAAATTGTATTTATTATCATCCTATTATATTTTTTCGAACTGTCATCATTTTCTGAAATTGCTATTTTACCATACAAAGTTAATAATCCATCGGAGTATTTTAAGGCAGAAACAGGTTCTGAGTATTCCAAATTAATCTCATTAGGCGCTGTTTATAAGAAGGATCTTGATGTAGCTGCTCCTAGGGATATTGAAATGGATCTCAGGCGTTTCGGCCTGGATCCTGAAAAAACTCTTACAGGTGAAGACCTTGACATGATTGGCAGGGCAAGGTTTCTCGACTACATTCTTCTGGGGACACTATCAAAATCAGGAAGAAAATATTTATCCAGCAGTGTCCTTTATTCAGTTAAGGAAAAAAAAGCTGTAATTAATATGAAATTTTCCGGGAATAGCCTCATTGAGCTGGCGCAAAAAGAGGTCAGGGAAATTTTCTATAATTTTAAAGATATTAAAAAGAGTATGGACAAACCCCCGCTGGATTTGGTATTTCTGATTGATACGTCATATAAAATGAGCCTTGAATGGACCTCTGTCAAAGATGCAATCTTGCGTTTATCAGGGTATATCATAGACAGCCTCAGGATAGATACAAGAATATATATTATCCCCTTTTCATCCAAAACATCCTATGATTACGGTTCTGTGTCATTAAATTCAATAACATCGCTCCGTAAAATACTTGACGTAATCCAGCCATCAGGAGGCATGAATTCAGGAAATTTTTTCAATTCCTTGAAGCATTCTGTTGAAAATGTGAAATGGAGACGGGATGCTACCAAATTGATAATGGTAATTGCCAATTCTAATATTGGACGAACCGGATATAATGAAAAATATGGTATTATTTCTGAACAAAAGGGGATTAAAATAAATTCTATTTCCCTTAGCAGTTTTAAAGCTGACGAGCATGAGATAATAAAAAGGCTATCTTCAAATACAAAGGGTAATTACAGAGAAGTATCCTACCACCAGAAGGTTTTTGACGTCAACGGTTCTATGATTGAATTGTATCTTGAGGGAAACCGTGTTTTTCAATCCAGGGTTTATGATATTTCATGGATGGATGGAATAATCGACAATAAGAATCAGTACACCGGTTTTGGAAAACCAAAAAGTTATCTGAATGAAATATTTTATGATGAAAAAAAGTATATCATTGAGCCGGGTAAAATTGCTGAAGAATTTTCAAATATAACAGGCGAACGGATTATCAACAAGGAGAAACTGGAAAATAATCTCCATGAGGTTTTGAACTCAATTTTTTCCGGTTTTTATAATGTGAAAGGAACATCCTATTCACCTGTCGGGAAAGCCCTGATTTCAGACGGTAAAATATCGTTCTGGATTCAGATTTATGATTCAGGCTTATATAATTTTTTGAATGATAAATACAGACAGGGTTATGTTATGCCGCTGGGTGTTATGATTAAGGAGGATCAGGCCAACGCCTATGGGATATCGTTATTGCCAATGTCCTATAAAATTACTTCTGATTTTGTTCCATCCTTGCTCAAAGCTGAACTTACTGATATTGTAAAAAGGAAAAAGTATTTCATGGAAAACGGCCTGTTTCATCCGCCTCTTTGGTTCATTGATGTTAAAATTGAAAATATTGAACTATTTTCCAGGGCCAGGGATATCAGAGAATAATGGATATTAAAAATTTATTATTGATAAATTATTATATTGGCAGGGATGAAAACATCGAAAAGTTTCTGTCAAGTGAACATCATAAACTGGTTACAGTAAATGAAAAGGAAATTTTCGATGAAACTTTTGAAATTTCTGATGTTGATTTAATTCTTTGCCGGCATAGAATCGATAATCTGGCTAATTATGACATCATTGAATTGATAAAAAGAATTAATATAGATAATAAAATTACTGTGGTATTTATTTCTCCGTTAAATAATCCGGAATTTTATTTCAAGGAACTTGAATCCAATATATTATATCATATCATCACACCCTGCAGCAATGATTACCTTAAAACCAGCCTTGAAAAAATAATTAATAATCTGGATAAAGTTGAAGAAAAAAATACACTTCATCATTTACAGCTCAAATATAAAGCGAATGAATATAATATTAATATTTCAACAGATAAACTTGAAAACCATCTTGTATCTGTAGTAGAAAATGCTGTTCATCAGAATAAGATTCTCAAAAATATTGTTTATAATAACATGAAAATTTCCAATGTAAGCAAGTACAGCGATACACTGGATGATAAATATATTAGTCTCACAGACAGTGATTTTGATATGGATTCCCTCCAGGGAGCAATTGATAAAAATGAACTCAGATTATTTTATCAGCCTGTTATATCTGTTAAGGAAAACACAATTTATGGTTTTGAAGCTTTAATAAGATGGGAAAAAAATAATGTAATAATTCCACCTGACGAATTTATTGTTCATATAGAGAATTCACCGCTCATAGCCAGGATCGGGCACTGGATAGCTTATGAGGCCTCCAGGCAGTTAAAGATATGGCAGGAAGAATTTGATTTTAAAAGGATCCTCAAGATTAATATCAACCTTTCACCGAAACAGTTCGGCGACCCTGAGCTCTGCGAAAAGATTTTTAAAATTATTAATAAAAATGGAATTTTACCGGATAACATTGGTATTGAGATAACTGAAAGTGTAATCATGGAGGATATGGAAGCGGCAAATAATATTCTGCTCCAGTTTAAATCCAGGGGTTTTCATCTCTACATGGACGATTTTGGTACTGGTTATTCTTCACTCAGCTATCTTTTGCATTTTCCTTTTAATGTGATGAAGATAGATAAATCATTTGTTCAATGGATGCACTTTGACAGGGAAAGCGAAGAAATTGTACGATCGATCGTCGCTCTGGCTCACAACCTGAACAAGATTGTGGTAGCTGAAGGGGTGGAGCTTGAAGAGCATCTGGATATTCTGAAGGAAATTAAGTGCGATTACTGGCAGGGATATTTACGTTCAAAGCCTCTGGATAGTATCTCAGCCAGGAAGATGCTTCTTGAATTCCTCTAATTATCAACCAGCCCTGAAGTTATTTGCCGATACCCAGTAAATAAAATTCAGAATATTTGAATTAATTCCTTTAAATTTCATCTTTTTAGCATTTATGAGATATTGTATTGATTCAAAGAATTCCATCCCAAGCATATTCAATCTGCCTATAATTCTGTTAAAAAATGTTCCCGGGAGAAGATCAAGCAGCCTTATGAATAAAGCCAGATTATCCTTATCCCTTAGTACCGTTTTTAAATGATTAAGATCAATAACATTTATTATATTGGACATGGACTGCATAATACTGGTGAAAAGAGGATTTTCATTATTTAGTTCGATTAAACAATGGTTTAATTTGAAAATCCATTGAAAGGCCTTTTCATTATCAAATGTATTGATATTAATTTCAATGAATTTTACTGCAAATAATGAACGGTAAATATCATTCGGTATAGGGCTATTTTCAATGTTTTCAGTATCAAAAGATTCACCGTAACTGATAATTTGAGATAATTCCTCATCATGGTTTTTAAAAATATACCAGTTATTGAATTTTATACTGAGAGTCTTTAAGCCCAGCAGGGCAAGACATTTTAATTCCAGGCAATATATATCTTTTATGATCTGATAGTAAAAATTTATCAGCTCCTCCACGTCAAATCTTAAGAGGGCATTGAGGATCGGTTTTCTCAGGTTGGGCTGGTCGTAGAATTCTGACATTAAATCAGGGATATATTCAGACATCTGGTACTGGGAAATTATTAATGTATCATCATAGGATAATATCCTGTTTGACAGTGATTTTTTATAATAATCGGTCCCTTTAAATATTTCAAGATAGATCTGAATTCTTGCATAGAGATCGTCAATGATATAGTTTTTAATATTATCGCCTTCAAAATCCCCATTATTTATTGTAAACAGTATCTGGTCAAGTATTTCAATGAAATTAATTGAAATATGCGACATATCCTCAAGAATATAGGGCCCAAAGAATTCACCGAAATTATTGAAGGCAACCTGGGATATTTTTTTTAAGGATTCATCTTTTGATGTTGAATTGATGATGATAGTATGGCAATAATCAGCGATTTCATTCAATTTTTGGCTGGATATTTTTATATTGCTTTTTAACATAATTTCAGGACTTTTTTAAACAATCAATTAATTATATGATTTTTTTATCCGATTATATAAAAAGGGACAATAAATATAAAAATTATTTATATGGGGAATATGTCGAGAATTTTTTTTTTAAAAATTCAGATAAATTCCACCGCCTATTCCTGTTCTTGCTAAAAAAGTAAATGGCCAATATAAAAAATAATAAGAGAAAGCTTCTCATCGAATTTTTACCGGACATGGGTTCAAATGCCCCCCCTTTCCATGGAATATCCGATGAAAGAATAAAAAAGCTGCAGCATAATAATATCAGGACAATATTTCTAATATCTTCTGAGCCGGTTGATCCGGCTGCATATATTAAAATTATTAATGATTTTGCCAGGAATGGTTTTGAAATAAAATCCATTCATCTGGATAGTCTTGATCCTGACAATTTTCCTGTTTTAAAATACCAGGTGGAAAATATCCATACAAGCTTTTCAAAGGGGGGTTGTCTGATTTTGTCCTACGGGAGGAGTTATGCCCTTACTCTTTTAGGGTGTTTTTTTATTATTACCGGCAGAAATTTCGATGAAACAATTAAAGGGATAGATCTCATCAGCAATGACAACAAACCCTCTGAAAGTGAAATTCAGTATATCAAATCATTTGAAGACTTTATTCAACATGATGGGAATGCAGGTTATAAAAGTGAAGTAATCGTAAGGGTAGGCGAATATCAAAAGAAAGAGGATACCGGGGATATTAAAATTGATGATGAGGGAACCGGTAAAATATCAGAATTAAAGGATAGTGACAGGGTAGAAATTGAAGAAAGGGATTCATTACATACACCGGTATTAGATGAAAAAATTCTTCCGGGTGGAAAGGGTTATGAAGGGGCTCCCGGCAGTGAAGCCATAGGCGACAAGGAAAAAAGTGATGCTGCCCCTGTGATAGAAAGTTCTGATACTATGAAAGCTGATGCAGCCGACGAGATTTCTCCTGTTAAAATATTTGAACCGGTGAGCTCCTATGCAAAGGGTAAGGAAGGAGGCTCAGAAGCTCTGAAAATGGAACCGGTAAAAAGGGTTTTTGATGATAAAAAGAGCGGGTTAAAAGCGGTTTCTATTGATGACTCCACAATTATAAGAAAAGGTAATTTTTATTCTTCCATACGCTTTAAACTGGTTTCCATTGTTACTCTGGTAATAGTCAGCTCACTAACTGGAATGATTTTTCTTGCAACATATTTTTTTAAGAAAGATAATATAATCAGGGTTCAGGAGAATAACCTGAATATTTCAGACGTCATAGCGTTAAAGGTCAATACTGATATCAATACTGTTATTGAAAAATCCAAATTTCTGTTTAATTCTGTCACAAAAGGAGCGGGTGGAGGCTCTCTCAATATCCAGGATCTTATCTCAGATGACAATGAAATTATATTTACGGGAATAATTGATAAGCCCGATAAAATTGAAAATCAGAATCCCCAGTTTATTATTTACAACAGGCAGTTAATCAACAAGATGCAGCTTTTTGATAAAGATATTGCAGCTGCATATAATATCAATACCCAGGTTTTTAACAGATCCTTTGACGGGGCAAAATTAATTTACAATCTGTCAAAAGTAATGGAAAACCAGCTGGTCATTGCTGTCAGCTTTCCATACCAGGTTGGAAATGACAGGAAAATCAATTCCATTGCCGTGATTTTCATTAGGCTGGACAATATCATGAAGACTTTCAACCCCAAGGGTATTACAAAAACATACATGGTGAATGATAAGGGCGAGATTCTGATACATTCGGACAAAAAATTAATGCAGTCCGGGGCAAACATGTCAAATCTTCCTATTGTTTCTGCCATGATTCAGAGCCCCCTTGATAACGGGCAGACGCGTTTTAAAGATGAAAGCAATACTGTTTTTCTCGGGTCATTTAAGAAGATTGGATTCGGCGGGAGCGGTGTTATTGCATTTTCGGAAGAGGAACTGGCCCTGCAGGAGGTTTATAACATACAGAAAAGAAACATCTATCTCATGGTTTCAGTATTATCGGCAGCAGTGCTGATAATATTTCTTTTTGCGAAAACACTTACCAGTCCCATTACTAGGCTTGTAAAAGCGACTGATTTAATCAAGGAAGGGCATTACATTGTTGACATACAATCGACTTCAAAAGATGAAATAGGGCAGTTAACTGCTTCCTTCGTAGAAATGGGCAGGGGCCTTGAGGAAAGGGAAAGGATGAAGAACGCTTTCGGGAAATTTGTAAACAAGGAAATAGCAGAACAGGTACTGCATGGCGAAATCCGTCTCGGAGGCGAAAGAAAAATAGCAGCGGTATTCTTCTCGGATATCAGGTCCTTCACCGCCATTTCGGAAAATCTTGAACCTGAAGAGGTTGTTGAATTTCTGAATGAATACATGACCCGCATGGTAAAATGCGTCAATGATTCAAACGGTGTCGTTGATAAATATATTGGCGACGCAATTATGGCTGAATGGGGAGTGCCCATATCCAAGGGGAATGATACTGAGAATGCGGTAAATGCAGCTTTGAATATGAGGAGGGAGCTGGTTAGTTTTAATGAAGGGAGGGGCGGGGTTAAGAGGCCTGTAATCAAAATAGGATGCGGCATCAATACAGGGCCGGTGCTGGCCGGGCAGATCGGATCGGAAGACCGGATGGAATACACCGTAATCGGGGATGCGGTAAACATTGCATCAAGGATTGAGCAGCTGAACAAGCCCTTTGGTACGGATATTCTAATAAGTGAAGATTCCTACTTGCTCGTTAAAGATATTTTTGCCGTGGAAAAAATGGCCCCGATAACAGTCAAAGGAAAGGAGGATAAACTGCAGATCTATGCGGTGCTGGGGAGAAACGATGACCCCGGCAGGCTGAGAAATGTTGATGAATTGAGAAAATTCCTCGGGATTACGGATGTTAAATATAAAGAGGGCATGGAACTCTCACTGGAAGAGGAAGTAAAGTATGAAATACTTGACAGCTGATTTCATTGCACCTTTTGTCTGCATATCAGCCCTCGTCACATCGCTCTCGTTATTTTATTTTGATATAAACAGAAAAGCCGATGCAGGGAATAAGGAAAAGGTCGGCATCATAACCTTCAGGCAGGCGGTTGCCCAGAGACAGTATTCCGAACAGGTTGTCTGGGAGGAAATTGAAGTCAATACCCCTGTGTACAATAATGACTCTATCCGGACTGCAGAAAAATCCGATGCCCATATAAAACTGAATGACGGGACCCTCATTAAATTATCACCAAACAGTCTGATCCGCCTCGCCTTTTCAAAGGATGCCTTTGACATTGAATTTAAACAGGGCTCCGTATCAGCAAAAAGGGAGGCAGGGAGTAAGGAGCTGAGCATAAAATCAAAGGATACTGTTATAAAGATTGGTGATGCCGATTTGAGCCTCTCCCAGGACAGAACCAGCGGCCTGAGTGTTCTTGTTAACAAGGGGTCTGCAAGCATCAGCCGGGGAGATGAGAAGACCGAGTTGAGGGAGAACCAGGAAGCCAATCTCTCAAAAAGCAGGGTTGATGTACACGAGGTTACCCTCAGGCTGGTAAGTCCCGAGCGGGACAGATATATTCTGTCCAGGACGAAAAATTCAAGCGTCAATTTTTCATGGGAAAATTTGATCGAAGGGTTTGATGTATTTTTAGAGGTATCAAATTCAGGAGATTTTGGAAGGCCAATTTTAAGAAAGAAAGTAGAACAGAATGGCAGTTCTGCCAGTCTGGACTGGGGAAATTATTACTGGAGGCTGAGCGCTGTTGAGAGAAAATCGAGGAAGGTAAATTCCAGCGAAATACGGCGCCTGGTGATTGTCAATGACAGTCCCGCCGGCCTTATTTCGCCCAGAAACAACAGCACGGCCTCCTATAGATCGGACAGGCCGGTCATAGATTTCCGATGGACAGAAAGCGAATATGCTTCATTATATACCCTTTCGGTTGCATCTGACCCTGAGATGCAAAACATCATCAGGAGCATCAACCTGAAGTCAAATACACTTTCAGTTGCAGAGCTTGCGAAGGGGAACTATTACTGGAGCGTAAGCACAACTGCCCGGCTTGGCGGGGATGAGCATCTCACAACAAGCGGGATATTCCGGTTTGTCATTGAGCAGAATACAAATGTGGACCCGCCTCAACTCATGTTTCCAGCGGACAATTATAAAATCAACCAGCTTGCCTTGAGTAGAAAAAGCCTGATTTTTTCCTGGAACAAAAATCCCGATATTGCCGTATCAAGATTCATCGTAGCAAAGGACAGCAATTTTTCCGATATTGTCCATTCAGAGGATAGCGGATATAATTATTCCAGGCTTCAGAAGGAGCTTCCCGAAGGGATTTATTTCTGGAGAATCACAGGATTTTTAAAGGAAAGCACCGTTCCCATTTTATCACCGGTATGGAGATTCAGCGTTGCAAAGATGGACAACCTGAACCTGATAGGTCCGGTTAACGGCGGCATCTTTGTCATAGATAACAGCGGTGGTGTCCCGAAAATAATTTTTTCATGGGACAAATCAGGCCTGGTCGGGAAATACAGGATTATAATATCCAATAATGATACCTTTACCAGCATATATAAGCAGCTTGATGTGTCAGGGCTCACAACTGAAGCATACAATCTTGACCCGGGGATATACTTCTGGAAAGTTGAATTCTATGATGACGAAAATATCATGATGATGAAAAGCGGCGTCAGATCAATTGTGATGCTGGACAGGTTCGGCCCCCTGGAAATAGTTGAACCCGGCCCGAATGAAGTTGTTGACATGTCCAGAAAGAATCAGATTTCATTAAAATGGAAAAAGATAAACGGCGCTGATGAATATTCAGTCAACCTTTACCAGGTAAAGGACGGTAAAAATTATTCTATTTCCGAAACCAGCACCGGAGACAGTTCATATGTTTTTGATAATCTGAAAAAGCTTGATGAAGGGACTTTTCTATGGACTGTGCAGGCAATAGATAATAATAAAGATACAAATTTAAATGCCAACAGCGTATTGAGGAGAAGCCCTGTGGCAAAAGCATTATTTAAAATAAAACTCGGTGAGTCGGTGAGCGAGGATATAAAAAAACTGAAAGCGCCTGATATCATAATTATGCAGTAGCCGATTTCTTTCTGTTTCGATGGAAGAAGGGAGCCCCGGAAAAAAAAGAGAATCACGATTGCCAGAATCGATGCCGCAATGATCAGATAGGATAGCAGGATAACCGGCCCCCGGCGGGATTGATATTCATTATATCCTTACACCGGCCATGAGGAAATACCGCAGGCTTTTTAACGGTTTTGAAATATATTGTATTACCATGTATTCGGCTCCTGCTTCAACCAGGAAAAATCTTAAAAAATTATATTCAGCGGATAACCCTGTCTTGTAATAGGGGTCGTTCGTGGTCAGGGTAATATTCCTGCCTACGAGGTCTTTTGTATGATAGGTGAAGTCAGACATGGCAAGCCCCCCTCCCATTCTATAGATGAAATTAATAGGGAAGTTAAAGTTTGTTCTCGCGAAGAAGTTTCCGCCGAAGAGTACCTCATTTTTATCCATGTTGATTTTACTTGAAAATTTTTTCCCGGCAAACAGTGTCTGCCCCCCTTCAATCTCCATGCCGAAATAGCTCAGGATGCCGGTATATTTCAATGTGTCCGATGGCCTGAAAAAAATGAAATTGCCGAAGTTAAAACCGATTTTTGCAGTATACCCCACAAAACTGTCATTAAAGGGGCTCTTCCATGGAGTGAGGTACTGGTAGTAGGGCATTCCCGCATACAATGATATCCCCAAATTAAACAGGTACCCGGTTACCGATTTTTTTTCCAGGATTTCAGTGGCTGCCCAGTCCGACCAGCCGACGAACTTTTCAAATTTGTTTATAACCCCGATTCTTATTTTATATTTTCCCGGGGGGAGTTTGAATTCAACGGTGCTGATTTCAACCTCTTCCTGGAAAACTGTCTTATCATGGATGTCCCTGATCTCAATTTTGTATCTCACTGCCCAGTCCAGGGCCTCCCAGCTGAAACTGATTTTTTTTTCTGCTTCGGGTTGGTCTGCTGAGAATAGTTTACCTGCTGCCATGACAATTATAACTGACATAAAAAATTTAATGACAATGCCCGAAATTTTCATAATAGGTATTATGGCGTGAATTTAATAGAAGGATATGAAAGAAAATTAAAAAAATCAATATTTCCCTTTAAAGGGGTGGATGTAGCAGTACTTGAGGCGAATGTTTTCATACCATAACAGTCGATGAATGTAAAGTCAGAACCGCCGGTTTCATCTTTTATTCCGCATCTGGCATTGACCACATCACTGCCGATTGTAGAAGTCCCATATACAAATTCAATAGATCTGTCCAGTTCATTTAATTTGATCTGGAAGGAATAGTAATCTGTGGATGTTGCGTTTTTAACTATTACATTGTGCCATTCAATTGTCAATACCCTTGAAGGGATGATTCCTGATTGTTCAAAATATATATTTGAGTCCTGGCCTATAAATGATGATGAAAAATATAAATCATCCCACCATGGAGCCAGCGCAAGAATCGGGGTTCCTGCAGCATAGAAATTGCTGCTGTCCTTGTAGGGTGTTGTGGTGGCAGCAGTTGTTGTAGCAAAGCTGGCAAAACCATTTGTGTAAACTTTTATTTCCGAATAGTAATTCCCAAGAAATGAAAAGTTAAATCCTATTGGTATTTTTTTTACTCCTTCATCATAAGCAGGAGTAGTAGGAATAATTTTTAGAAAATTTATAGGCTGGCCCGTAAGCGCTATACTCGTATAGGTTGTTGATGTTGATATACTCCTGTTATACAAATTTATTGGAATGTAACCAACGTCGAGATTATACAATTGAAAAATTTCTCCCGATAAGCCATCCCAGTCTGGATCGGTGCTTGATGCATACCCCATTGACAACGTATAAGGCGTTCCGCTTGCTGACGAAACATCTCCATTATCGGCCGCGCCCTGTACTCTTACCAGCTGAGGAATATTCCAGTTGGAGAAATCAAAGCTCAGTGTGCTTGAGGATAGTAGTATTCCTTCAGTGGTAGTTGAGGTGGTAATGGGTCCAATCATCACAGTTGATGTTCCTGATGGCGCTGATGATAAAAAGACATTAAAATCGGCAAATGTTTCCGATTCTGATGTCAATAAGTCTGTCAGCGGGATTACTACAATGGAATTTGATTCATTATCCTGATTGTATACGGTAACTGTAGTGGATGAATTATAATATATATCCACGGAGTTAAATAAAAGGTTTACTGTTGCCGTCTGCATACCGTCAGAAATCAGATCATCTTTTCCGGATATTGTAACAGTCTTGGGTATATTCCAGTCAGATGAGTCAAAAACCAAAGTGGTTGTGGACAATGAAATTTCTATACCTGTACTTGTGCTGGTTATAGTTACTGTAACAGGTGATGAGGGACTTGTATTGAGATTTATTGTGAAAAAATCAGTAATGTTTTCAAGGGGGTGTTCTTTTGTTATTAATGTTCTTTTACTGATGGTTAATCCAGGGATGTCGTTGTCAATATTTGTTATATTGATATCAGCAGGTTTGAATATTCCATTATAATTCGGATCGGTGGAAGAAGTATAGCCGAAGATAATTTTAAAGTTTTTAAATCCGTCGATAGTGTTGTCATCCACTCCCTGGACTGTGACGGTCTGCGGCGAGTTCCAATTCAGGGGATTGAATGTCAGTGTACTTGTTGCATAACTGGTCAAGGTAAAAAATCCTTCTAATGGATCATTAATAGTCAGATCGATTGATACATCTCCCGACGGCATGGTATTCAGGACAATACTAAAGGAACCGGTTGTTCCGCTTTCTGAAATCATAATTGTTGACGATGCGGTAACCGTGACGCCCCCGGTGTCATTGTCCACATTGGTAAAAACAACGTCTGCAGGCTGGAATGTCCCGTTATAAGACGGGTCCAGGGATGATGTTGTACTGAAGGTGACGGAAAAAGGCTGGTTTCCGTCGGGTACGATATCATCCACACCCTTGACGGTAATGATCTGCGGAAGACTCCAGTTCTGGGGGGTGAATGTAATGATCCCCGAGGCTGGTGCAATAATTATACCCTCGGCGCTGAGGGTTGATGTGGCAGTGAGGGTGACATCATCCTTGGGGGCTGCATCAAGGACAATTGAGAATGAATCCGTAGTCCCGCTCTCTGAAACGAGAAGTGATGAGATGATTATTATAGTGACGCCCGGCGTTTTATTATTTAGGGCGAGGAGGGGATTATCAACCCTTTTAAAACATGAGATTAATGATAGAGAACATACAAATAGTAATACAAGGAATTCTATTTTATGTGACTGAAGGGCTGAGGATTTATTAGTATTCATCATCTTATAATATGTAACCTGATTATGGTTAATCTGCATGTTCCTTTTATGTTATAAATAGTGTAAATAATCAGTATTTTTAAAAGAAGATCATTCTGATTACCATATTAAATTTTAATATAATTTAACTATTAGTGTTAAGGATCTAATAAAAATTCTATTGATTTACATATAATCAGGATATTAATGCAATATAAATTTTATGAAAATATTATTTTCTGAAAATAAAGACGAAAGCAACATTTTCTGTACTTATCATATAACAATATACTGATTATTAAATATTTTGGGTAACTTTTTTATTAATTATTGACTTTCAGCTTTTAATTCTGTTATATCATAAGTAATCACTTTAACGGAAATTAACAGTTTACGGGGGATTCCATGAAAACACTCCTTGCTGAACCATTTGAAATTGAAAATATTGAGGACCTGAAAGAGTGGCTCAGCTCCGAGGATGTATATAAAAATATGTATATCCTCTACAGGCCCATGAACACTGAAGAGCTTGTGGAGTGGTATGAAAATGAAAAATATAACAACGCGAATATTTTCAGGTATATCAGCGAAGATAAAATAACCGGCATGGGGATGGTTCACCATATCCACTCTAAGAACCGGTGCAGCGAGCTCTCCTTTATTGTGAATCCGCATAATGCCGGCAAGGGGTTCGGCGCAAGGATCCTTGACCACCTTCTCAGATATTCATTTCATGTTTTGAATCTGAATAAGGTTTTTCTTCATACCGCGGAGTTTAATAAAAGGGTATTCTCCATGGCAGAGAACAGGGGCTTTGTGCTGGAAGGGACGTTCAGAAGGGAGATTTATTATTCGGGAAAATACTATGACACCTACCGTTTCGGGATGCTGCAGGATGAGTATGAAAAGAATATAGTCGATCTTGCCTGAACCGGCAGATTCAGATAATATTTCATCTATATTAAAAGGCGTCCTTCCGGCACATTATTAATAATCGGGTTAACAGGCATGATAAAAAAAATTTTCCTCTCCCTTCTGGTATCCTCAGTCACAATGCTTTTTTCTTTTCCTTCAACACAGATCCCCCGGGCCCATGGGGCCGGCGAGGATGAAATAATTATTGTCTATACAAATTCCCTCAACGGCTATCTGGACTACTGCCGCTGCAGGGAAAACCCCAGGGGCGGACTGGTAAAGAGGGCCACTGAAATTAAAAAGATACGGATGGAGGCCGGGGAGATATTCCTTTTTGAAACAGGCGATTTTTTCTCCTATGAACCGGATCCCCTTCTCGCGGGATATATTGTGAAAGCCTACCGGCATATCGGTTATGACGCAATGGTTTTTGGAGACCAGGAGTTTACCATCGGCAGGGATGAGTTCATGAAGCACCTGGGAAGCCTTCCCTTTGTAGCAGATAATATCAGGCTCGGCAGCGGGCCTGCCGCAGTCCCGAGGTACAAGATCATAGAAAAGGGGAGGTTCAGGATCGGGATTATCGGGACAGTTGCTCCGGAGGCATTTAAATATTATCCGGAAAAAATCATTAGGGACATCAGGGTCCTGGACCAGGCTGCTGAAATAAACAGGGATGCTGAAGAGTTGAAGAGGAAGGGTGTGGATCTGATTGTCCTTTTATCTCATTCAGGATTTGATAGGGACAGGGAACTTTTGAGGAACATTAAGGGGATCCATGTAATAATCGGCGGTCACTCCCAGACGCTGATAAAGGAGCCCGTTGTTGAAAACAACAGTGTGATCGTCCAGGCAGGGGCTGACGGCTCCAGGATTGGAATACTCAGAATTAAAGCCGCTGATGGAATTATCAAATCTATAAAAAACAGCTTCCGGCACCCGACGGAATATACTCCAGCGGATGATGAGTATATCCGCGGCCTGATTAAAGAATATCTGGCAAAATCAAAAAAAGATATTGAGAATATCAGGTTGGATTAATAGGTGATGATGATTGCGGAAATGAAAAAAATAATAAAAGATTCCCTGTTCATCATCCTTATATCTGCTGCCCTGGCAATGGCGGTCAACTATTTTCATCCTTCAGGGTTTTCCCTGATCAGCAAGAGGGATGCTGCCGGCAAAATTGCCTTTATATCCGGCATTGAAGCAAAGATTAAATTTGACCGGAAATCAGCGGTTTTCATTGATTCGAGAGACGGAACTGAATTCATAAATAGGCACATTGAAGGGGCAATTAATATACCCGTAAGCCCTGAATCCATATCAAACAAAAAAATCAAAGAACATCTGGGGCTCCTGAAAGAACCGGTGGAGCTTTTAATATACTGCAACGGGGAGTCATGCGGTACGTCAAGGGACCTGGCGAAAAAGCTTTTCAGCATTGGCTACAGCAGGCATATTTACATTTTAAAGAAGGGTTTTCCGGAATGGGAAAGCCTGGGGTATCCGGTAAAAAACAGGGATGGTTTGAAATAACAGGAGAATATGGGGAAAGTAAATACTATCATGTCTGATATTCTGCAGGGCAACCGGGTTACATTGCTGCTGCGCGTCATCATGGGCCTGCTTTTTATCTATTCAGGAATATTCAAGGCGGTAAACCCTGAAAATTTCTCCATAGCAATTCATAACTATGATATACTCGGCGAGGCAATGGTTCCTTATACGGCTCTCATAATTCCCTGGATTGAGATGATAACCGGCGTTCTTCTTGTCATCGGCTGGAAGATTAAACCTGCATCATTGATACTTACATTGCTCATGATGGTCTTTACTGCAGCCATAGCCCTTAATGTCATAAGGGGCAGGAGTTTCGACTGCGGATGCTTTGAGCTTAACATATTCGGCATCAGCGAAACTGTGAGTATCAGCCTGGTTATACGGGACCTTCTGTTTACAGGAATTTTACTGCTTGTATTTGCCGCAAAAAATTATCCCTTTTCAATCGACTGCTGGAAGGAGTGATTTTTATTTGAAGTCACAAATGAGGAGCTTGTCTGCCTGCATTATTCTATTGATATCAGTTTCGCTGAATCTATATTCTGAAACTGAATATATAACTGTTGGAATAACCCCTTTCAGCGGCAAAAAAGAGGACATTGAGAAATCGAGGTTACTGGTTTCCGGGATATCAGCATGGCTTGGCAAATACAGGTTTATCAGGCTTGTTGACCGGTCAAAGCTTGAAGAGATTGCTAATGAGATCGAGTTCGGGATGTCCGGCCCGGGTGATGAATCCACGGCAGTGAGGGCAGGAAAAATTCATGGAGCCCAGGTGATCATCACGGGGTCTATGCGGGACGGGATGATATCCGCCCGGGCCATACATATCGGGACATCGAAGATTATAGCCGACCATTCTGTTCCCTATGTCTCAGGTTCTGAGAATTTGTCAGGGGCGCTTGCAAGGGGGATAGAGGTTTTTCTTGTCCGGGAGAACCTGAAAAAAATGCGCAATGACACCAGGGATATAGTACTCGATTTCAGAATCGCGCATCCGAAAAATACCGGTTCGGGTTTAACAGAAATAACCCAGGCGACAAAAAACGGGAGCCTTAAAATCGGCGAGACTGCATCATTCAGGGCCAGGTCAAATAAGAGCGGCTACCTGACCATCATTGATATCCAGCCCAGCGGTGATGTTGTTATCCTGTTCCCCAATGATATGTTTCCATCGGGAAAAATTGATGCGGGCAGGTGGTATTCAATACCAGCGGTTAACGACACATTTGAGATACGGATAGCGGAGCCTGCCGGCCGCGATACCGTTATGGCGTTTTTCGCGCTCGCAAAGGTTGACTGGCCCGACAGGGGTATGCTTGAAGGTACCGGGTTCAGACAGGTGAAGGACGATCAGAAACTTTCATTGACCAGGGGGCTTAAGGCCGTATCCAAGGGCCTGAAGAGCAGTGAATGGGAGAGCAGCGTTATTGAGCTCGATGTGGTGAAGTAATTTCTGGTTTTATGATAAGATGCTCGAATGACTGACGCAAAAATTTATTGGTATCAAAGGCCTGGATAGGAGTATTCGAAAATAGCCGATGGTTTTCATGAGGCCCTGTTCCAATGGTATCTCTGGCACCCATTTCAGTTTTTTTATGGCCAGGTCAATTGACGGCTTTCTCCGGCAGGGATCATCGGGGGGTAATGGTTTGAATATAAGTTTGCTTTGGGAACCGGTTAAGTCGATTATTTTTTCAGCGAGTTCCAGGATTGTACATTCCTGCGGATTCCCCAGGTTAAGGGGCCCGGTAAAGTCGTCGGGGCTCTGCATCATTTTTATCATCCCATCTATTAAATCATCAATATAGCAGAAACTTCGTGTCTGATGACCCTTCCCATAAATGGTTATTTCCTGGTTTTGGAGCGCCTGGACGATAAAATTACTGACAACCCTTCCATCGCGGGGATGCATGCGGGGCCCGTAGGTATTAAATATTCTTACAACTTTAATGGGAAATTTATACTGCCGGTGAAAATCAAAAAAAATAGTTTCAGCGCATCGCTTGCCTTCGTCATAGCATGAACGCGTACCAATGGGATTGACGTTTCCCCGGTAGCTCTCGGGCTGAGGATGAATTTCCGGATCGCCGTAGATCTCGCTTGTCGATGCCTGCAATATTTTTATTCCCAGTTTCTCCGCCAGCTCCAGCATGTTGATTGATCCTAAAATGGATGTTTTCATGGTTTTAATCGGGTTGTTCTGATAATGGATGGGAGATGCCGGGCATGCCAGATTATAAATCTCATCGGCTTCAATAAAATATGGGATAGTTACGTCATGTTGTACAAGCTTGAACAAAGGGTTTTCCAGTAAATGCTCAATGTTAGCTTTATTGCTTGTATGGAAATTATCCAGGCATATGACATTGTTTCCATCGTTAAGCAATCTTTCAGAAAGATGTGACCCGATAAATCCGGCGCCGCCGGTTATTAAAATTCGTTTATTCAACGTTAATGACCTCAATATTTCTGTGATATGTCAGATATGTTTAATACGTAAAGTTATCTTCTTTCCTCAGATAAAAATCTTCTTCAAGCAAAAACAACGAAAACTTATAGCAATCTTGAATGTAAACAGGATTATTTGTAGTGATGGCAATATTTACATTGGATGATGAGAAATACCTGCGAATAAATGTAAAATATATTTTATCCTGATAATTTACTGGATAAACCAGGGAATCTCCATTCAACATATTCTGGGCTATCAATACCTTTGTGGTATCGCTGTAGTAGTCAATGCTGCTGTGGGCATAGAGTTCAATAATCGTATATTCGGAGGAATTTGTAATGATTAAATCGGCGCAGGGGAGGCACTTTTTATCAGGTTCCTTTTCTCCGGCACATTGTGAACCTAAAAAAAGTGTTAATATCAAAATTAAATTTATTTTAATATTTTTCACTAATACATCCTTCTTATAAAATAAAGTAAATTATCACATTTAATATATGGGCTTCAATAGTAGAATATTTTACTGAAACTTCCCGGGCCCTGGTTGTCTGGAAAGCATTATCATAATAGGATTCTTTAAATTTGATTTCTGCTGGGAGATCAAATTTTGTGAAATATCTTTTATCATAATTTATATTTACACCCAGTCTGCTTTTTGGGAAATATACACCAATACTTAATCCGTATCCATATGAGCTTATATATGAAAAACCGTAAGGGTCAGAAAATTTTTCGGTTCTGCCTGAAGTTTTAAAACTGAAAATTGCCTTTCGGTATTCCAACGCATTTCCTGAAATGTAGGGATTAATTATAAAAATAACAGATTCACCCTTCGTAGCATATTGGTAGCCTGCTTTTAAATCCAAAAAAAAGGAATAAAAACTGGCGTTATATTTTAATGAATATACATTTTCATTAGAAATTACTTCACCAGACAGCGGATCTGTTATAAGCCCGCTGATGATGCTGTTGTTTTTTTCATCAACTTTTTTTGAGAAATCCTTTATTGCCACAGTACGGTAAAAGTAGCCTGTTTCGGGTGTTATAAAAAATCGTGTCCCTATCTGTTCACTGGAGAAACTGAATTTATTCTGCTTAATTACCGCAGATCCTTCCGCAACCTTTCTGTTATTTTTGCCGTAGATGGCCACATCGGTTATTCCGCTGGATCGGGTATAATTAAGTGCCAGAGGGAAGGGGAACAATAATCCATCGGGCTGTTTATCAATTGAATGGACCGTACCGTCTGCAAAACTTATGTAACTGACAATCTCCCGGGATACTTCATAGGCTATGTCAGAATTTTTTTGTTTATAAACAATGGTTTCCGGCAATATCTGAATATTCGCTGCATCAATGGATTTTCCATTCGATAAATGAATTTCATCGCCCGGGGAATCAATGGATACCAATAAGATGAGAGAGAAAATAATTTTTTTCACTGCCCGGCTACGCAGCGCACAAAGGAGCGGCCTGTTTTAACTGCGGAATGAGTCCAGCCGTTCTGAAAAGCCGTGTACCAGGCGCTGGACCTGCTTTTACTGTTCGGGGTCCCGGACCAGTATTCCAGGGATAATGAGTTTGGAAAGAGTGAATTGTCAAGAGCCGGGGCCTTCCATCCTCCCGTAGTATAATTTTTACCTTTTAATCCGCATTTATAGGGATCCGCGCCATAGTCCTGGAGCGGCACCGCGGTCCCGTCAGTGCATATCACCAGTGATTTCAGCTCCTCTTTTGCCGGGAGCCTCCACGTGGTTATTCCGTATGTCCCCTTTTCCCTGTTCAGCGCATTGCATGCGTCAAAGGCTTCACCGCTGGCCAGGGCCCCGCTATCCGAACCCCCGTTGCAGGCATTGTCATTGCTGCCGCAGAAACGAACCTGCGCTGCGCCAAAGGAATTCGCCTTACCCGTTCCGGTGCAGTCGCCGGCTGCAGCATTCCAGGCCTGCCCGCTGGCGCAGCGCATCCAGACAAGGGAATTTCTGTAGGCCATGGGGCAGGTTATGGTTATTTTTTTTTCATTGATGCCTTTCATGGTGCCGCGGCCGCCAAGAACCACGCAGCGTAACGTTTCGGGCTGCAGCAGGATGGTTATATCATATTCCGATCCATCGGCGACGGGATTTTTAAACGTGAAGCCCCCATTGGCCTTGATGGACAATTCATCCTTTCCATTATTAACAATTACCATACCGGAACCGGCAACAAGTCCGGTGACTGCGCCAGACAGGGTGTATGTTTTCCCGGCACTTCCGGCATTGTTTGCAATATAAAATATTGAAATGAGGATGATAAAAAACAATTTGTATGGTCGGTTGACATAATTCATGAGAGGCCTCCAATTTTTTATTTCATAATTCCTGTCCTCAGGATGGAATCGCGGGTTACCACACCTTTGAAAATTCCATTTTTATCTGTAACTGGCAGCATCTTCAAATTATTTACCAGCATTTTATCCACTGCTTCGCCGAGGAGGATGTTGCCCGGAACGGTTAGTACAGACGTTGATATGATATCTTATCGACATCCTGCATTTCCCCTAAAGGTACCTTCCAATGAAAATTCCGGCGAGCACCATGGCAAGGCCTCCCAGATTATTGGCCGCAATATTTATAAGGGACAGATCCATCAATCCGGTGCGGGCCAGGTTAACGCTTTCCAGGCCGAAGGATGAAAAGGTTGTGAGGCCACCCATGAACCCTGTCATTAAAAAGAGCCGCGCAGATGGACCGATGAAATTCCGTTCAGTTCCCATGGAAAACAGGATACCGATGAGCAGGCACCCGGCCAGATTTACGGACAGCGTCCCTGCCGGAAACCTGTCCCCAAAGAGCTTTACTGAAAGCAGCGATACCCCGTACCGTGAAATGGACCCCAGGCCGCCGCCTATGAATACAAGCGCTATTTTATACAAATTTCCTCCAGATCCGATCCCTATTGCATTAAATATAATATTGAAAGTTAATATTTCAACTATTTTTCAATGATACGCTAATTTTGTTTGATCTGGAACATCTTGTAAAATTTCTCCACAGGGCATCAGGTGATTCCTGGAATTGTAAATATTCATTACGAATAAATTCGTTGACAGCAGTTAATTATTGATGGTATACCGGCATTGTTACATAGAGAAAATAATTATGATGAAATCATTTATACATGTTATAAAGAATGGCGGGGATAAAGTTAATTCTATCTGCTATCTGAATTTTTTCCTTTTTTCATTCATGTTCCTTGTCCTGCTGGCTGCGAATTATCCATACTCCGGAAGTTTTATCATAAAATCGATTCCCGTTCTCTCGCTGTCTGTACTGGTGTTTAAAAATATTAAAGGAAGCCAGGGGAAGTTACTTTTTGCAGGCCTTCTGTTTTCGGCGGCCGGGGATATTACCCTTGACCTCGACCGGGTGAAATATTTCATTCCCGGGCTTGCATTCTTTCTCATGGCCCATATTTTTTATATAATGACTATGGTGAAGGATTATTCATTTATAAAGAAAAAAATTATCCCGGCAATTTTTTTAATCATATATTCATCAATTGCCGCCTATATGTTAAGGGAGATACCGCAGAGGATGCTGATCCCGGTGATGCTGTATGTATTTGTAATTTTTTTAATGTCAATGACTGCTCTGTTCATGAGAAGCAGAAGCCACATGATATTTATCGGAGCGGTGATGTTCATGATTTCCGACACCATCCTTGCGATGAATAAATTTATTTATCACATTCCTTATTCAACCCTGTTTAATATAAGCCTGTATTATGGAGCCCAGTTATTGATTGTTACAGGATTTTTATTTGAAAAGAAAAAGATTGAGGAATGAGATAATGAACGTTTCAGTCATCCTTGCCCATCCCTCGGAAAAGAGCCTTAATCATGCAATAGCAATCGCAGCGGTGGAAACACTCAGGGAAAATCAGCATGATGTCATTTTCCACGACCTCTACTCAGAAAAATTTGATCCAGTACTACCAGCCGAAGAAATCTCAAAAGGGGCAAAGCTCCCTGCCTTTATAAAAAAGCATTGCGACGAAATTGCTGCGGCTGAGGGCCTAATACTGGTCCACCCGAACTGGTGGGGGATGCCGCCGGCAATATTGAAAGGGTGGGTGGACAGGGTATTGAGGGCCGGGGTTGCCTACGATTTCCCTCCAGGCCCCGAGGGCGCTGCCGGACTGCCCATTGAGATGCTCAAAATTATGGCTGCTCTTGTGCTAAACACCTCTGACACCCCCCGTGACCGGGAAGAAAAAGAACTGGGCGACCCTCTCGAGATAAATTGGAAGAACACACTGGCATTCTGCGGCGTTAAAAATTTTCACCGTACCATGTACCGGGTTGTCGTGACAAGCACCCTGCAGGAGCGACAGGCATGGCTGGAGGATGTGCGAATGAGGGTGGGGGAGCTGTTCCCGGCGTAATTTTAATAGTAATTCCGAAAAATAAAGATAAAAAAAATTCTGGAGGGTTTTGAAAAATGAAAAAATTAGTCCTGGCTGCTTTAATCCTATTTGTAACATCCTCATTGCCGGCACAGGAGTATATCGATGTGGTACACCTGAAAAATGGCGGGCTTATCAAAGGAATAATCATCGAAAATGTACCCAACGACAAGGTTAAAATAAAGACCAGGGACGGGAGCATATTCGTCTTTAAGTACTCGGAAATAGAAAAGTTTACAAAAGAAGAGAATCAAAAAACAGAAAAAATTGATAAAAAAGATGATAAAAACGCTAATAAAATGTTATATGATGAACTGGAAAAGTCCCAGGCGTTGGGATGCCTTTTTACACTTTTTGTTCCCGGGGGCCAGCATTATTATGCAAAGGAATATGTTACCGGAACAATGTACCTTACACTTTTTGTCGGCGCATATACATCGATGATTATTAATGCCAATAAATTTTCCAAAGCCAATGATACATATAAATCAACTGTAAACCCCAGTGACAAGCAGAAGGCCGATAAATATGCAAAATATACTGTATATTCCATTTATGCATTGCTTGGCATAAAACTTGTCGATGTTCTCCATGGATTTTATTCGATAGATAATTATAACGATATGCTAAAAGAAAAATTTAAAATAACCTCTGGCACCCAGAAGATATATCTCAATACATATACGGCCTATGATGATATCTATAAAGAGCAGCGGTATAATCTCGGATTGACCATGACATTTTAATTGCTAAAAATTGACCCCCCCCCTTCCCCTCTCCGAATCGGAGAGGGGTGAGTAGAAAAAATTATTATTTTCTATAACCATTGAGCGAGCCACGACGGCGAGCGAATTGTAGCCGGTACGCCAAGAGGCGTGTGTATATAAAAATAAACCCATCGGGTGAGAGGCCCGAATACTCCCTTATTCCTGTTCGGGAGTAAAGCAGTTTTGCTGCATAAGGAG
>VFJS01000029.1 GCA_009885955.1 Spirochaetia bacterium | reverse complement strand
GAGGAGCAAGGAAAAGAGCCCGTAGATGACGATTTTGGAGTAGAAGAAGACATTTAGTCGGCTTTAGCCGAAATAGAAGCCTTCGGCTTTAGCCGATGCGTGGGTCACTCATTTTCAGAATCTTTCATCATAAATTTTAAACTGAATTATGAATGAAATCTATTTATTAGTTGAAATCGAGTCAATTATGTTTATATTATTAAATCAGGGAAATATTAGCTGACATTACTAATTCATGCTGCACAATAATAACCATTTTGTTAATAATGAATAATCTCTCTCAAGAATAGGAAGCACATACCTAGGCAAACTGAGCAACAAATAATCTGCAGAATGTCGCTTAGGAATGGTTCCGGTTCAACAAATGCCTTTTCTTCAAAAAATAATAATTCCAAAAAAAATGACTTGAAAAATTATATTTGAAATTTTTTTAATGCGTTAAATCAGGAATGGAGGTAACGATGTGAATTACTTTTTTTCTATTCCATTTTCTCAAAATCTCTGTTATTTCCGTTATAATTTTTATTATCCTTGATCTTAACTGGTTTTCAGTAATAGCAAGCATATTTTTAGGTAGGGTGCATAGGTTTGCTTATTTGTCATGAATATGCAGTTTCTGATAGCCATTATTTTGTTCCATAAAGGGCGTCTTATGAAGTACTTTCTGTTTTTTTTTACTGTTTCCGGAGTCAGTTTTAACCATGTATCTGCGGAAAATCCTAGGCATATCAACCCCCTAAAAAAGTGAGATTTGAAACAAGTCCATTATATAAATGTCAGTATTTGGAGATTGTAGTATGGGAAGGATTTTATCTATAACCTTACTTATCTTTATGGGAATCACATTCCCGATTTTTTTTGTTTGTGCCGTAATAATATGGCTTCTGACTATCCCTTTTGACAGGGGACTTAAAATCCTCCATTACTATACGTGCTTCTGGGGGTGTATTTACATCTGGGTGATGCCTACATGGCGAGTGAAAACAGAAGGACGCGGAAACTGGAGAAAAAATGCTACCTATGTGATTGTATCAAACCATCAGTCTCAGCTTGACATACTAGTGAATTTCAGGCACTTTATATACTATAAGATTGTGTCAAAAGCTGAGATATTCAAGGTACCGTTTATCGGTTGGAACATGTCCCTCAACCGCTATATAAAACTCGTTCGCGGCCATAAAGATAGTGTGAAAATTATGATATCTGATTGCGAGAAGACTCTCATGGAAGGGAAGTCTGTGTTCTTTTATCCTGAGGGAACACGTTCCGTTGACGGACAGATTAAGGATTTTAAGCCTGGCGCTTTTATTCTTGCAAAAAGCATTAAGGTGCCCATCCTTCCAATCATAGTTAACGGGACCGGGAACGCATTGCCGAAATGGAAGATGAAGACTGCAGGTATTCACCAAATTAAAACACGAATACTGAAAGAGATTCCATATGAAAGATTTGCGTCCCTGACGGTCGAGGAAGTTGCTGAGATGGTGCGGCAGATAATGATTAAGGAACTGGATCAGTTGAAGCTGGAAATGAGACAGGCATGAAAAATCAGCTGATTCGGTAATAAAGTTTATCTGATCATTCCCGTATTTTTTTGATGGACAAGGGTAATTTGAATATCGTTGATAATACGGCTAGTAAATCCAGCTTCACAGGATATAAGGTAATAATTCCACATACGCTGAAATACATCATCATAGCCCATATCAATCAGCTTTTTGCCTGCCCTGGAAAATCTTTTCCTCCATTCTCTGAGGGTAGTAGCGTAATGATCTCCGAAGCTTTCAAGGTCTTCAATAAACAGGGTGGAGTTTTTTGTCATAGCGGTGCAGAGAGCCGTTATTGAAGGAAGATGACCGCCGGGGAATATGTACTTCTGAATCCAGTCGATTCTCCTTCTGTAAATATTGTAACGATGATCGGGTATGGTAATTACCTGAAGAACTGCCCTGCCGCCAGGCTTAAGGACTCTTTCCAGTGTAGAAAAATAGGAACCGAAGTTTTCATGGCCGACAGCCTCGAGCATCTCGATTGAAACAATTTTATCGAACGAACCCTGAATGTGCCTATAATCAGAAAGAAGTACAGTAATCCTGTCCTCAAGCTTTTCCTTTTTTATGAGCAGAGAAACATAATCGAATTGGTCTCTGGAGATTGTAACGGTAGTGATTTTGCAGCCAGTTTTTTTAACCGCTTGAATAGCAAATCCGCCCCATCCGGAGCCTATCTCCAGCACATGATCATCAGAGTGAATATCAGCCTTTCGGATAATTGACAACACCTTATTCATCTGTGCAGTTTCAAGAGTATCAGTTTTTTTCTTAAAAATAGCACAAGAATAGAGCATAATTTTATCAAGGAATGTTTTAAAAAAATCATTACCAAGATCATAATGATGATGTATATTCTGTTTACTTCCGTTGATTGTGTTCCTTTTTCGTCTGTGTCGGATTCTGTTGATAATAAGACCTGTATTTCGAATAATAACATTGGTTATCTCATCAGCGCCGCAGTGATTAATGAAAAAGGAAACGAGACGTACAGGATCACTTGAATCCCAGTCATGGTTCATGTAGGCCTCCCCAAAGCCTATATCTCCGTCAATCAATAGCCTGGTGAAAAATCCGTAACTGTGGATTTTAATATCAGCACTGTCTTTTGATTCCAAATCTCCGAAATGTCTTATTGAAGAATCCGGATAGATCATGTTGAGATGGCCTGTTTTGATTTTTGAAAAATATCTCTCGACCATGCGGATAGCAAATCTCTGAAATGGTCCCGGAGGTATAATCCCTATAGTCATATGGCTTGATGGTTCAGGTTTTGGATAATACATAAGCTTCCTTATAAAAAAAAGTTTGAATGCTTCTTTATAAATACGAGGAATTGTGATCAGTGTGGCAAGAGGATATCGGAGCAGTGTCTTCCGTAGATTAGAACTGGTGAGTGGAGATGCTTTCCCAGTGAGACGCGCGATGAGGATTATCATGTCATCCCTGATCAGAGTGATGCTGATATCAAGCGTATCCCCGAAACTTGAGAATTTAAACTCATATTTGCCAGCCATGGAGTTGAATGGCGAAACATGAAATTCTTTATTATGCTGATATTTTATTGGCAGGCTGCCGGATTTGTTCTCAGGTTTGTCGAGTATGTATAAGTGCTTTTCCCCGAAGGTATTATTGACCTCGGCAGCGATGCAGCGCACACTATCGTCCTTTCTGTAGCAGATATAAAAGTTTACCGGATTAAACACATAGTTAAAATAACTGGCCTGGGTTATAAGCTCAATCCTTTTGATATCGCTATCACAGCCGTGTTCTCTCAGAAATGTCATGAGCCTGTCGTGGATGGTACCTGTTCCTTGCAGGTAATGTCTGTCTCTGATAGATACAACATTAAAATGATTATAGCCAAACAGAGAAATGCTTTTATCAAGCTGGTTGAGTTCATCAAGATCAAAGCAGTAGAAGTACAAAGGATATCGCAAAGTATGCTTCACTGGACTACTCCTCAGATGCATTACCTCTCCGGAGTAAATTCGTGATTTCATAACTCAATTCCGAATTCCTTCGCAACCGCGACAGCCGAGCAAACAGCATCCTCATGAAATCCATAGCCGTAATAACTGCCGCAAAACCAGGTGTTGAGCTTGCCATTGAGGGACGGAAGCTCCTGTTGGGTTTTCATGGATTCAAATGTAAAGGTTGGGTGATCATATATCATCTCGGCCACTATTTTATCCTTCGGTATGGGACGGAACCTGTTGAGTGACACGTAGTAACGTTTTTGTGTTTTCAGTCCCTGTAGATGATTCATATCGTAGGTGAGAGATAGTACTGACCTGTTTTCTGCAGTTGTTTCACTTGTGAAGTTCCAGGAGGCGTGTGCTCTCCGGTTTGGGGGCATAACTGACTCATCGGTATGAAGAACAGTAATGTTTTTCTCATATCGCCAAGGGCCGAGTAAAAGCTTCTCGGCCGAGGTGGGATTGTCCAAAATGGATAAAGCTTCATCGGCATGTGTTGCAATGATAACGCGGTCGAATGCGAAGGATTTGCCGCTCTCAGTTACTACGGTAATCCCATTTTCTGATCTAATAACCCTTGTTACAGGGCTTTCCGTATAGATAGTATTAAGTGACTTCTTTATTACCTTAACGTACTGGTGGCTTCCACCGACAACGGTTTTCCACTGCGGCTGACCTGTGACACTCAATAGGCCGTGATTATTCAAAAATCTGAGGAAGGAAATGGCAGGAAACTCCATCATTTTATCGTTTGGCGTGGACCAGATCGCGGCGCCCATTGGTATTAAGTGATGGTTGATAAATATTTCCGAAAAATTATTATTATTGAGATATTCACCGAGAGTCAGTTCGGCAGTTATCCCTCGGTCGAGATCATTTTTCCCCATCTTATAAAAACGGAACAGGTCCATGACCATCCTCAGATAGGATGGTTTGATTATATTCGATCTTTGGGCAAAGAGTCCCTTCACACCTTTACTTGAATACTGCAAACCTGATGTTTCATGATAATATCCGAATGACATATCGCTGTCGCGAAGGGAAATTTTAAGCTCATTAAAAAGTTTTGTTAAAAGAGGGTAGTTCCTATGATTCATTACGATGAACCCTGTATCGACTGGTGTGCCCTTATCTGGACCGTCAGGTATTACAATTGTATGGGTATGGCCACCGATGTAATCGTTTTTTTCAAACAAAGTGACGGAATGTTTTTTGCTAAGGATATAGGCAGCTGTGAGGCCTGCGACACCTGATCCGATTACCGCAATAGAGTATTTTTTATTATCCATTTTTCATTGCCGTGAAATCATTATTTATGAGGAGAAGTATTTTGTCAGAAAATACACATAAATACCTGAAAAGATTCCCTGTACCATACCCCACGCGATATCAATCAAGGAAATAAAAATGGTAAATCCCCTAATGAAGGAAAGGCTTGTAAGATCGAATGTGGCATATGTCACAAAGCCTGCAATCGCTCCGGTAATTATCGCTGTTTCCAGTGAATTATGAACCAGCAGGGCAAGAGAAACGAAAAATGCAAATCCAAGAGCTATGATAATCTGCACTGAAACTCCAGCAGGCAGGTTGAAGACAATCCTTCCGTTCTCAATTTGTGAGAGATGACCGAGATGTTTTAGATAGAGTTTTTGGGCTATCTTAGAAAGCCATAGAAAATCAAGAGATATGAATATAACAATGGATATGACTGCAACCTTCAGAAATGGGAGCGTAAGGAAATAGTTCATATAAACTCCTTAACAATTAATGCCACAAGCCCATTCTTGACATTGTAAAGAATTATAATTGTTTACAATTCATTTTATATTAAAATAATTTGGGAATATTGTTTGTCAAGAAAAAAACAGTATATGTGGTTTCTTGAAATTTATTAATTATTCACTATTGAACGTCTGGCCAGTCCAGGAAGGGAGCAACTTCCTCAGTTGCCAAAGAAAGCGTAGCGATTCAGATTGCATCGAAACATCGCATTTCTAAGTTGCCAATAACTTTCATGAGTGATCAGAATATCAGTCAAATAGTGGCAGTTATCTGCTGTTCCCTTCACATGTAAATCAAGGCTCTGTTTATCGTGCTACAGAAAAAATTATTCGGTTGGACTTTAAACATTTCCCATATAAAGAATACAAGCCTTAACCATACCCATGTCACCTTTAGCATTCCTGGGACAATAGCACATATCCTTTTTGAAAGAAAATATGAAACGGAAAAAATGATCACCCTTGCGGCAAATATATTCAGGAACATGCTGATCTCCTCGGCCGGTTTGAAAGGAAAAGAATTCCAGCCGGGGATTTGTACCACTCTTCACAAAAGTGGGAATAGCCTCAATTATAACCCCCATGTGCATCTTGTTGGGACTCAGGAATTAATTGACACTAAAACAGGTGAAATACTTGAGGCCCCCTTTCTGCCATGCAGAAAAATCAGGTTTATATGGAAGAATGCAATTTTTAATTCCATAAGAAAAGAAGGAATAATAACAGAAGAGGAATATATTGATTTAAATGAAAAATTTTCCAACGGTTTCCATGTATATTCCCAGCCTATCACCGGCAGCCATAATGACATTTTATTCAGAACCGCTGAATATATTGCCTCTGGTTACTTTCATAACAGCCAGATTACAGAAGTAAACCATGCGAAGCTGACGGTTACATTCCGGTATAAGAAATGGGTCGACAGGGGGACAAAACAAAAGCATTTTTCAACAATGACTATGGACATTTATTCTTTCATGGCCCGGATGCTATTTTTTTTACCAGCCAAAAATTTAAAATTGATACGATATTATGGAATCTATGCCAGAGATATTGAAAAAAAATTGAAAGAGATAGATAGAAAAACCTGGGCTCTGGCAATTCAAAATTCTTTTGAAAAAGCTCCTGAAGAATGCCCGGAGTGCTTTTCATTGATGATGCAGGAAACAATTTTTTCTTTTCTTGCCGACAGGGAAATAAAAAAACTGATTAAAACCCATGCAATAATTAAAGGCTATTTTATCCCTTATAAAAAAATGAACAGAAATTCAATGCCTCCATGATGAGATTTTGAGTTTCTAAATTAGCAAAAAAATGTTGACATTATTTAAATGGTTATTACTGTGAAGGTACACAGTAGAGGTATGTCTTTTCATTTTTAGGGGCGGCGCAAATTTTAAGACAGTGTGCATAAATTTGTTTTATTGTCATGAATATGCAGTTTCTGATATAATTCTATATGTCTCTTGAATAGGGTTACATATAATACTTTCTGGTTT
>VFJS01000082.1 GCA_009885955.1 Spirochaetia bacterium | reverse complement strand
TCCCGCCCTGCGGATTTGTACGCACACCAAAATCAATCTGCAGCTGCCTGCCGTAAGGCATGTCCGGTACTTTTGTGTAATACCGCTGGCGTTCCACAAGGCTCAGATCCCCTATTTCAATAAGATATCGTATGTAATTCCTGAGACTGTTTTCGTTTCCAGGCATTTCACCCCGCATCTCCTCAAAATAATCATACACCGCTGATACCGGCAGCCGTATGTAGTCATTTTCACGGTAAAGCCCCAGAATTGCGTCCCTCAGCTCATCATAACCTTTTTCCCTGTATCTCATTGCATCCTGATATTTCCGGTATTCTTCTTCATCCATCGACCAGTATTTGCGGACTGTTTTTTTGTCTATTTCCAGTTCACGTACGATAAAATTCTTTCCGTATCCCTGTCTTTGCAGTTTTTTGATCTCGTAGTACATACGTTGTTTCACCATCATCTGCCCCCTTACACATATTCTTAAGGGACATAATTCAATAACTCCTGGGTGGGGGAATTCTATTTGTGACGGTAGGGGGATTTCTGCTTGTTATGCCAGGGGGAATTCTACTTGTGACGGAGGGGGGAATTCCGTTTATCGTTTACGCAAGAGGGATCGATAATTGACGCAAGTTTCGTTGAAGTTCCCAAACAACGCAATACGCGGGATGAGAACAAGCAGATCAAGGAAGGAAAGAAACCTGAAGGATGGGATGATCCGGACCATAAGAACAAAGTGTCCCACAAGGACACCGATGCTCGTTGGACAAAAAAAAATAATCAGTCGTATTACGGATATAAAGATCATGTGAAAGTTGATTCAAAAAGCAAGCTAATCACAAAATACAAGATAACCGATGCCAGCGTACATGATTCACAAACATTGAATGACTTACTTGATGAAACAGATAAAGGAAAAACCGTTCATGCTGATTCCGCCTATACAGGGCAGGATGATTTATTGAAAGAGAAAGAGGTCCTTGCGGAGATATGCGAGAAGGGATGCCGGTATAAAAAATTAACAGAGGAACAGATCGGCAACAATAAGGTAAAATCGAAAATCCGCTCTCGCGTGGAGCATGTTTTCGGGTTTATTGAAAACAGTATGAATGGCTCATTTATTAAGACGGTTGGGATGAAACGAGCCCGTGGGGTAATTGGATTGATGAACCTCTGAAAATTTCAAGGACTTTTCCCCCTCCGTATAACATGCGGCGATTCATATATCTGCATGATGCGCGATTGGCTTCATGACCGGGGATCTGCATGAAAAATGCAGAAACTGGCTAATGGGCTGGAGTTGAATTGCTAAATAGGGTAATTTTTGACTGAGATTATCGAAGATGGTAGAATTTTTTTGTAAAATTTGATGCCGTGTAAATTTAAAAACACATTTATAAAAATCAAAGGTTTAAAATGCGGTTTTTATGACCGCCCTTAATAAATACCATAATAAATATCTAATAATTTTTTAAATAGTCAATTTTTGAAGAATGTAAGCTTTACTTTTTGTCAAAATTCTGTTTGACAAATAATTAAGAGAAGTGAATATTAAACATAATTACAATTATGAGTGTGCATATCCGTAGGTTGAAAACTTATATAAAATTTTTAATTTCTTGAGATTCTGGGATAGGATAATTTTTTTAAATAATTGATGAAATAATTTAAATACTTTATCTATAAAAATAATCATAAAAATTGCGTTCTTGATTTGATCCTATTTAATTTTCGATACTTTTTATAATTTTGAGGAATGCCAATGAAAATAAAATTAACAATTGTATTCATATCAATATTTACTTTAATTTTTCCTATTCTTATTAAATCTGCTGAACCGGATAATGTATTAAATACTGAAGAGGGGACATGTATTTCTGGAAATTGTAGCTCAGGTAATGGAACAATGCAATATTCTGATGGTGCAAAATATGAAGGTCAATGGAAGAATCAAAAACGAAATGAGCTAGGAATATACACTTGGTCTGAAGGTCATAAATATATAGGACAATGGAAAGATGGAAAACCAAATGGGCAGGGAACAATAACACAACCTGATGGCTCAAAATATATAGGTCAGTGGAAAGATGGGAAAAAAGAAGGCCAAGGAACACTGACATGGCCTGATGGCGAACAGTATGTGGGGCAATGGAAAGATGGAAAATATAATGGACAGGGGATTAAGACATTGCCTGATGGTTCAAAGTATGAAGGAGAATGGAAAAATAATAAATGTGATGGGCAAGGAATTGAGATATATCCAAATGGATCAAAATATATAGGACAGTGGAAAGATGGGAATAGAGAAGGACTAGGAACTATGACGTTTCCTAGTGGTCATAAATATGTAGGAGAATGGAAAAATAATAAATGTGAAGGCCAAGGAACTTTGACATCGCCAGATGGGGGTAAGTATGTAGGACAATGGAAAGATGGGAAAATAGAAGGGCAAGGTACTATGACATCGCCGGATGGGGGCAAGTATGTAGGACAATGGAAAAATCATAAAAAAGAAGGCCAAGGCATAATGTATGATAAATTGGGAAATATTATCGAAAGTGGGATTTTTGTTGATGGCAAACTTCAACAGGATTGAAGTAAAGGGTTATAAAAAAAAGCTTATCTGCTTTAAACCAGGAAGGTTACAAGAAGATAAACAGTTATTATAAATAATCAACTCCATTCTTAATGAGATTTTTGTAATCTGAACTATTTTTAAACGATTTATATACTATCATTAATGGTTTTTCGGGCTTCATAATATATTTAATAAATTCAACATCAAATGGGCGTTTATCTATCTTAATGATAAATAAGTACTGAGCCATACGTAGTCGACAGTAATTTATTCCGTTAAAATTTCGCATTTCTGGATTTGGTATATTATTAGCAAGCTCACTATCATATTTAATTAAAATACAAGAAAAATATTCATCATATAATAATTTTGATTCGGCTATTATTGCTTTAATTATTGATTCATATTCCCCTAAATATATAGATGAAAAAATATCAATACTCGTTATCGATGCCCTCCATACAACTGATAGCAGAAATATTTTTAATTGTATATAATTAAAGGTATCAATTTTTATAAATTTTTCATCTTTATAATCAATGATATTATAACTGGGTTGTAGCAATAATTCTGCTGCATAACAATCAAATTTTCCAATAGTATGATCACATTCTAAACAGAGAATATTATTATCATAAATGCCAACTCGAATTCTTTTAGGATGAATTGAAAGACCAACAGAATATAAATATGGGATTTCATTATTTTTTCTTAAGCCATAATAAAATGACTTAGGAATGATATGTGCTTTACATAATTTCTTAACGGTTCCACATAAATTACATTTGCCAATTATTTTATTTTGTCTCATATTTGTTTCTTATTAATAGCCGGGCACGGATGCCCGGCCAAAGTTTTTGCCATTGCGTACAACTATTTTATATACAAAATATTTCTATAATTAAGTTAAATAATCCTATTTGTCGAAATCATTTTATTATTTTTGAAATATAAATAAAACTTTCTTCTCATATTCTTCATATATTTTTACACATCATATCAATAATTCCTGTGCTCCTATATTCCCCCTACTTCTTTTTCCTTATATGTAACCCAGGTATAATATTCTTATCAACACAATAAAGCCCTGCCTGTTTCAGGAAATCCCCAATCTTAAGATCATTCTCAAGGCAATAGATTGCAATCTTTTTATGCTCCTCTTTTGTCAGAGTAACAGTGGGGCGTTTCAGGCCCATGTATTTTTTATCATTCTTGTCCATATCATCTTTAATGATTAATCAAACTATTTGTCAATAAAAATTACTGTTTTAACGTTAAAACGTGAAAAAGTTATTGACAAATTTTTAACAAAATACTACACATAAATAAAGTAAATTAAAAATTCAGGAGTTCTAAAATGAATAGTAAAAATGTGTTTAACGAAACAGATCTCATTTATTCCTACACCAGGGAACAGGCAATTGAGGATGGTGTTTTAGTGGATGTCACAAGCATGGCAAAAGAAGCCGGGATAAAATTCCATGTAGCTGTAACAAGGGAGGTCTGGGGAGGGTACATAGTCCCTGATGAAAGGTCTAAGCCCTATGGACAGAGTGAATCCGGCAGGCTCTGGGATATTCTCTGGATGTTTAAGAAAGAGGCCGCGAAGGTAAAGGGGCCGGCTATGGAGTTCCAGGTGTACCTAGTCATGGGAGAAAGAAGAAAAAATCTCATCGATTTTAAAGCCATTGCAGGCCCGGGAGATAATGGGGATCCTGTAATAACAATAATGCTTCCTCATGAAGATTAAAATAGTAAATATCCATTCTCTTTAAGCCCCCCTTTAATGGGGGGTATAGAGAGCAGGTGTATTTTTAGAAATTATGAATAGATTCAGATATGTCACTCACCTCTCAACTTCAACGCATAGATACTCAATCTCCGCGAACAATTTTTCTATTTCAATAAAGGCCTCATTCTTCTTCACCTCAAGCCCATCTATCTTCTCCTGCCGGTTAGCCGCCTCCAGGGGATCTTCAATTGACTTAACTATCTTTTTCATCTTCCATATCTGGTCAATGAGAAGGTACTTCCGGTCTATGAGCTTTTCAATATTGAACGCCAGGCTCTCCACCTTGCGGATTGCCTTCCTTTTCTCAGATAACTTCTTGTCAGCAATATCAGCCATGTCAAAGAACTGGTTAAAACTAATGGAGGCAGAGAAATATGTTTCAGTAGTTGACTCTCCATACTGGTCGTATGGGGCGCGCCGAGACATGGTGAAGGTTGGCAGAAAACGGAGGCTGTCTTTCCAGTGGTATGTACCTGCGTTTTTAATCCTCACCCTGGCATTAAACCTAATTTTTTTTACTTCATTTTTCTCAATTGCTATTATTTCTAACAAATTATCTTCGGCTAACAACTGTTTACCTGTAAAAATGGTTGAAATTAAAAGTAGAGTTATTGTAAATTTATTCATAAATTTATTTTTAGGAGGCAGGAAATGAAACCTATCGTTCTTCAGGCGCAAATGAAAGATCTCTTAGCGTATCTCAAATTATGCGGTGATTTGAACAAAAATAATCTCATAGAAATCAATAAAAAAGTGTTAAAAATACTCACCGAAGTGACAGAAAACTTTGATAAAATTAAGTGATTTTTTTTCATTTTTTTTCCCGTTTTGTTGAAATAAGCATCCCCCAAAAGAGCCCTTTTGTTGAAAAACGGCTTTAATTGGCTTCCGGGCCTCATGGGATTGATTCAGTTTCCATCATATTTTAGACCAAATATCGTTCATTTTCTCTCTAATTATTAATACGATTTTGGATGAAAAATAGTAAAAAAATATCAAAAAAATGAAAGAAAAATGATAAAAAAATGAAAGAAAATAGAAAGAAAATACCCCTGTTTTTATCTCAAAAAGATGTAGAAGTTTTAGCAAAAAATATCAGAAAAGATAAGCACAAACTCGGAATATTTTTAATGTCCTACGGAGGCCTCCGGGTTTCCGAGGTTTGCGGCCTTCGCGTCAGCGGTCTTCACCTGGCCCGGGGTTTCATGAAGGTCCATGGGAAAGGCGACAAGGAAAGGATTGTCCCCATTAATGCCCGTCTCCTGAAAGAAATCGAAAGCTACTTACAGAAATTCGGCCACAAGCTCGGCCCCGATTCACTCCTTATCGGCGGAGAACGCTCCTCCTGGCATTATGTTGTAAAAAAATATTCGAAATATAACCTGGGCCGTTCCGATGTCCACTGCCACACGCTCCGCCACTCCTTCGCTACCGGCCTTTATGAAAAGGATGTCCCCATTGAACGCATATCACAGATATTAGGCCACTCAAAGCTCGATACGACCATGGTCTATTCCCATATCTCCGTTGAGCAGAAAAAAGAGGCTGTGATGACCCTCGACACTCCCCGGAGCAGGTTCATTTCCCTGTTCACCTCGTTCAAAAAGCGGACAGAAATTACCGTGAATCAGTATACCGGTATTGTCGGCCGGGAAAGGGAGCTTGCTTTTATAAATAAGCATATCAGCAGCAGCTTTTCCGTGATACTTGTCGGGCCGAAGGGATGCGGAAAATCAGCAATCCTGAAAGCCATGGAGGGGAGCATTTTCATAAAAGAATTCAAGAAGAAACAGACCCTTATTAAAATTGTTCTTTCAAAGGAAAATATAGACGATCCTGAGGTTTACAAAGAAGCTGAGAAGGAGTTAAAAAAGCTTTCAATAGATGAGCTCCTCGAACAGTTGAAGTCCTATGGCCGGGTGATTGTTTTTGATGATATCACCGATCTCTCTAAGCTCGACCGGAAGACCGTAGCCAGTCTTTCAGAAATTACAACAGTCCTGGCCGCGAGTTCAAGGGCCGCGGATAAGAAACTTTTCAAGACCTTTCTTGACGTAAAGCCGTTGAAAAGGCTCTACACCAGGCAGGTACTTTCCGAGATAATACACTTGAACAATCCTAAAAAGAAGGAACTCATCGTAGATGACATTCTCCACCAGTCCGGGGACAATCTCAAGGAAGCGGAGTACATCGCGGGCCAGCTCACCCTGGGAAAATCAAATGAGGAAGTTTCCACCCCGGACCGGGAATCTAACCAGGTGTCCATAGCCCCAATCCTCCTTATATTCGTTCTCTTTTTCTTTGCCTATGTTCTCAAATCCTATGCTACATCCATGGTGGCCCTGAGCTATGCCCTCATGGTAGTATTCCGGCTTGTGTTCTATCGTTATATCTTTATGCCTGCGAGCAGAAAATGACAGCCACGACCCATTATGCCTTTTCCTATCTCCTTTGTACCGCTATGGGCTTTGATCAGGCCACAGCCCTGGCCTCGTCCATGGCCGCCCTCCTCCCGGACATTGACCATCCTGAAAGCCTCGTCGGCCGGATATTCCTGCCTCTGTCTAAATTCATCCAGAGACGTTACGGCCACCGGACAGTTACCCATTCGGTCTTTGCCGTTATTGCTGTTTCCCTGGCCCTCTCCCCTCTCCTACTTCTGGGGTTTCTATTACAGTTAGGGAAATTCCCCACCTGGTACGCCGCCCTTGTGGTAGCCTATTCCAGCCACATCTTCATCGATTTATTTAACAAATCCGGAATCCGCCTCTTTGCCCCCTTTTCTCAAAAGGAGTATATATCCTTCCGTACTCACTCTATACGGATCCTCGTCTCCTCGTGGCAGGAGTATGTCCTTCTATTTATAATTGTTTTCCTGGCTTTTACCGTCTCCGGTGAGGCCTTCTCTATCCACAAAGCAGTCCGCTCCATAGGCAAGGCCATCTATAAAAACTACGACAATGCCGTAAAGGATTACCAGGAATCAAGCGCCTATCTCTGTATCGCCCATGTAGATTATTTCGATAATATTGAACGCAAGAAGGTATATGAAGACCTTCCTGTACTTAACATGTATCCCGACAAGTCCATATTTCTGCGCAACTCCGAACGGTTTGTCCTCCGGAAGGAAAACATCAATGAAATTACCGTTGATAAAACAGAAAAAAAAGTCACAGTAAAAAAGCTGGCCGGTACCGATCCTGATTTATTCAAAGACATCCCCCATAACGCTTACATCTCCGGGACCATTGAAATACGAAATTATACCCCAAAGCTAAAATCCAATAATTTCATAACAGTGGAGAAACGTACAGATGGGACCTCCATTATTTTGAAATGCGCCTCTCCCTTTGAGCTTGCAACTCTGTTCGGGCTTAATAAAGAAATCAAATCCGAGCTCGAAAGTCTCAGACGGAAGCTCTGCTCACATCAGATTGCCCAGCTCCGGAATGAAGAATTACGGTATAAAAAAATGATTGAAATCCAGCGGGTAAAGGGGTTATATGAAAATTATGGAAGCATTACCCATCTCACCTCGGAGTTAAAGAAAATACAGTCGAAGATAAGTACCCTGGAGATTAAGGAGAGCATGGGAGGGGATGTGGAGATTGAGGAAAAGATTTATAAACTGGAAAATGGTTTTGGATTGAGTTTTGAGGTCTTTGTTTTTTTGTTGTGAGTTGGATATAATAATTCCTTAACTGAATATTAGAAATATTACCAGGTTGGGGAATAGGAAATATTTTGGTTAGGAAAAAGTTGTGTGCCATTGGCTCGCTCTCGATGGCAAATGATTACAAAAATATTAATTTTAAGAAGGTGAAATATGCCGGCAATATCAATGTTTTACGGGCTTATCGTTTATCTATATTTTTATGATAATAAAAAACACAATATACCACATATTCATGTTGAATATCAGGGGCAGGAAGTTGTTGTCAGCATAACGGATGGTTCAATACTTGAAGGGGAAATTCCATCAAAAAAAATGAAACTTGTCCACGCATGGATTGAAATCCATCAGGAAGAGTTGCTTGCGGACTGGGCGCTGGCAGTTAAAGGTGAACAGGTATTTAAAATTGATCCATTGAAGTGAGGAGATAACATGAAAATAACATCAGTCGAACCTATAAAACCATCAATACTGAAACTAACATTTGATCGTAAAGAAATTAAATATTTTGATATGTCTCCCTATTGGCATAGCTCATTTTTTAAAGAATTGCAGGACTGGGAATATTTTAAATTAGTAAAAGTCGCCGGAAAAACAATCGCGTGGCCTCATGAACAAGATATCGCGCCTGAAACATTATACATGGAAAGCCGTACTGAAATGCCTGAAGAGTCTTTCAGAAATAGATCAAATAAAGAGATTTAGAATCATTGAAGATAAAGGCATTGGAAGAAGGTATGCCGTATCAAACTTTAGTTTCGAGCGTATTACATAAATACGTTACTGGTCAACTTATTGATAAATGAAATTGAATAAATACAAAGAAAGTACAACGTACTAAACAAATAAAGGTTGGTTGATATGAAAGGTATGCAATTCAAAATTGTGCTTCAAGATACTGAACCTCCTGTTTGGAGACGAATAATTGTTCCTGAAAAATATTCATTTTGGGATCTCCATGTTGCAATTCAAGATTCTTTCGGATGGTTTGATTCTCATCTCCATGCTTTTGTATTAAATAGAAGTATTCATATCGGAATCCCCGATGATGATGGAATGGATGATTTTTTAGAAACAAAACCAGGGTGGAAGATTAAAATAAAAATGCACTTTGATAAAGTTGGAAAGAAGATTATTTATGAATACGATTTTGGAGATGGTTGGGAGCATGAAGTAAAATTTGAAAAATTTGTTGATGAAGAAATTAAAAAACCCCTATGCATTGGGGGTGAACGTGCTTGTCCTCCGGAAGATTGTGGAGGAATTGGGGGGTATGAGGATTTCTGCAAAATTATGATTGAAAAAAAAGGGGAAGAATATAAAGAGATGAAAGAATGGTACGGTGAAGATTATGACCCTGAATATTTTGATCCAAATAAGGTTGAATTTGATAATCCAAAATCCAGATTAAAAATGCTACAGGGTATTTAATAAATATTTTGATTTTTACTGTATACATTTTTACAAATGTATTGGTGCTTCTATCAAAGAGTTATCCTATAAAAATTTATTTTTTAAAGTTATCATTATATTAAATTTCATACAGGAATAAAATATGGACATTAACATTACTGAAACCTGTGAACAAGTAAACATCTGTGTAAAAGGAGATATTGAAATGATGTCTATAAAATGCTTTAAGCAAAAGCTTTTTGAGATAGGAGCAAATGTTAATAAGAATGTTGAAATTGATCTGTCCGATGTGGATTATATCGACTCTTCAGGGGTGGGAATCTTAATCAGTTTGTCAAAACTTCAAAAGAAGAAAGAAAAAACATTATTCATAAATAAAGTAAGTCTGAAAGTCCTGAATGTACTTAAGCTCAGTTCTCTTGACAATTATTTCAAATTTTAACAACATTATATTACACTTCTATCTTCATAAAAAACAATATTTTATTTTTTTATCCTATTACAAGGTAAACCATTTCAATGAAATTAGACGACTGTTTAAAATGTAAATTCAATGCCGATTACACCCAGGGACAAATCCTCTGTAAATACAACAGGAATATAAGCAGTATGGCAACCTATAAGTCTGAAAAATCCCCTGCTATTTTTGTTATTGGCTGTCCCAGGGATATATAGCATGTGATTGTCCCTCAGGACTGGTATACAAAACGTACAGATGGGACCTCCATTATTTTAAAATGCGCCTCTCCTTTTGAGCTTGCAACTCTGTTCGGGCTTAATAAAGAAATCAAATCCGAACTTGAGAGCCTCAGGCGGAATCTCTGTTCATATCAGATAGACCAGCTCCGGAATGAAGAATCACGATTTAAAAAAATGATTGAAATCCAGCTGGTAAAGGGGTTATATGATAATTATGGAAGCATTTCCCATCTCTCCTCGGAGTTAAAG
>VFJS01000033.1 GCA_009885955.1 Spirochaetia bacterium | reverse complement strand
GATCCCGCATGGACAGCCTCTCCTTGATATTATCTTCCGTATACAATTCGCCCCTGGGATTAATAACATATCCCTTTTTGCTCACCACACGGTCGGCAAGGGGGATGTCCGCTGTGATTACCAGGTCTCCGGAAGTGACCAGCCCGGCAATGCGGTCGTCAGCCTCATCGGGCCCGGCCGGCACAACAATGGCCGATATGAATGGTGATTCAGGAATTTTTAAAACCATGTTCGCCACGAGTATAAGCTGGATCCTGTTCCGCTCCGCAGCCCTGTACAGAATATCCTTAACTGCCGAGGGTGTTGCATCGGCATCGATTATTATCCGCATAGAGCCGGTGCTATCAGCATATTTTTTTTCTCATTTTCCTTTATTTTTGTTTTATCATAGTCGAATTTGCCCAAATAAATAAGAAAATTTGCGCGGAATTGTACTTACTTTTTTTTCTTTTCTATTAGCATAAACTGTATGACTTCCGCCTTCCCGTAAAAATTCACACCCGCATTTTTCTATATGTCGGATTAAATCCTTTCGCTTCATATAAAAAATGATCCCAGGGCTTCCTTGATAATTTCTTTGCCGGCTATATCATCTTCAACTATCTGCCGGTTCGATTCAAGGACAAGCTGAACCGCCTCTATTAAATTCGTTTTTGTCTCTTCAAGAGTTAAACCCTGAGAATTAGCGCCAGGTAATTCTTCAACATAACCTATATATCCATAAAGAGATTTTTCAAAAATAGCGGTGATTTTCACATTCATATTTTTCTCCTGCGAAATGATTTAATATCGTACTCTATGTATACTTGGTGCATACTGTCAAGAGGGAAAAGATTTTATCTGAGCATAGAAAAAACTGGAGCTCATAAGGAAAGGCCAGTGAATATCTCTTTTTCTTTTCAGAGTTTTCCTGTAGCAATAGAATAAAAGAAAATCCGAGAAGTCCAAAGATAATCGAAAGGCTCGAACAGCATGAGAAGGGAATATTTTTTTCGTGTTTTTTGTGATTTTCGTGGTTATTCTTTATTTTTCTTCTCTGCGCTCTCCGCGCCCTCTGCGTGAGGAATCTTTTTTAGTGCCTTCCTCTGTCCTCTGGGCCTTTGTGGCAAAATTTCATAGTTGTTTGATACTGAAGCAGAAATTCAATTCAGAAGATAATCAGCAGCCGTGGACGCCGCAAAGGCCTCGGGCTTAATCCGGCAGTTAAGGCCCTGGCCCCTCACATATCCCAGGGCGGTTTTCAGGATGGAATTGCTTAAATGGTCCGGAGAGGGGTTGATGTCCAGGTGGACCTCAAACCTCCTGTTGCGTACAACATGCTGAACCCTGGTTGCGCAGATGACCGCATGCTCCACCTCCTTCATGAGCCTCTCCTTGATCTCCATGCGCCTGTCCACTTTCATTGTCTGCGCAAAACACATGCCGCCCTTGCTTGAATCGATGTGAAGAATGACCACAAGGCCGAAGAGGGTATGCTGGCCTGCAAGTTTGGAATCGCAGCCGATGTAGATGGAACTCCTTTCAGAAAGGTCCTCTATGGCTGAAATTACTGTTTCGTAGCAGAGATTTCTCATAGAGGCGCGCTTGATAAAAGATGGAATATAAAGCTGATTAAAAATGGATGCCCGAAAATTAAACCTCCAGATTCATGGGGCCCGGGGACGCCCCGCCCTACCGGCTTCACCCTGAGAAAATAACAGATGATATTATTTCCAGAAACCCATATAAAATAATGCCAAAGTAAATAATGGAATGATATTTTTGTCAATAAAAAAAGGGTACCGGGATCAACTAAATACCAAAGTGCCATTGAAGGTATAAAAAATTTCATCCCGCCCTCCCCCCGGACGTATTAATATAATGGGCCATTTGAATCAAGAACAGCGGAAAGCCTCCCTCTCGCCGGGCGGAATCGATCTCGTCATTGCAGGCGCAGGTACCGGGAAAACAAAAACCCTTGTTGAGAAGATCAGGAACATCCTGCTCACCAGATTCTGCCTGCCGGAAAATATCCTTGTCCTTACTTTCAGCAGAAAAGCCGCTGAGGAAATAAAGGAGAGGGCAAGGGAAGTGATTGGTAATGACGCCATTGGGATACAATGGGGCACTTTCCATGCCTTCTGCCTCGGCTTCCTGAAAGAGAACAGCCGCTTTTTCATAGAATCCTTCGGTTTCAATACTTTTCCCGGAATAATCCCCGGGGACAGCGAGAGGGATTTATATTCTATCATAATCAGGAAAAGGCTCCATGGGCTCAAGGGTATTCCTGTCGACGTGGCTTTCGGCCTGGTGAAAAAATTCCATAACCTGGACAGCCATATTGTAAAAAAACTTATCAAGGCTGAAATATATGAAGAAATTGCCGGAATCACCCGCAGTTATATTGAGCTTAAAAAGGAAAAAAATCTGATGGATTATGAGGATATGATAAATTTTACAATCAGTTTACTGAACAGTAACCGTGCTCTCAGGAGTGCGGCTTTAAGCAGGCACAGGTACATCCTGGTGGATGAGTTTCAGGATACGTCTGAAAATAATTTTAAGCTTATAAAACTTCTCCATCCCGAAACCGGAGGGAACCTTTTCGTGGTTGGTGATGACTGGCAGGCCATCTACGGTTTCAGGAATGCCAGGGTTGATTATATCATAAAGATGAAAAAGTATTTTCCAGGAGTGAGAATTCACCGGTTAAAAATAAATTACAGGTCGCGGAGGGAGATCGTTGATGTCTCTTCCAGGTTAATAAAAAAAAACCGGTTCAGGACAAGGAAGCGGCTCATATCATGGAAAGGAAAGGGGGGGAGTGTTGTTTTATATGCGGTCGACGGCTTTCAGGGTGAGTGTGAATTGATCATGGAGATCCTTTCCATGGAATCAGTGAATTCATCGTCCATTGCACTTCTTTTCAGAAATAATTTTCAGATATCCAACTTCCTGCGTGAAACCAGTGAGGGCCCGCTGATTCACAATCTTTCACTCATGACCATTCATGCTTCGAAAGGACTTGAGTTTGATGCGGTAATTGTGGCCGGAATTTCCGATGCCATAATCCCTGACAGGTCTGCAGACGTGGAAGAAGAGAGGAGGCTTTATTATGTTGCACTCACAAGGGCAAGGGAGAGGCTCTACATTATCTCCCATAAAAATGAGGGAGACAGGCTGCCGAGATTCGGCATGGAACTGGGAATCACACACTGTGAAAGGGGGTGAAAATTCTTCCCTATTTCTTTTCCCTCTTCCTGCGTTCTGTTATTGTCTCACCGCCAATGCCCCAGTTGTCGGTCGGTACTTCTTCTATGACCACACAGGTAGTCTGCGGGTTCTTGCCCAGAATGTCATGGAGCATGTTAGTCACCCCTTCAATGAGACGTTTTTTCTGTTCCGCAGTTGCTCCTTCATTTGTAATCTTAATATTAACGTAAGGCATATTGACTCCTTTCAGCTGTAATTTTGGATTCCTTTGATAGCCCGGCAACATACATACATGCATGTACGCATATGATTAAAATAGTTATTCGAAAATTGACGTCCTTTTTTTTCTACAGAATTAATTCAGACAGGCCTATATTTGAAATTTTAAAATAAACCTGGTGCCGTTATTATTTTCTATTACATAGCTCCCATTAATTTGTTTATTCATCATTTTTACAAGCATGAGGCCGAATCCTTTAGACTCATTGATGTTAAATCCATCTGGTAATCCATTGCCATTGTCCTGAATAACAAGAGAAACCTGATTATTATTGTTTGATAAATTGATATTAATCAAACCAGCATCCCGGTTGATGAAAGAATGTTTCATTGCATTGGTAATGAGTTCATTAATAATAACCCCTATGGGGAATATTCGCTGAGCATTCATTTTAAATTCATCAATCTTTTTTTCCAGTACTATTTTTGGATTATTTGGAAATAATCCAAAAATAGTATCGCAAATGCTCTCAACATACTGTTTTATAGATATTTTTTTGTAGTCATCGGTATAGAGTAACTTTTCGTAGAGTATTTTCATACTGTGTACCCTGCCAATGGCATCATGCAATGCAGACAACGCCTCAGCATTAGAAATTGTTTCTGTTTGTAATATTAAAAATCCTTCGATAGAATCAATATTATTTTTTATACGATGATGCACCTCCTTTAGAATAGTTTCTTTTTCTGCTAACTGCCGCTTTATTTCCTCTTCAGCGAATTTGCGATCAGTTATATCAAATATTATTGAATGGAGATATCTCTTCCCTTCCATATTAATACCGTTACTGAAAACATCAACATCCCTGATTGAACCGTCAGCCTTTTTATGCTTAAATTCGAAATGTATCTGCTTCCGTACATTTGCTTTTCTCATTGCATCCTTAATTTCTTCAATGGGAAGCGTGTTTATTTGCTCTATATTCATTTTCATCATCACTTCACGGGGCCAGCCGTAATATTTTTCAGCAGCAGTATTAACATCTTTAATATTCCCTGTTTCGGGATCAATAATGATTTTAACCGCCCCATGATCATCAAAGAGTTTCCTGTAATCTTCTTCACTCTTTCGCAAAGATTCCTCCGCGCGTTTACGATCAGAGATATCACGGATAATTAATTGAACAACAACCTTTCCCTCCAATAAAATTGGTATTGCCTTCACCTCTACATAAACTTCAGTGCCATCAAGACGGATAAACTTTTCTTCAGCAAAGGGCAATAGTTTGCCGGCGTTCATGGCCTTCATAACCCGTTTCCGGACAAACCCCCTGTAATCAGGATGAACAAAATCGATGACTGATTTTCCAATCAGCTCAACTTCTGTCTTTGCCCGCATGAGCTCAATGGTGGCCCTGTTCACAAATATAATCTTTCCGTCAGCATAGAGTGCAATGGCATCGGGTGACTCCTGAACAAGCAAACGGTATTTTTCTTCGCTCTCGCGCATCGTCTCTTCTACCCGTTTACTTTCTGTGATGTCACGCTTGAGTATGATGAAATGAGGATTGTCAGTATTGTAATCCTTGCCGGAAACGAAAACCTCAAACCAGAGTGTTCCATCCGGCGCCGTCATTTGAAACTGCTTTCCGGAAGAAAATCCATTTACCTGTGCTTCTTGAATCGCTGACATAATAATCTCTGACACGATTGGGGAAAATATGTCAGATATTTTTTTCCCAATCATATCGGAAACCGGATTATGCCATGATCCGGTATTAGGAGCATGATAGTCATAGATGCTGCCGTCCAACCCGGTCTCGAAAAGCTGGTCAGGAAGAGCATCAAGTGTGGCTTCCAATGCATTTATTGTTGTCTTGATTTTTTGATTCGCGTCAAAGAGCTTAAGTGCCATCTTTATGGACGCATCAAGAACAGTAATTCCTGAATTCTTGACAACATATCCGTAAGATGTAATTTTTTCAGTCTTTTCAACAATTTCAGGTTCAGTGTGACTTGATAAAAAAACTACGGGGAGATCATGGGTCTTTAAGATTATTGCAGCAGCTTCTGTCCCGTCCATCCCGTCCCCCAGATCGATATCCATGAGGATGAGGTCGATACCTTTGAAACTCTCAACAGTTTCTATGGCAAATTCACCGGTATTTGCGGATATGACATTGTAGCCATATTTTTCAAGCCCCATTTTTCCCACAGTGGCGGTGGTCACTTCATCTTCAACGAGGAGGATGGTTTTTTTATTGGTCATAATTTACGATTATAAAGTCTTCAATTAAATAAAAATTAATTATCATTCCATATTAATGGTGACAAATATGCTTTCATGCAATTTTAAATTGTTAAAGCAAAAGCTGGATAATAACTATTTAACAATGCCTTGACTAATCATCCTCACAGGCTGCTGTCAGGGCCGTTCATTCAACGAAAGGTGTAATAATTACAAGATAATAATATATTAACATTACCTGTATAAAAAAAGGAGCCTCATGCAATAAAAAAATAATTGCATATCTTGATCTCAATTGTTATTGAAAACAAAAAAATTCAACATTTAACAAGGTTAAAAATAATTGCAAAATTCACTGGAATGCGTAACCCTGAAATTATTTTTTTGCATTTTTTTCTTTTTTCAATTTACGTTTTTCTTTAAGAGTTTTTTCAGGTTTTTTCTTTGTATCCTGTTTAACACTTTGTTTGTCTTTTCCCTTCGCCATCTGTTTTCTCCAGTTTGAATTTTATAATGTTAATGATAACATAATATATTTCTTTTAAAAATTGTCAAATCAATATCTATATGACCTTTGATAAAAAATATCAAGCAAATCTCAGTTAAATATTATATCGAAAAACATAACCGGAAATAATGGGTAATGTATCAAAATCATTATTTATTCTTAAAAAACCAATATTTATTTTTTTTATTTTTTTAACAAAAAAAGTTGTCAAAATATTAATCATACTGTATATTATTGATATAGCACGGTTGGATTTCATAAGGCATACGGGTTTTAAAAATAAAATTATTTTAAACCCGACGGTTTCATACCGGGAATACCTGAATAAAAAATTTAATCGGAGCTAAAATAATTTTAAGGAAAAAAGTAAATGCTCATCAGTCCATAGGACGCCACCATAAGCTGGTGGCGTCCTTGTTTATATACACTTGGGAAATTCCTTAAAAATAGTAATTAAAAATTTGTAAAAAGAGAGAATAAAGGAAATTGTGTAATTTACACAGTAAAAAAATTTATTATGTCATTATTAAAATTGTTATAATAGTTTAATAATGCACAGGGGATGGGGAATTGGTTAAAATTAATTATAAAAGCGAAAAACGCAAAAAAGATTTAGCAAAAAAACAAAAAAAAGAAGAAAAAAAACAGCGCAAATTGGAGAACAATGAGGTAAAATCCGACGAAGTTCATCAACATGAAAGTGAAGAACAGAACAAGTCTGATGAAAAATGAAACAGGATTTCAATATATAAAGACCTGTTATATACATCACCCATTGAAACGCTGCTGCGCATGATAAAGTCAACGGTAAACCGGTGCCAACCCGGATATGGCGCTTCGTGTTCACTCTGCTGTGGAAGTCATAATTATACTGTTCCTCTGGAATCTATCGAGAATATCTTACTGGAACGCGGCTTTAAGTCGTTGACCAGTTTAAACAGACATCCCGAAGAAACCGGAGAGGAAAAACGATTCCAGGACAGTATGCAATGTACATATGTCGGGATTCTTCAATCTCAACCGGCCCTTGTCTCCTGCATGGTATATACAGATTCCGGCCGGGGGGATACACTGAATTCATTTTTTAAAGGTACATGCAAAAACTTCCGTTGTGAGGCCTGGGACAATCTTACCGATAAGCAGGTACTGTTCGCGGCCAAACTCATGGGTGACTGGTATTATTACAGCCTGTTAATTCATGACATAGATGCAGTTCTGAACCTCTGTGCCATGTACAGCGTTCCCGAAGATATTCCCTCCGATGAACTGACTTCCCTCAAGCAGAATCTCGAAGAGATGATGTATGACAACGGAGGCGAATGATTTCAATAAACCGCTTTTATCATGATTTTTCAAATTACTAATTATATTGACATCCCCGATTATTCAGCACTTCCTGTCATCATAAAACATAATAAAAAACTGCCATCCAATGGGCGAAACTGCCGCCCAGTACGAAAACATGGAAGATACAATGGTGATACGGAATTTTTTTAAATACATACAACACGGCCCCGAAAGTATAACTTAAACCTCCAGCCAGCAGCCACCAGAGACCTGCAGATTCAAGGCTGTTTATCAGCGGTTTTGCTGCTATGACAATGATCCATCCCAATAAAACATATGCCAGGGCCGACACTATTTTATACCGCTGCGAAAATACTATTTTCATAAATATACCAAAAAATGCCAATCCCCAGACGATGCCGAAAAGGCTCCATCCCCAGCGTCCTCTCAAAGTCACGAGCAAAAACGGCGTGTACGTACCGGCTATCAGGAAATAGATTGCAGAGTGATCAAAAACATTCAGGCGTTCCCTTAATTTCGGCTCTTTTGCATGATGATACATGGTTGAAGCAAGGTACAGGACAATGAGGCTGCACCCGTAGATGCTGAAACTGACAACATGCCACACCGTACCATTCAGGCTTGCATGTACAATCATAACAGCAGCCGCAGGTATGCTCAGGAGCAGCCCAAATCCATGGGTAATTACATTTACCAAATCTTCCCTTCGGGAATATGAAGAACTATTATTTTCCATATGCAACTATTTTCATTCGCCCCATTTTTATTTCTTTCTGAACGTCAACTCCAGGCGATAGAGCCATACCACTGCCATGGCTAAAAGTATCCTGGGAAAAGTGATCCACACTGCCCCGACACCGATTGTGACAAAGAGAAGCGTATCTTCCAGCTGGGAATGGCTTATCGCCAGGTGCAGGTTGAGAAAATTGGCATCACTCCCTGGAAGCCTGCCGGAATCAACCTCTTCAAACATTATTGCAGCGCCATAGGCAAGGCCTATGACATAGGCAACGAACCATTGAAATGCAGTCTTCTCAGAGAGGCCCATGAAGCGCATCCACGGTGAGAGTATTTTTACCGGATATTTAAGGAGGTCAAATTCCTTTAACAGCTCTTGCAGATAAAGAAGGCCGCTTACAATGAGAATGATTTTTAATGTGAGCCGCAGTGAGCTCTCGGCCCAGTTTAAAAGGAGAAGGTATAATGTCTGCGCCTGATTTTCCTTTGAAAAAATTCCATGCACTGCTGAAAGTTCACCGGGAAGCACCCAGTTAAGAAAAACTGCGGCAATGATGCTGCAGGTAAGCCTTATCACTACAATCCTCATCCACCGGGACCCGGCGCGCCGCTGGATTGCCGTTTCTACAATCATGTTATGTGATATGAGGCACATGAGTGCCAGGATTGTAATCTGGCGCATATCAAGTACCATGGTGCCTATTACTGCTATGCAGGAATATACTGAAAGGAGCGCGCTGGTAATAAAAACCAGTGCCGATTCCCCGGGCAGCCCGACGAGATGAAACAGCGGGTTCAGTAATTGTGAAAATGTTTGCAGCATGCCAAAATACTGGAGAAGTGTGACACCCAGTGAAACAGGAATCATCATTTTCAGCATCCACCATGCTGATTTAAGTGCTTTGGGGAGTGAATTGTACATGCACTTCAATGCACGTTGCAGCATTATTTCCATGGTACTCAGTCTTGAGCCAGGTAGGGATCCCGCAGCCCCTTCTTGTAAATCTTCCCTGAACCGGTCCGCGGCAGGGCATCAAGAAAATCGATGCTCTTGGGCGCCTTGTAATGGGCGATATTTTTCTTGCAGAAGTCTATGAGCTCCTGCTCCCCGGCGTTCATAGACTTCTTTAACACAACACAGGCCTTCACGGCCTCGCCCCAGCGGCTGTCAGGTATGCCGATGACAGCCGCCTCAAGGACCGCGGGATGGGAGTAGAGGATATTTTCCACCTCGGTTGAATAAACATTTTCGCCGCCGGTGATGATCATATCCTTCTTTCGATCGACGATGGTCACATACTCTTCGCTGTTTATCACAGCCAGGTCCCCGGTCCTCAGCCATCCGCCTGAAAGGGCTTTTGCAGTCTCACCGGGGAGGTTCCAGTATCCCGGGGTTACGGTGTCGCCCTTGACTATAATTTCACCCGTTTCCTTTCCGTCCCTGGCAACGTCGCGGCCATTATCATCCACAACCCTGAGCTTTACATTGATGAATTCACGTCCCGTTGACGCCTTGAAGGCCAGCTGTTCCTCCCAGGGAAGTTTTTTAAGATGGTCTTTCAGAATGGAGAGGGTGAGATAGGGGCTCGTCTCGGTCATGCCGTAGGTCTGTATGTAATCGCATCGAAAAACAGCAATGATTTTTTTAACAACACCGGGGGCTATTGGCGCTCCCCCGCTCATGAGTACCCGGAGGCTTGAGTAGTCATGGTTCTCCACGCCGGGGTGGTTCACCATGAGGTTCAGCATGGCGGGTATGAGGTTGGTGATGGTTATCCCCTCCTTCACCATAAGTTTTATAACCTTATCAGGATCAAAACCGGGGATGATGACGTGCTTGCCGCCGGCCCAGGTAATGGCAAAGGTGGCCCATGCGTCTGCCAGATGAAAAAGAGGGGCGACATGAAACCACCGGTCTTTATCGGTGAGGGTGAGCTCGGCAATGGTTCCAAGGGCATGGCTCTGGACGTTCCCGTGGGTGAGCATCACGCCCTTAGACCTGCCCGTGGTCCCGCTCGTATAGTAGAGATGCGCCACATCATCACGGCTGATGGGAATTTCCGGGGGGATGCATGTATCCTCCCCCCCTATTATTTCTTCATAGTACAAATCGCCGGGACTCTCAATATCTTCCTTGCGGTTACCGGTCCATATTATTTTTTCAATCCCCGGTGTATCGGACTTAAACCCGCTGATTTTTTCATCGAATATTCCCTGGGCAATGAGGATCCGGGCGCCGCAGTCATTTACTATCAGTGCCAGTTCGCGGGATGAGAGCCTGTAATTCAGCGGGACCAGGATGAGCCCGAGATGGGCAGCGGCAAAGTAGGCCTCGAGATATACATGGCAGTTTTCATGGAGTATGGCAACGCGGTCCCCTGGTATCATTCCCATGCTGTTCAGCGCCCGGGCTAACTGCCATGTCCTCGCGGCAAAAATCCTGTAGGTTGCCCTGTAGTCCCCGCACACCACGGCCTCCTGGTCCGGAAAATGCTTCAGGGCTTTGGGGAGAAGATCGTTCAATGGCACGGTTATTTACCTCAAAAATAAAATTTGCCGCGTCTCTGTGTCTCTGTGGCTGACTTACTCCGCCAGGGCAGCCTCAGGCATGCCTTAATTTCTGCATCGTAATTGTCAGGGCAAGGCATGCAACGCCGATGACGCTTCCCAGGTGCCATGGGAGGACAAACCCCAGGGCCCCGATTATGGTAATCCCCCGCTCCAGGGGATTTGATCTCTTTATCAGCCACCCGGAGCAGCCCGATGCCAGGAGCCCGATTCCGATGAATGCTGTTATGATTGTCAGTACTCCGTCAAAAATCCCTATCCCTTCGAAGTGAAGGAGGAGGGCCCTTCCCGACGGGATTACGGTGAATATAAAAGGGAGAAGAAAAGCGGGGATGGTATATTTCCATGCCATCATTGTTGTTTTAAAAGGGTCTCCGCCGGTTATGGCAGCTGCGGCAAAGGGGGAAAGGGCAGTGGGAGGGGAGACCTCGGAGAGCAGGGCGTAATAGAATATGAACATGTGAGCAGCGTAATCGGGCACACCCGCTTTCGTAAGCGCCGGGGCGGCTATAACAGCAGCGATAATATAGGTCGCGGTAATGGGTACCGCAAGGCCGATGACCCAGAGGAGAAGCGCGGTAAAGACCGCTGTCAGAATAAGGCTCCCTCCTGCATAGCCGATGATGATATTGGAAAGCTTAAGGCCGAGGCCGGTTAGGCTAACCACGCCGACGATTATCCCGGCCGAAGCGCAGATAGCGGCCACATTCAGCACGGTGAGCGACCCCTGCTTCAATGCTTCAACAAGTTTTGGAAAAGTGAACCGGGTTTCCCTCCGGAAAAAGGATACCAGGAGACAGCAAGCGATCGCCACGGTTACCGCAATCTGCGTGGTGTACCCCCGTACAAGAAAAAATACGATGGCAATGAGAGGAAGAAAATGAAACCAGTACATTCTGAAGAGTTCCTTTGTCGTATGCTTATGGGGGATGGTAATGGCCTTGAGGTGAAATTTTTTTGCGTCAAATTCCACCATGAGAAACAGTCCCCAGTAATAGAGGGCTGCCGGTATGATTGCAAGAATTATGACATCAACATAGGTAATTTTCAAAAATTCAGCGATGAGAAAAGCCGCGGCGCCCATGACCGGCGGTGTTGTAATGGCGCCCATACCTCCCGCGGCAAGGAACCCTCCGGCATTATTCTTGTCATATCCGGCCCTGGCCAGCATGGGATAGGCCACGGTGCCGATTGCCACCGTATTCGCTACCCCTGACCCCGAAGCCATGGCAAGAAAATATGATGTTGCGATGACCGCGCGCCCCGCGGCAGTCGGTTTTTTCCCCATGGCCGAAAAGGCAAAGTCCACATAGAACTTCCCGGCGCCGGACACTGAAAGAAAGGCCCCGAAAATACAGAAAAGAATGATGATCGTCGATGAAACTTCTATGGGGACTCCGAAAACCCCCTCCAGGGTCATGTACATGTGGCCGATTATTCTCTCCAGGTCATAGCCGCGGTGGGTCCATGGAGCCGGAAGTGAAGGGCCGATGGCGGCATAGACCAGGAAAATTATGCAGGTCACCGGCATTATAAGCCCCGAGGACCGCCTTGTCGCCTCAAGGATCAGTACTAGTATAGTGCCCCCGAGAATAAGGTCCCAGGTTTCCGGAGTCACGGCCCGGTATATGAAATCCTCAAAATCAATCAGCATATAGAGTATGCAGCCCAGGCTGATTACGGCAAGGATGACATCATAAAAGAAAATTTTTCCCTTCTGTTTTTTTATCATGGGATAGTAAAGGAATGAGAGGGCAAGTATGAAGGCCACATGAACGCTCCTCACGATCTGGGTTGTTACAGGCCGGAGTGCCGTATAAATGGCAAAGAGGGACATGGATACGGCAAGGATGGTTATCACAATACTCCAGAACCCGGTTACCTTCCTGATTGCCCCTTCCTCTTCCTCCATAAGTTCTTCAAGTTTCTGTTTCTGTTCCCCAGTTAATTCGTCGTCACTCTCTTTTATTAAAGATAAATCTTCATTTTTCATATCTTTTCCCCAGATAATATTCCAGCCTGTTCATCATGGTAAGCCCGATTGATACTGACGTATCCCTCCCGTCAATAGCAAGAAGGGGTATTTCCCGGTCTGCCAGTACGAGAATATGGTTTCCAACACTGTTTCCTGGAATTGAAAACCCCTGTAATACCCTGTAGATGTTGTCCATGCCGTGTTTATCTATCCCCAGGTATTCAAGCGCAGCGCCTGAAGATATCACCTCAAAAAGAACAAGGTATCCATTCTCCACTCTCATTTTTTCCTCCACCGGAACGCCATACATTGACTGGATATACCGGAGGCTGATTATATCCCCTCTTTTCACCGGCAGACGGGGCCCGGTCCTGCCGACTGACAGCAGCAGAACCTTACCCGTGGAAACATAGATGATGCCTGCCAGCATCAGTGTCAGTGTGATGCATGACAATAACATACGAATCCTCAACCGGGGGGAAAAAATCATTATACCTGAACTGTTATCCCCTTTTCTTTAAAAAACCTCTGCGCGCCCTTGTGGTACGGAACTGCTTTGCTCGAGGAGGCAGTTTCGAGGCTGATGCTTTTTGCCTCTTTATGGATAGCCACGAGATCGTCCAGGTGTTCAAAAATCGCCTTCATCATCCTGTATCCCATGTCCTCATCCATGTCGGCATGGCACATGAGGAGGTTTGCCACTGCGGCAACGCCGGTATCGTAGGTGATTCCGGTGTAGGCCTTTTTAGGAATTACAGACTTGTAATAGACCGGGCCGAACTTTTCAACCATTGCAGGAATAAGGTCATCATGAGAGAGCAAAGATATTTTGATGCCCGGCGATGAGGCCAGGTCCAGGACCGAAGCAGTGGGAACGCCCCCGTCCCAGAAATAGGCGTCGATCTTCCCGTCCTTTAACGCCCCTGCCGATTCTGAGGCTCCAAGGCGGTCTTTTTTAATTTCGCTGTCGGTATTGATTCCGGCTGATTGGAGAACCCTGAGAGCTTTAACTTCAGTGCCGCTTCCCGGGGCGCCGGTGGAAATCCGCTTCCCCCTGAGGTCTGAAACTTTCCTGATCCCATTACCTTCTGCCGTAACCACATGCATCATGTTAGGATATAGTACGCAGAGCGTCCTGAGCGGAAGGGGTTCCTTAAAATTTCCCTTTCCCTTGAATGCATCGTATCCCACATCGCCCATTACGAATCCGATGTCCGCCTTTTTGGCTGCCATGAGCTTGCAGTTATCAACGGAAGCTGCGGTGACCTCGGCCGTTGCCTCAACCCCTGCATACTTGGTCAATACGCTTGCTATTCCCCCGCCGAGGACAAAGTAGACTCCGCCCATCCCCCCTGTCACTACGGATATCCGTTTTTTATCCTTTTTGCATGATAGATTTAAAGCGCCTCCCAGGATCAAAGTTCCGCCAATGGCCGCAGATACTTTCAAAAAATCCCGGCGATTCATGGCTGAATCCGGATAAGAAGTTTGTTTAAATCCCATTTTTTACTCCCCCTTTTTTTTTATTTTTTATAAGCAAAATAATATAATATTCAATATTAAAATTTACTCCAATGCCAACCTTCTGACTGAAAAAGAGCCGCTGAAAAACAAAAAAGGATTTATAAAAAATGTTAATCTATTACTCTATACATCAATTAATCTTTTTGTCAAGGGATTTACCAATCAATGGGAATAATTTTAATCCTGAAAGAGATTTCCGTACAGAAGCATGAAATGCAGCCGGATTGAAGTTTTAGAGGAATATACAGGATACCATGATAACAAGAAGGATTATAATTTTCCCCTGAAAGGCTATCCTGCCAAAATAAGAACCAGCCCGATTAAAGCCGGCAATGCCTGGATGAAAAATATCCTTTTACTAACCGTGAATGCGCCGAAGGTGCCTGCGATGACCACGCAACTTAAAAAGAAAATCCTCACAGGATCACCGGCAAACAGCCCCCAGATCAGTCCGGCTGCGAGAAAGCCGTTATACAGTCCCTGATTTGCCGCAAGAGTTTTAGACTGGGCGGCAAATTCGGGAGTAGTATGAAATATGCCGCGCCCGGCCGGCTTGTCCCACAGGAACATCTCGATCGCAAGAAATCCAATATGTAAAAGTGCCGCTATACATATAATACTAATTACAGCGATATTCATTTCCCCTCTTTTTTATTTCTGTCATTGCGATAGTGTATCCTGTCCGGCATCAGTGCAAAACCGGACTGTGTTGCCATTTACTGATCTTCGTATCCGTCCCAGAGTTCTTTGGTGAATCCGAGAGCCTCGGCTGCGCTTTGCTGGCTGTCATTCAGGTTCTTCCACTCCATGGCAGCCGTGGCTGGTACATTTTCCTGGGTATCCCAGACCTGCTGAGACCAGCCCAGTGCTGTCCACATTTCCTTCTCCTGACTGCTCAAATCCGCCCATCCAAGGGTTTCCCAGATGGATGGATCTCCGTTCATGTTTCGTACTGACATTTTAACACCTCGGTAAATGTATTTACAGGATTTTCCTGCATCATTATCTTTATCAGAATAATGATGCCCGGTGCCTGTTTTAAAATTTTATATAACCTGCCTCTTGCAAATTTATACTTTCCTTTTATAATACTACAGAAATCATCATTACCATGAAAATAAGATACATGTTTTTACTCTTGAATTGTATAAAATGAATCATTAAATTCAGGCTTGTCCCTGTACCTGCTCATAAAAAATCCCAGCATGGCAGGCAGATTTTCTAATATTGGACTCAATTCGATGCCAGCCTGGGTAAAGGCATTACGAATGCTTTCCAGCGAAGCAGGGCATCCTTTTACCGGTATCATCTCCTGAATATCAGGATTATTCTTGTGTGCTTCATAGATACATTTTCCAAATAGAATAGTTTTCTTTTTACCCGGTGCAGGTTGCTGGACTTTCCCTGTAATCAACTCTACATCGCCCCAGGATTTCCCCTGCCATGATACAAATAGGGAAACAATCAGCCTTGAATACAGGCCAGCACAATATGTGCATAAACTAAGATCAACATCAGTCAATGTCAAACCTTCGACTCCCCGATCTGATAATGCCTTAAACATTTTTTTGTCTTTATCGTACGGATGGGCAAACCCATGAAAGTTGATTACATTTTGAATTTCTTCGCCTGCAATTTCCACATCTGAAAGATCTATCGCCCGGTTATAGTCTTGAGCTACGTGCACAAGATGAGGCACTTGAGAAGGTTCATGGCCTAGAATTCTTGCGCCAACCATATCAGCCGACAGGACATCGTCTGATGCTATGAGAATATTGCTCCTTCTTAAATTACCATTAAAGCTGGGACCAAATTCGTTTGTAAACAATCCATCGATTATTGTAAAAGATGGCGGAACCTGTTTTAAAAATTTTGATATGTATTGATGGAGGTTCATTTTAGGGTCTGTGCTGTGACATTTTTTTCGAGATTCAATGTCAATCAGGCCCTTGATATTTTTAATCCCAAGGCTGACCACCGCCTGGGCATGAGTCTTGAGTACGGGAATATTTACCAGAAAATCAGACTCATAAATATCAGTATTGAATTTAAGCTCATAGCCTGAACCAATGTCCACTTTTTTAAATGGCCGTTCGTGTATATTATAGCATTTTATCCCGTATCGTTTTTTAAGGACATTGTAGCCAAGGCTTTCAAATGCGTGGGCGGGAGTATCCTTATCCTTAGGTTCTATTACCATTCCCTCCCCGATGACAATATCATCAATGCCATGTTCCTTGAGGATGACCACCATATCCTCCATTACCCGGGATGTGGTTATTACCCCCCATTTGGGGAAAACCGCCTCTGTTGTCCACCAGACGATATTCGGTTTTATAAAAACTCTTGCTTTTGACGGGAGATGGCTCAATCCGTTGCATAAATCCACGGCCTTTCTGACCGATTCAAGAGGCTTTTCATACCTTACAATAGAAACCAGATTTTTTTTCATAAATAAATTCCTGATTTTGGTTGGGATAATAGTCTAACAGCATTTTCATTCTGTTTTGTACAGAACGGTTGATGGCTGATTTCAAATCGTATGTATATCAGACATTATTTTTAGGCAAGCCATTTTTCAATAAAAAAGGGAGGATTATCCTTTATGAATAATAGCGGTGTACGACTTTCTGTTTAAAATATACGTTTCATCATACAGAAATTTCCCCAAGTAAATGAAAAATACTGATCCCGGATATGGAAAAAAATCAGTAAGCATTTCGTAAAACCCGGATTTATGAAACAGATAGCATATTATAAACAATAATTTTATGACAAATTAAAAAACGTATGGCGCCGGTAATTAAATTTACTGACGATTGTATTCTTCAATGAAGCCCGTATTTTATTAAAAAAGTACTAGTGTAATACTTTATCGGTCATTCTTCTGGCTGCAAAGCGCCTGTCTTCTTTTATACCCTTGGGTAGTTTAATTTTTCTGACTCCCCGATCACCAGCCCTTCTTATGTAATCCCTTTCATCAGCAAATTCTATATTCCTGTCAAACATGACAAGTTCCAGAACTCTTCCCATTGATTCTTTATGGCTTATCATAATAATCACCTCCATAAATCAAGTGCTCCTTGTTAATTTAAAGATATCTGTTTTTCATGATATTTTCAAATTTTTATGATGCTTTTTCATGTAAAATAAGGGATATTTTTTATGGTGGATGTAATACATCCGGGCCATTGCCGACAAACCCGGTGGGACAAATGATGTAGCCTGAAGGCCATCTTTTCAATACGATAATAAGGGAGTTGTAAACAGATGAGACTGAAAGGCTGGCCTGAGATGAAGAAATTTACCATTAAAAGGCATAGCCTGTACCGGTTGAAAATGTCATATATTCCCTGTTAGCCAGGCCGAAGGCAATCGCAGGAACATACCTGTTACAGAGATACAGGTATTTAATCCTAACGCATTGCCTGGCAGCGCTGGTTTCCGCAGACAGTTCTTATGTATTACAATTATGGACCCATGACTCCAGGCCCCGGGAGTATGAAAACCGTCGGATAATTATTTCTGTTTCGGAATCGCCGTAGCCTGGAAAGACACCACCTGCTGACCCTTATCTGTCTTCACCAGAACTATTCCAAACCTGTTTACGCCTTCAAGAGTCTTCCCGCGGGCTAAAACCTTCAGGTTGAATTTCCCCGTCACTATTGCAGAAGTTCCGAAGAGACGGACATTCACCTCTTCTATCCTGATGGGGTCATATTTTCTTGTACCATTTTTAAATGCTTCAAGAAACTGGGCCTTTGATTCAACGAGCGCTGTTCCATGGATATGAATGTATGTATTATGCAGCAGTTTCTCAAGCGCAGCTGTGTCTGCCTGGCCGACAAGAGATGCCCATTCCTGCACAGTGCTCAGAGCTTCGGATTCACTGAATACAGCAGTACCGGAAGTTTTCCCCTCAGCTCCGGCTATTCTTCCGGAAACCGGACCCAGCATAAACATAACCATCAACGCAAAAAAAATATTAACTTTCATGACTGTTACCCCTTTTTGATAATCACTTATTGATAATTCCGGCCTGTTTCAATTATTTTTTACGGTTTTTTATAAACCGGTTAAAAAGGACAACAGGTAAAACAGAATTGTTTCAGACAGTAAACAGATTAATCAGCGGTATATTTTGCGCAAGCAATTTTTTATTATGAAAAGTGACCTGCCTCCCACCTTTAATCTATTCATTCCTGACTTTATCATCTGAACATTGGGCCGGATTGATTCCCTGCATGGATTTACTGCAAAACAGGTACCGGCAAAAAAGATGGGCTTGACAAAATGGACCATGCCGGGAATCAGTTTTATTGTATTAAAAAACTGTCATTACATTTCAAATATGAGAAGATTTTAAAGGAAAAAATTTCTGGAAAACAGGATTGTTGAGATCTATACGGACGGAAGTTCCAATCACCAGCATAAAGCCGGCGCATGGGCAGCAATAATCTGCCATGGCGAAAACAGGGCAATTATTAATGGAACAGAATTCAATACTACCCATAACAGGATGGAGTTATTATCAGCGATTAAATCCATCCAATATACCGTTAAAAATTATTCGCCTGATACAGAAATAAGAATTTTTACCGACAGCCAGTACCTGGCGCGGTTGAAGGAGAGAAAAGATAAACTTAAATCATCGGGTTTTGTCACAAAAAAAGGGACTGACATCGGGAATAGAGATCTTGTTAGTATTCTCATTGATTATATTGAAAAACTGAATATCAGATTTATCAAAGTGGAAGCACATAGCAATATAGATAAAAAAAATAATTTAAACCGCACAGCTGACATGCTTGCCAGAAAAATTGTCAGGGCTGCGGTAAAATCCCTTGTTGAGGAGAAAAAAAATAATGGACGGTAAATCCAGGTCAGATATTAAAACAGGAATACGCGTATCAATCGTCTTGAAAAAAGATCAGGCATCGGGAAAGCTGACGCAGGGGAGAGTGCAGGCTATTTTAACAAACTCCCAACATCATCCCCACGGAATCAAGGTGCAGCTTGAAAACGGCAGCATCGGAAGGGTGAAAGAAATAATCGGTGAGTAAAATGGCTCCAAAGTTCAATCCTTCCCGATGCCATGCGATCAATTCAAGGGATCCGTTGTTCCCGTTGCTTCATATTCATGAAATTTAAAATTGTCGATAATTGCAAGTGAGTCATATACTGCATCACCCTCGTCATGTATAGAAAAAGTTATGGTGAAATTCTCGTCTCCCCTGATGGGCCAGCTCGTTCTCAGCCATCCGGTTGACCCGTGCCTGTCAAACCCGGTTCCGGTATTGGGTATCGGGTGGAATTCATTCTCGAAATAATTGTTGTCAACCTCGATGGGCCTGTTATTCGGATCAAAGGAGATATTGGTAAGCCTCCCTCCATTTGTCGACTGCGCCTGGATGAGGGCATAAAAGGTATCATTAAAATTCTTTTTCACAAATCCCGGATACTCGGCTGAAAAGTAGTTGAAGTCAAAGGAAAAACTCTTTGCATTGGCCGGCGCTTTCAGCGTGAGCTTCACCTGGTAGAGGTCAAAAACCTTCCGCGGCCCTTTTTTTGACGGAATCCTGCCCATGAATTCCGGTACAGGGGCATTATACATTCCAGAGTCGAGCTGACCGCTCCCTGAAGGATGCGGATTCCCCGCCGGTCCGTTGCTGAGGACAAGAAATTTATAGCCTTCCATGGGAACAAGCTTTTTCGATTTGAGCAATCTACCCAGGACTTTGATTGCCTTATCGGTATGTTTCCCCTCGACCTCAATTTTAACCAGCATGTTGGGACTTATCCCCAGTGCAGCCGGAATGGTATCGCTGTTTTTATCCTCTGCAGAAATATTTTCCCCCCATTGAATTGTGCTCTTGTACATGGTCAGAAGGCCCAGAATATCGGTGATCTCTTTATCCTTTATGATTGTATTAATTTCCGAAATATAGGCGACGGCATTTTCACAGGACTTTACATTTGCTTCCCTGTTTGCATCGGGAGGAAACTTTATTTCTTTAAGGAACTCGGCATATTTCACGATGGCATCGCCCTTCAGTATCTGGGGCTGTGAAATAAACATGGCTGAAACTGATGCCTTCATCTTTGAAATCCCCTTTTTTCCGCCGATGGGTTCATATTCAGCTTCAAACTCAAAGGCATCATTTACGTGGGCGCTGAAATCGCCGGTGAGCCTGAGCTTTAACTGGTAGATCATCTGGTCGTTGGGGGCAAGGTACTGCGGTGTCACATCTTCCTTCTTTGAAGATATCTGCTCACCGTGAAATTTTACTATCTGCCAACCTGCAGGCATGGTCATCTTCAGCCGTACATCCTTGAGGGCCAGGTCGAAGTATGATATGAAATTATTCTCCTGCATCACGCGGGTGATCTCAGCATTGGAATCGATAAAGAGATACGCTCCGCGCCCCTTGTCGGTAAAAACGTTCATGAGGCTGTCATTAAATCCTTCGCCAAAACCGATTCCGGCAAGATATATGCCCTGGCGGTCGGCATCCGCTGAATGTTTTGCGATGGTCTCAATGGCGGTTTTCCCGCTGTTGGCAGCGCCGTCGCTGAGGAGAACCACGCGGTTCAGCTTTTCTGAACTGTAATTTTTTCCTGCAAGTTCATAGGCGGCAGCAATCCCTTTCTCCAGGTTTGTAATATCATCGGCATGGATACCCTTCATCAGATCTGATACGGTTTTTACGCTGCCTGCCCCTATAACATGCGCATTCAGGAGTACTGACGGTTCCCTGTTTATTGAAACCAGGGAAATCATATCACCGGGCCTTAACCGTTTCACAAACTGGATAATGGTCTCTTTTGCCAGGGCAAGAGGATCTCCAGTCATGGATCCTGAATTGTCAAGGAGGAATGTGATGCTGAAAGGCTGCATTTCTTTCAGTGTTTTGTTTTTGCTTCTCAGGGCGATCTGAAGTGAATATTCATCCTTTTTACCGGTATCCAGCCGTAGTTGCGGGATAACAGCCAGGCCCCCCTCTTTTGGTTGGGCATAGTCAAATGTGAAATAATTCAGGAATTCGTAGGTCCGTATGATATCGGGCTGTACATATCTGCCGCTGTTGATCATTTTCCTGGCGATGACCGGTGATGCGGTGGAATTGGAGTCATCAGCCGACATATACAGCGCCTCGGATTTCTGTTTCTCCATGCCTCCCGGTTCCTGCTTGCTTTTTGACGGGCTCTCCTTTTTCTTGGATGATTCTTTTGCCGTTGAAGCAGCTTTAGAATCCATTGCGGAAAAATCACTCATTCCCGAAGCGCCTTCAATATTGGAATAATCTTTCCCTTTATTTCCGGACGGCACGGACTTATCCCCCTGTACCTGCCCTGCCATTTTTCCACCGCAGGATAAAAGTATTGTGATAAACAGAATAAAAAATATTTGCTTCATATTAATTCCCCCGCGGTGATATATTTCATCATGCCTAATAAATTAAAAATAGCTGCTCACGGATTCACAGGTCTATTCACGGATTTTTTTAATATTATTATTAGAAACTTATTCTCTTTTTTGGTTTATTTTTTTAATGCAATAATAAATTTTCATTATTATCCCATTTTTATCTGTGTTTATCCGTGCTAAGACCTGAGCAAATTTTTTTCCTATTTTCTGGCTGAGTATGTAGTTATCAGCAATGCATTCAACGATTTCAGGATATTGAAACATGTTTTATCAGAATGATAATAATTTCAACTATTCTTTTCACGGCATCCATATTTTATTAATAAATAATTGACATTTCAAATTCCGTGATATACCATTCTAACTCTATTCTGATATATCACGAGGAGAGTCCCATGGATCATGATTCTCTTAAACCGCTGATACTTGTTTCGCCTGTGGCTGTCATAGGCGTAGACAGGTCAGGAACCATCAATATCTTCAATGATGCCGCAGTCAAAATGCTTGGATACACCTCCATGGAAATGGCCGGCAAAACCGGCATTGATGTTATTTACGGCTCACCGGCCAGGGCACGGGAGATAAAAAGGCTGATTCACGGGCCCGACAACGGAGGCGCAGGGAGGCTGCTGGATTATGAAACAGAGATTTTCACCAAATCAGGGAAAGCTGTCCCCATTTTTCTTTCTGCAATTATTATAGAAGATAAAGGAAAGGAGACCGGAAGCGTGGGTTTCTTCCAGGATTTTACGAAAATAAAACAGCTCGAAAATAAACTTCGCGAACAGTCCATAACCGACTCACTGACGGGTCTTTATAACCACCGGCACTTTCATTTAAAACTTGAGGACGAATTTCAGAGGAGCATGCGCTATAACAGGAAGATGTCTCTCGCCTGTTTCGACCTTGATAAATTTAAAAAAATTAACGATATCATGGGGCACCTTGACGGCGATACAATCCTGCGCCTTGCAGGGAGGGTGATAGGCTCGCTCATACGAAATACCGATTACGGCTTCCGTTACGGCGGCGATGAATTCATGATAATCTTTCCCGAAACAAATGCCGGTCAGGCTCGGATAATAGTCGACCGCATACGGGAACATTTCAACGATGAATACCCTTTTGAGGACCGGGCATCATTCGAGGACATCCCCAGGGTTACTCTGAGCATAGGCATATCTGAAATAGCCGGCGAGGATACTATCGAGACTATCATTAAACGGGCTGACCTTGCAATGTATGAGGCAAAGAATCACGGCGGGGACAGGATCGTTACCGCGGCCGGGAGCATCAATGCCGAGGAACGCTGACAGGGGCTTTCTCCAGTCAATATCAGCATATACAACAAAAAGCCGGCCCTGATTAAAAGGCCGGCTGAACAATCTTTTGTTTAATAATTCCGGATATAAAAATTTTATACCCGGTCAAAAATTCTTAATATCTGCTGGATTTCCCTGAATCATTTTTAGGTTTCGCAACATTTACCTTCAAGGGACGATCCAATAAACTTGTTCCATCCAGGTTCTTTATCGCGTTGTTTGCCTCGGCATTATCTGCCATTTCAACAAAAGCAAAACCCTTAGATCTTCCTGAATACTGATCAGAGATAATTTTTACTGATGCCACCTGGCCATGCTGATTAAAAAGGTCTTCCAGATGCTTTTCTGTTACATCATAAGAAAGATTTCCGACATAAATTTTTACTGACATGATACACCTCATTGAAATTTTTTTAAATATGAGTTATTCCTGGATTTCAAACGACCGGCCCACTTATATTTTTGCGTGCGGAAAAAATGAGGGAATCTGAAGTCAGAATTGAAAATCTCGTTCCTTATTGCAGTTATTTTACATCCTACAAAAAAGTTTACAAAATATGGATTAACTATTATGACAACATGTATTATTCATTAAAAATGTCAATACTTATATATAAATATCTATTTTTTATGGCTGTTTTTCAGTTTGCTGTAAATTTCCATATAAAATTTACAGCCGGTCTCAAATACAAACTTTTTTACAACGTGCTATAGGATTTTTAAAGTAAAAAACAGGCAAAAAGTGTCCCCGGATAATTCAACGTTCCAAAATGCGATTATCTACTTTTTCGTATATCTTTTTCCTATGAATAATGCCGAGTATATACACATCATTTTTTACAACTTTAAAAACAATCCGATAATCACCAACCCTCAACTTCCAGTATCCACGGAGGGTTTTTCTTAATGGCTCTCCATATTGATGCGGAGCTGTAACAAGTCGCGTCTCAATGGCAGTTTTAATCCGCTTTTTCATCCGGACATCAATGACGGGGAGGTCGATTTTCTTAACATCCTGATGGTATCTGATTTCGAAGGCCAATATTACCAGACCTCATCGTGGTTTAATGACGCTCCTTTTTTAAAGCTCTTTTCCCTGCATTGGGCGAATGTAGACAGAGAGATATCTTCCTCTATCTCCAGCGCCTCTCTTACCAGGTCACGCACTTTCAGAGACAGGGACACTTTATCCCTTTTAGCAAGGCGCTCGATAGCCGAATAGAGGGGCTCCTCCAGCACAACATTAATTCTTGGACTTTTCGCCGGCATGATATTTAAACTCCTTTTCATTTTATTCAAGTGTAACACTTTTAACGCACCGTGTCAAGAGAAAATTGAAGAGGGAGTCTTAATTTTTATGATGCACTCCCCCTCTCCTTCTCCAGCATCTCCACCCAGCCCGCAGAACCACACCCTTTGTACTGGTCTATGGCCATGTTAAAGTATTCCAGGGACTTTGCGGGGTTTCCCATTTTGTGCAGAATTTTGGAGTAGACAGCGGGCTGCACTCAAAATCTCAACCCTCATTCCCCCCGGGGGACAATTCACCTACTCCCCCTTCAGCACGTTCTCCGGAAACCTTCCCAGGTAATTCCCCGGGGGGCTGTAGTTACAGACCACGTAGAGTCCTCCCCTCCGCGACCTGGCCTTTCCGCAGCCCAGCTCCGTTGAGCCCTTCCATACTACCTGGGTAAAATGGCCCGTAGCGCCTGAGAAGCCGGGCCTGGCGAAGTTGTACTGTTTTATTTCATTGTACCACGCCTGGACAACCGACGCAGCGGAAGGATTCCCCCCGGACATCCAGTAGATATTCTCTCCGTACTTATTCGGCTGACGGTGGTACATCCTGTCCTCCCTGGCTATTTTATCAGCCCAGTTCTGCGCATAATTCTGGACATCGGCGTTCCATTTTAAGGCAGAGGCACGGTGTATGGCCCTGAGGCTGTTGTGCCTCTCGAGAATGTCCTTCATGAAAGCGTCGTCCACATCGGCAATGACACCTGTACTGATAAAGACAAAAATAAATAACGCTGCAGCAAATAACCTCTTCATAAATCCTCCGGACAAACGATAAATTTCCAATTCCTTAAAATTCCCTGCCCTCACCCACTTCAACAAGCCTAGTACCGCACCCTGCCCCTTTCGCGAAACAGTGCTTACTTTTACCCGTAAAAGTGTAAGAATGGGGGATAAGGGGATGTTCGAGATATGGGGATAAAAAAATATAATTTAATGACTTTTTTAAATTTTAGCAATTTTCCATCTCCATATCTCATTATCTCTTCTATCCCCCCATCTCCAAACTCCTGCATATGTTCCGGTACATGGGGGCCTGCCTTGATAGAGATGATACAACATACTGCATTGTATCAAACCCACGACACCCGGAACCCCGTCTCATCGTTCAGCACCTTTACGCACCCCGACGCTACGAGCCGCTCAAACTCAACGGATGCCTCTGATGGCATAAACCCCGTTTCTCCGGAAAGGTATTCGATAAAATTCCTGAAATCTTTTATCGGCCCTCCTCCACCTCTCCCGTTATCTGTATCCAGGAGGCCGCCGGTGATGATCCTCGCCACGAAGGAAAAGGTTCTCACCCTGTTTACGATATCATCCTCCGGGCCGGTTAGAGGCTCGCCTCTGCCGCGCTTATGTACAAGGCCGTCCACATATTTTTGTATGCTCCCGTTGAACTCCCCCACCACGCGGTCCGCTTCCGAAGCCGGGTAAGTCAGGGACTCGGTAATTGCATGGTTAGCATCATAGTCGTCCCAGTTGTCCGAGAGGATCCTGATGCCGTAGTACCCGGCCCTCTCCCTGAGCTCGGTCCCGGGAAAGGGGGCCAGCCTGTGGTAACCCCTCTTATCCGAGAGTTCCCTGGAAAACTGAAAGGCCCTCTCCACGGTCTCAGGGGTCTCGCCCGGAAGCCCTATGATAAAAGAGGTCATGGGCTCTATCCCGGCATCACGGCATAATTCAACGGCACGCCTGCACAGGCCGGGTGTGATTTTTTTCCGAATGATGTCCAGGATCCCCTGAGTGGCGCTCTCTATGCCGAAACAGAGCGTGGCGCACCCGGCCTCTTTCATCGACCTGAGCAGCCTTTCCGATACGGTATCCACCCTGGCAAAGGCAGTCCAGGGATGGACTATCTTTCTTCTTACAATTTCACTGCATATTGCAATGCATCTCTCCTCGCTGGATGTAAAAAGGTCATCGGCAATGTTGATCTGGCTCACCCCCTGCCGGGAAATATTTTCGAATTCATCAACCACCCTTGATACATCATAGTACCTCACTTTATGGCCTGATATTTTCCCCCCCGCGCAGAATATGCACCGGTAGGGGCAGCCCCTGGAAGTAATCATGTTTATCGGCAGGCCCAGGGCCCTGTATTTTGAAGCCTCTATAAGCGTAAGCGACGGGATTGGGAGAATATTTATGTCGCTGATAAAGGGCCTGTCCCGGTTCTCAACAATTTCACTCCCCTTCCGCCAGGAGATTCCGGCAACATCTTCCAGGTTCCCTTTCCCCTCCAGCGTTTTTAAAAGCCCCAGCGCCGTTATCTCCCCCTCGCCCCTAACCACATAATCGATCTGCCGGTTGTTGCGAAGTATGTTCACGGAGTCAAAGGTCACATGGGGGCCGCCTGCCAGGGTGACGATGCCGGCATCGGCATTTTTATAATCACCGGCAATCTCCAGGGCACGGTTGATGTTCATTGTTGCTGCGGTTATGCCTATATAATCGGGCCTCTCTATCACCGCAACCTTCCCTGCCCTTTCACGGGAATAGGGATTTATGACATAATCTTCTATCAATACATCATACCCCTCCCTTTTCAGGAAGGTTCCAAGGGCCATGAGGCCCAGGTGGGGCGAAGGCATTTTTTCAAGGGGATAGGGCGGATTTATTAAAACTATTTTTTTCTTCAAATTCTATACCCTCATTGCGCGCACTCTTCTCACAAGACTTACTTCAGCCAGCATTTTCAGGTGTAAGATTTGGAGATAGGGTGATGGAAGAGCCCCCTCAATTACACCAATCGGGAAAGATAATGGCTCAACATCCGGTACTTATACTTCAAATACAATTCTTATAACAACATTACTCCTCTGTCAAGGAAATAGTTGATAGAATTTGATAAAGCCCGCCGGTAATTGCAATTGAATATCATGATATTTTGTAACTACTCAGCTATAAATAATAGCTCACGGATTCACGCGGATATTCACGGATTTTTTTTAATATCATTATTAGAAACTTATTCTCATTTTAGGTTTATTTTTTTAATACGATAATAAATTTTCATTATTATATCATTTTTATCAGTGTTTATCCGTGCTTATCCGTGAGCAAAATTTTTTCCTATTTTCTGGCTGAGTAGTTACGATATTTTTATTATTTTGAGTCCTAAAATTTTACGATTACCGGAAAGAATTGCTTGACTAAATAAAACTTGTTGAATATCCTTTCATATCAATACCATTAAAAAAACAGGAGGATGCATTATGGAAGGAACAGGAACTTATAAAATTATTGAAGTCATAGGAAGCAGTGAGAAGAGCTGGGAAGATGCGGCAATAAACGCTATAGCCATTACAGCGAAATCCGTGAAAAACCTGAGGATCGCGGAAGTTCTGGAGCAGGACATGAAAATCGAAAAAAATAAAGTTGTACAGTACAGGACAAAGCTGAAACTATCATTCAAAATAGAAACAAAATAGAAAAAGAATACTATCAGGGAATACAAAAATAATAAAAGCCGTTTTACATAAACGGCTTTTATTATTACCCTGAGTACAGAGGCAGCCATCCATGGACATGAAAGTCGACATTGCAGTCATAGGGGCAGGCTCGGCGGGAATCACCGCATTCAAGGAAGCCTGGAAAAAAGTTAAAAATATCGTTCTCATCCATCACGGGCCCCACGGCACCACATGCGCCCGCGTTGGCTGCATGCCGTCAAAGGCATTCCTCCGCATTGCCGGTGAGTACTATAAGAGAAGGGAGTTCCCGGCAATGGGGATAACAGGGAGCAGCGGCCTTGGTGTATCCATTCCCCTGGTCATGAAAAGGGTGAGGGAGCTTAGGGACAATTTTGTGAGCGGTGTTCTTAAAACCATAGATGAAATAGGCGAAAGAAACATCCCCGGCTTTGCCAGGTTCCTTGAACCCGGAGTACTGGAGATCGACGGTAAGACAAAAATAAAGGCAGGGAAAATCATTATTGCCGCAGGCGCGGAGCCGGTGATTCCGCAGCATTGGGCCGGCCCCGGGTATGATATCCTGAGTACCGACACCTTCTTTGAGCAGGATGACCTCCCGGCATCCATGGGCGTCATAGGCCTCGGGGCCATAGGCCTTGAACTGGGGCAGGCAATGGCAAGGCTCGGGATCGATGTCACCGGCATCAACGGCACAGATTTCATAGGCGGCCTCACCGATCCCGTGGTGAACAGCGAGGCGGTGAAACTATTCAGCGATGAGATGAAGATCCATCTCAGAATGATGGCTGATATAAAGAAAAGCAACGGCTCAATGGAAATGTCCCTGAACGGCAGAAACGTGAAAGCAGGAAAAATCCTCCTGTCCATGGGGAGAAGGCCCGGGATAAAGGACCTGGAGCTGGAAAGGGCCGGCATTATATTAAACAAAAGGGGGCTCCCTGAATACAATCCTCAGACCATGAAGATAGAAGGTTATCCCATTTTCATTGCAGGCGATATAAATGGAGACCGCCCGTTCCTTCATGAAGCACTGGACGAGGGGAGGATCGCAGGATACAACGCCGCCCGGGAGAAACCGGTATGTTTCTCAAGGAGGGCGCCGCTGGCCATTACCTTTACCGAGCCCAATATCGCCTCTGTCGGGAGGAGATTCAGTGAATTCCAGAAAGAGGAGATCATTATTGGCGAAGCCCGTTTCGAGACACAGGGAAGGTCAATAATCCTGGGACAGAACATGGGGGTTATCCGGATTTACGGCAGCCCCGGAGACGGAAAAATTCTCGGCACCGAGATGATTGCGCCCGGGGGCGAGCATATCGCCCACCTCATGGCCTGGGCCATGCAGGCAGGCATGAATGTCTTTGACCTCCTGGCCATGCCCTTCTACCACCCGGTTGTGGAAGAGGGCCTGCAGAATGCCCTGAAGAACCTTGCGTCAAAGGTGATGGGCCCCAGGCCGGAAAATGAGCTCATGCGCTGCGAAGGTCACCCGTCGGGGCTGTGAGTGCCGGAATCCCATGCTCTACCGGATAAAAGACACCAGGGAATCTGACAGCGGCTACGGGTACCGGTGCTACGGCGACGAATATTTCGATCTCTTTCTCTGGTATGACAACGGCAGGATAATCCAGTTTCAGCTCGTCTACAACAAGTTCAAAAGGGCCCATGCACTTACCTGGCACGAGGAAAGGGGGTATCTCCATGCAAGGGTCGATGAGGGCAACAGGCCGAGGAAAAAAATGTCCCCCATCCTGGTCATGGACGGGGAATTTCCCAAGGAGTTCCTGGTTAATAAATTCCGGGAAGAGAGCATGGAGATTGAGGCCGGAATCAGCAGCTTTGTCATGGACAAGTTGCGGAGCATCTGAAAAAGACGCAGAGGCACAGAGCATAATTTATTAATACTCCTCTGTGTCTCAGTGCCTCTGTGGCAAATCTTATTTTTTCTTTTTGGACACCAGGTAAAATCCAGCAGCCATCCTAACCCATCCTGAACTCATCCATAGTCCGGCCCCTGATGCACTCGGCCAACTCCCAGACATAGTTGTAGAGGTGGAGCCCCTTGCTCGAGGCAATGATCTCCCCGTCCTCCACTCCGATCTCCGCGGCCATGTACTCCTTCATCATCTGGATTGCCGCGAGATTTGCGGGGAACCCTCCCCAGAGGTCCCAGCTCCGGAAGTAGGGGAAAAAATGGAGCTTCCCGTCCTGGATGCGTGTGTCGATGTGCCTGAGGCACGGCGGGTCTTTCAGAAGCACGTCCGACGGCTGGCCCACCTGCATAATCATCTGGTTGTTCCGGTGGCCCATGTTCCTGTAGGTCCATATGACGAGCTCCATCTGGTTAACGAACTTCTCAGTTCCATCGAGCCCTATCACCCTGTCATTATCCCAGAGCCCCTTATCGGTGATGTGTATGTCGTCATCGAGCTTTTTGAAACTGCTGTCCAGGAGGTACCTGCATATCCTCTGGCCGTAGGTGTAGCTTTCCCCCTTTTTCATCTCGCCTGTCATGAGGTATGGCACATACCCCGTGAGATAATCATCATCAACTGGATTGGGAAGGTTGTACTGTGAGGGTATCTGGGGAAGGAGCGGCGTCTCCCCGGGCTTCCGTATGTGTATGGTGATAAAGTCGAATTCAAGCCTCTTTTCACCTTCATAGGAGCCCCTGTCTATGATGAAGTCCCTCCCGGCTTCAATGCACCGGTACACGGTTTGAAACCATGCATCGGGAAGTGTTGTTGCTTCAATATTTATTATTTTAAGTCTGCTCATTATCGTTCACCTTTATTAATGCCAATTTGTATTTCAGGAAGCCTGAAATAATATTAAATGTCATTTTTTTTGCAAACAGTTTTTTAAAAAACCTCTGATTAATACAATCAGCAGCATGGCCCTGTCTGACAGATGAAAATTATGTTAATTTATTATCCCCATAATCTCTCTTTCTCATCCCCTTATCTCCATTTCTTACATTCTTTCAGGTAAAACAGGTCAATTCATATAATCTTTTTTAAGTCTAAGATATTGGAGATAGGGGGATAAGAAAATGTGATAGGGAGATAAGATGAAAATTATGTTAATTTATTATCCCCATAATCTCTTTTTCTCATCCCCTTATCTCCATTTCTTACATTCTTTCAGGTAAAATAGGTCAATTCATATAATCTTTTTTAAGTCTAATATATTGGAGATAGGGTGATAAGAAAATGTGATAGGGAGATAAGATGAAAATTATGTTAATTTATTATCCCCATAATCTCTCTTTATCATCCCCCTATCTCCATTTCTTCCATTCTTATTAGGAAAATCCCCGATGACGGTGGCATATTGCCGCAGAATGAATTGTATAATAAATAGAATAATTTGAATGAATAATGGTTGATTTTTATTCTGCATAATTAAAATCAACTTTACGGAAGGTTCTGCAGATATCATAAAAATTTTTATAAACATTTTCGGTTCAATATTTAAGGAAAACCCGAATAATTAAAAAGTGAGATTTCTATTTTAGCCATGGCATCAATCGACAAAGATAAAAATAAAGTAAAAATAGATGAGAGCTCCCGGAATGTGGAGGTCCTTGTCAGGACCATGAAACAGGACTACCAGTATTCCTATAATCTTTTTGACGAATTCGGAAACCTGATTCTTGAGGCCCATGTCCCGATTTCCGAATCCCTGCTGAACCACCTGAGAAACAGCAACATCGAGAGGCTTTACTACGACCCGACAAAAGCCCAGGAGACTGACGGGGAGAATGTGGCAGGGCTGAACACCGGGAAAAGCATTGTGGATGAAGCCCTTGCCATGGAGACTGTTCAAAATGTAAAAGATTTCATGGATCACATACGGGATATCTACAACTTCTCCCCGGGAGCCAGTGTTTCAAAAGTCAGGATTGAAGAGTCCCGCGCCCAGGTGGATAAGCTTATGGCCTCGGTTGAAAAAAATTCCGACGGCGTGTTCAATCCCATTACAAAGCTCAAGGAACTGGACGACTACACGTATGTCCATTCAGCGAATGTTTCCATATTAAGCGCCATCCTGGGATCACGGCTCGAATTCAAAAAGGAGATTCGCCTGGCCATGGGGCTCGGCGGCCTGTTCCATGACATGGGAAAGGCGCCAATTTCTAAAGATATAGTCAACAAGGCCTCGCTGAACGACGAGGAGTTCGACCTGATTAAATATCACCCCCACGTGGGCTACAAGCTGATAGAGACCAACCCCCATATGCACGACATAGAAAAAAGGATAATACTTCTGCACCACGAAAGAACCGACGGGGAAGGCTTTCCCTTCGGCTTTGACCTGGACCAGTATGAAAACCAGACCCCCAGGGAGATACGGCTCTTTGCACTGTGCAACGAATATATCCTCATGGTCCAGAACAAACCCGGGGTAAAGCCTCTATCAAGCAGGGACGCTCTGAGGAAGATGCTCAATCTCGTTTTTGCTCCGTACAAAAAAGTCCACTCCTTTCTCATCAGGGACTTCAAGGAGTTCGTAAAGGCGCTTGGATACATAGTAAACAACGGGAGCTACTTCATTGTGAAGGGGGATCTTGTAAGGATGAATACTGGGGAAATCGGAATTATCGAAGAAATGAACAAGCTCTTTCCATTGAACCCCAAGGTAAAAATACTGAAAAATCACAAGCTCGAGACTCTGAAGCGTCCCATCATCATCGACATGCTGAAGGATTATAACAATTTTATTTCTAACGTGTATGATAAAACCGGGCCGGTCAAGGCAGGTGAATAACATGAAGGATTCGCTGCAGTACAATTATTCCGGTCAAAGGACAGATTAAATAAAATTATATGGGCAATGAACAGAAACAGGAAATATTAAACTCCATTTCAGGATATAAGGCCGTTTTTGAAAAATATAACGAGCACAAGCTCGCCACTCTCTACAAGTCTATAGCAGATCCCAATAAGGTAACCATTTTTGATTATATACCGCTTCTCCTTCATATAAACCAGCCCGATTTTCCGGGATATATTCAGTCGGCATTAATGCCCGCGGGTATATACGGGTACAAGGCCACAAACAACCTGCTCCCCTATCTCAGGTCCAAACATCCGGCATTCATAATGCCGTCAGAAAAAAAAATCGCCCCTTTTATCGAAATGTTCGCCCTCATGGGAAGCGGCGGCACAATCGCCTTTACCAGTGAATCGGATTATGACTTCTGGGTCTGCATACACGAGGACAAACTGGACAGGGAGGCATTAAGGCTCTTTGACAGAAAATGCAAGCTGATTGAGACCTGGGTAGCCGAGACGCATAACATGGAAGTCCATTTCTTCATCAATGACATACAAAAGGTGAAAAAAAATATATTCGATGAGGACGAAGAGTACGGTATTTCCGGGACATCCCTGGGGCAGCTTTTAAAGGATGAATTCCTGCGCAGCTCCATAGTGATTTCCGGGAAAATTCCCTTCTGGTGGGCAGTGCCGGCCAACTGCACAGACAATATCTACGGCCAGTGGATAAAAACAGCCATGGATTCCCAACTGTGGACGAACTTTATAGACCTGGGAAACCTTTCTACAATAAAAAAGGAGGATTTCTTCATATCGGCGCTTTTCCAGATCCTGAAATCCATAGGCAACCCCTTTAAATCGATCATTAAGCTGGGCCTGCTTGAAAAGTATCTCTCAGGAGGCGACGAGAGCCAGTTTTTGAGCAGCCTTATCAAAAAAAATGTCCACGAGGGGAAGCTGGATATTAAGAACGTTGATGCCTATTACATCATGTTCCAGGAGGTCTTTGACCACTACACTTCGATGATAAACGACCCAACATCCATTAACATCATCAAGACATGCTTTTACCTGAAGGTGAACCCCAGGCTCTCAACGGCATCTGCCGAGGACAAATCCGGGAAAACCGAGGTTATGCGCGAGCTGATAAAAAAATGGGGCTGGAATGAAGCTATAATAAAGCATGTTGACGGGTTCGAGGAGTGGGATATCGATGCCCTGAGCCGGCTGATGACGAACACAAAAAAATATATCCTCAAGGGATACAAACAGATTCTCAGCAACCTTGAATCGAGTAAAATCATCCAGAATATACAGAAAGAGACGCTGCAGGGGATTTCCTCCAAAATATACTCCCATTTCATGCCAGCGGAGAATAAGATAGACAACACCCTCTCTTTTCGAAACGCGTCTCCGGGAAAAATTCTAAAACTGGAATTCGTAAGAGACAGGGACAAGGGCGAGTTCTGGATCTTGAGCAAACGGTATATAGTAAAAGAGTATGTTGAAAAAATTATTATCCAGAAAAGCAAAAATATCTTTAACATCATTGTATGGATCGCGCTGAACGGCCTCTACAAAAAGGATTTCACCAGGATGGATATTGATGCCGGGCTGCACATGCTCGATCCCAATTTTATCAAGGAACTCATCAACGAACTCTCAATACACTTCACGTTCAAAAGGGTCTCGCTGAAACACGGCTATTTTCTGAAGAACGCCTTTCCCATCATCAGCTATATCATCATCAACCCCCTGACAAAATATTCAGAAACGATGGAGCAGATGGTATTGCTCTACCACAATAGCTGGGGCGAAACCAGGTTTGAAATTTTCAAAAATGAGGCTGACCTGACACAGATCATGACACGGATTATAAACAGCGGGCTCATGACCAGGCTCAATTATGACACTGCGCTCCGCATGACATCATCCTATCCATATCACGGAAAAAAGGAATTCAAAAGGCTTACCATCTTTACAAAACATATCTACTCCTTCTTTGTGGAGGACCCGTCAACGGCGAAAAAAAAATATATCACCATGTTCGGAAACAGGTATTTCATCTATTCCATGAAGAAGGGCGGCCAGGAACAGTTTGTCCAGGAGAGCCCCTGCGATACAGAGCTGAAGATGCTCTACTCCCTGGCATACAACAGGGGGATTGAGAATAAGATAATGGTTGACCCCACGGTGCCGGAGCTCAGGTACATCGGCAAGATTCTGGAAAGCTACAGCGGAAAGGCCATACAGATATATTTCCAGTCTGAAAAAAAATACTGCACTTTCTTTGTGATGGATGAAAGGGGCTCCCTGATCTTTTTCAGAAAAAAGGGGGAGGATTTCACCGGTTATCTCACCAGGCTCTACATGTTCGCGGAAAACGCTGCGAATGCCATTCTGGAAATAAATCCAAAATCCGCTCTGGCAGAAGATAAGCAGAAAGTAAAGATATACAAACTCGACAGGGACATAAACTTCAGCGCTACCCTCAAAGAGCTGAACCCCCAGCTCGACCTGAACCTTCACAACCTCAAGACGAATATTCCCCAATTCAAGCTCAGCCTGAACCTCATGGACAGCGGTGACTTCGGATACAAGTTCACGCTGCCCGATGGAACTTTTTCAGAAATTTTCAGCAGGAATGAAATAAACACCATATCGGCAGAACTCAAGGTGCTTATGGAAAACACAAAGGGATATTCCTATCATGTTACAGACATCAGCCTCATGAACGCCGGCCTGCCCATGTATCAGAATTACACATCCCTGGCATTTTCAGAAAAAAACAGGTTCGAAATGATGGTCGAGAGAGGCCTTAAAATTTCATAAAATTTAAAAAAAATTTCATAATAATAAAATACTTATTTTATTATTGACATTTGATCATCAGTTAAATTTAATGCCCAGATATTTAAAAAAACAAGGAGATTTTAATGATTAAACAATTTGTAGCCGTTTTCACAATGGTTCTGCTCGTTGCTGTTGGCTGCAGCAAACCGAAGGATTATTCAGATGTTAAAAAATTTCTGAATGATTCTACAAAAGCTTTCGAAACTCAGATAGACGCTCTTGAAAAAGCTAAAACAGGCAAAGAAGTAGCTGCTGTATTAACAAAAATCAAAGACATGTCAATCGAATCAAAGAAAAAAGGCGACGAACTCAGCGCAAAATTTCCCGAACTGAAAAACCAGAAGGAAGTTCCTGCTGAACTGAAACCACTTTACGAAAAACTCATGGAAGTTGCGAAAAAATCCGGAACAGTCACAATGGCTGTAATGAAAAAATACGAGAAAGATGCTGACGTAATGAAAGCATTGAAAATGTAATTCGCGCCAGAGTTAACAGAATCCTTTAATACAAAGGATTCTGTTTATACTTCAATCCCCCGTTACTAATCATACATATTTTTTATTAATACTTAAATCCTTTATCATGGACTTTCCTGTTAATGTAATCAAATAAGTCTCTTTCCTGAATGTCGGGAAACAATATATTTTCGATCTTATAAATCGAATGCCCTCACCCGCGCTCTGCGCACCCTCTCCCAGCAGGGCGAGGGTTTTGATAGATGTCTTTGATATTTTTAATAAACATCATTTTAATATTTAAAAATTTCAATTTGTTTCCTTTACATAACCATATATGGTCGTTAAATTATATGTTTTAATTAATTATAAAAAAAACTACCACCCCTCTCCCTATTCCGGGAAAAATTTTTTCTTGCTTTTTTGTAGTACCGTATATAGGGTTTAGAAAAACATGTAAAAGGACTGAAGGGGGATATAACCATGCCGAACGATCTGCTGCTCATACTTTATATTGCCAACTCGGTTTTCCTGCTCACCCACGAAATCGATTCAGGGTACTGGCAGGAGTGGAAACTCTTCAGGCTGAGGGGCGGGATAAATACGTTCCTCTTGCTCCACATACCCATGATCCTACTCATCCTCATCGGCCTTTTAGAAACGCAGAAAGGGACCAATGCCGGTTATCTTTTTTCAGCAATAGTAAGCATGGCCGGAATTTTTGCCTTTTTTATACACGCATATTTTCGCAGGAAAGGCAATGAGGAATTCGGCACTGCCATGTCAAAATTTATATTATGGATGGTCCTGATAATTTCTGCCATGCAGTTGGCCCTGACAGTGTACCTCTATTGATCACAGGATACATCCAATTCCCCGGCTCTACAGTAATTTCTGTTTTATATATTTTCCCGCTTTCATAATTAATTCTGAACTATTTAAAATTTAATTAGCAACACTAAAACAGCCCTTCCACTTGAATCTTCGGCAGGCCAAGGAGCCGCGCTGCTGCATTGTGCGTAATTTCTACAAAAACTTCGGGATCGAGCCCCAGTGCTTCTATGGCCAGCCGTTCAGTTCCGGGCTCGTAGGGTATGTTGGGGAAATCTGTACCGTAGAGGATCCGTCCGGGGAAACGGGCAAGCGCGCTGCGGTCGCCTATTTGTAATTCCGGTATGGATGCAACCATGACCATTGTTGTATCGAGGTAGAGGTTGGGAAAACGTTCAAGCAGGCCGAAGAATATCTCCTCCTCCATGCAGCCCAGGTGGGGAACAATGAGGCGCAGTTCAGGATAACGGTCAAGGACAGGGACGGTGTGCGCCGCCCCGGAGACACCGTCTGTAGATGAGTTGTAACCCGTAAGCCTCGGCCCGTTCCCGGCATGCAGGACAAGAGGAAGGCCCAGGCTGATGCAGGCTTCGTAGATCGGAAACATGGCCGGGTCATCGGGCGCTATGCCGAGGACGTGGCAGTGCTGCTTGACGATGCGGGCGCCGTGTACTTCCGCGGCGCGTTTAAGGATACCGCGGATATCGGCATCGCGGGGGTGGGCCGTTGCGCCGGGAATGACCATGGGCCTGCGGCGCGCCAGGTCTCCCAGCCAGGCGTTCAGCTCCACCGACATACCGGGCTTGTGAGCATAGGGGAGCGCCACGGCATGGGTGACGCCCATGGCCTCGAGGCGGTCGATGATTTCATCGGCGTAGATCTTGTGCTTCACCGTCCACGCGTGATCATCGAACCACTTCCAGATGGCATCGAACATACGGTCGGGGAAAAGATGAATGTGCGCGTCGATCATGCTCTGCTTTTATCATTCACCATGTATTAATGCTCAGGCCCCAGTGTCCTGGTTTCCACTTCACTGGAAAAGGCGCCCCTGATGAAGATCATTTCACTGTAGGGCCCGTCTGGAAAGGTTACATTAGCCCTTTTTGTCCCGTCAATATATTTAAGATCAATCCTTATCGTCTTGCCATCGGGCTTCTTGTTTGTATAACTGTAGCTCCTCGCCCTGAACCTGACCCCCCCATCGGTCCTGATGACATTATCGATCCAGAAGAGGGAGGAATCCATGATTGTGCTGATGACCAGGATGGGGGTATCGGGATAATGCTGGTGGTTGTAGGATATCTCCATCACCGGATAGCAATAGGGCTCTTCACGGCCGGCCGATTTTATGATGAAATAAGTATTGTCCCTGGACTCGAGCCTGATCCATAACCCGGCGAATTCATCCATCAACGGGAAAACACCCCGGTAATCCGGCTGTTCACCGGTAAGGAACCCTCCGAAGACCCAGCCTGACTTATCTTCGTATTCCACCCTGGTCCATCTGCCTTTAGACCCGGAAATAGTCAGTATATCGCCGCTCTCTTCATTAATTCTTACTTCTTCCCGTTCGGGGATGACAATTATTAATTCACCGTCCGTGGAGGGTTTATTCCTCATGCGGAGGCCCCCCTTGGCCTTTACCCAGGCAGGTTTAAGTTCTTTTTTTATTGGTTGCCCCTCCCTTACAACATATCCCTTAACCCAGTTACCTTCGATCCGAACCCCATCCCTTCTCAGTAATGTTCCTTTCCCATGAAATTCTCCATCCTGAAATTCTCCTACGTACACATCCGGATTACGGCCCGTGTTCCTCGTCAATTGTCCTTTGCCATGGTATTTTCCGTTTTTCCATACACCTGAATACCAGCTGTCTTCGGAATGGATGAATGTCCCCTGGCCGTTCTTGCAGTCGCCGTCGAAGCATTTCCCCCTGTTTTTTCTGTCTGCCAGGTCCTTCTCATCGGGAATTTTAATTTCGCAATACCCGGCGTGCCAAGACACTAGATGGATCATCATGACCAATGAAATACACATCGATAATTTTTTCATTCCTCCCCCCTCTTTGTTCATATTAGCAAAACTGAAATATTCCAGACAGCACAATCTCCTGTCTATCTCTGATTCTGTTTATCTTCTTCCTTAAACTGATCCCAGTTGATTTTTATGCCCCTGCGCCAAGGATAATAAAAGTATGTACTTCTTAAAATAAACATTCCTGTACCCCATTGACATGGCCGGAAATACAGCAATTTTCCCGGAAATTGCAGCATCACTTCCCGTCTCCTCGAGAAAACCCACCTTTTCACCGTGGGGCAATGTGACGATTTTTTCACCGGAGACATCGGGCTTGTCCCTCATGTTTGCCCCCCCGTTGGCTGAAACATAGCGGGGCTTGATTTCAGGCTTCTGCTCAGCCTGTTTCTCCTTGCAATTGATAAATATGCAAAATACAGATATAAATGTGAGCATGATAAATCTTTGCATAGATTCCTCCGGATAAAATGAAATCTTTTATAGAGTAATTTTTTTATTTATTTGATCAGGCGGGATTTAATTTTTCTGTCAACAAATATACAACTGCGCTGAAGATATTTCTCCAGGCTCCTGTGATGGAAATACTGTTCAAGGAGTGATGGAAATTAAAAAAGAATCTTTCAGAGATACGATGATAACCAAAAGGCGGTTATGCAGGCCTGGCGCAGGTACAGCTGCTGTTTTACACACGCAGTCTGTGCCGGTGCCGTCACCCTTTACAGGGAGCGCTTCATATCAAAATAGATAGACCAGGAGTTGATGCGTGTTCCGTAGACGCTGTCGAAGATATAGTTGTTCTGGTATGACAATGTCATGGTAAGTTCATCCTCCTGCGCCTTCAGCCCTAACCGGAAACCGGTGCCCTCAGGGGACTTATGTGATATGCCGCAGATAAATCTGGATAATAACAGCTCCGCGAGCACATAGGTATTGTTAGACTCATTAAACCCGCTATTAAAGGAATCGCTGCCGGAGACGGTGAAGAGCTTTGCAAACTTCAACCGGATGTGAGAGGCATAGTCGTCATTGCCCCTGGATTTGCCCCTGCTGTCTGGGAGAAAATACCGCCCCTCGATGCCAACATCATACATGGTTCCGTTTAATACGCTCAGGGTGTCATAGGTGCTCCCCACCTCGAATCCTGTGAGCCACAAAAATGCCCCGAGCCCCATGCGGCTGAGACTGGAGTTCTCAAAGTTAAAGTCGGCGCGCGCCCGCAGCACATTTGTTACCGGGCTGTTGATAAACACATACGGCACAATGATATCGGTAACCTTGAGTTCGGGACGCTGCCCCGCGCGAGCAGCCTTGTCGATTTCGCTGCGCGACAGGGAGCCGCCGTCGCGCCGCGCTGCGGAAATATAGGCTCCGGTGAAGATCTTTGTTTTTAATTCCCTGAGATAAAAGTTGACGCCGTAAAACATATTGTAGCCGGCAGCCGTTTCCTCGCTGCCGTATTCATCTTTAACGCCGGTATTCAGGAGGTAAACCTGGTATCCGAACATGAACCCCACGGGACCTGTGCCATAGTCCAATAAAACTGCCGACGAGATCTGCAGGCTGTCCATGAGGGTCAGATCAAGGTTGACCCAGTTCGACTGGTCATGGGTCTTCATCACTCCGCGGAACAGGCGCGCTACGTACTGGTCGTCTGCAGCCACCATTTGGCGCTGGCGGATCAGATCGGTGCGTATCTGGTCCGACTGGTAATTCTGAGCCAGGGAATAACGGGGGGCGGCGATAAGGAGTACCAGTATGAGAAATAGATACAAGCCGCTGACCGGCATATATCGGGCAAAATAATTACAAATGATGGGTATTGAAAAACCGGAAAATATTTTTACATCTTGGATATATCTCATAATACAGTCTCCTGTGCATTCAGGGTCGGGTGACGAATCCGCTGATATGAACCGGTTTCCATATCCTGCCTCATCAATTCCAAAACTCTTTTTGCCGACTCTTTGTCAAGAAAAAATATTCATAGGTAAATACAGTGCAGCTTCCACACTGAAAAATTGGCTGAAGCCAAAAAAATTTTATAAAAACCGGCTTTTTTTTATTGACAAATAGTCCATCAAAGAATGCCATACAACCAGTATATTTGAAAATAATTATGTACAGGCCCCCAAAAGGGCTAAGAGAGAAACCCGTTAAATTCGGGTGCGGTCCCGCCGCTGTAACCGGGGACGAAAACCGCAGATTGCCACTGTGAACAGGCTTTTTTTTAAAAGCCGAAAGTTCATGGGAAGGCGCGGTTAGTAGGAAGATCCGGGAGCCAGAAGAACTGCCTGTATTGTTCAATGCGCCTGCGTACAACGGGCAAGTATTGATATGAACTGAGGATTAAACAGGGAATCCCCGGGCATTAATTGCACCGGGGATTTTTTATTTTACAGCAGTTCCCGAAATGATAGAGCACAGTGGCTCTCTAAAAAGTCAGCCACAGAGGCACAGAGAATAGCTATATTAAAAATTAATTATTATTTCTCTGTGACTCTGAGCCTCTGTGGCAAAATTTTTTTCTTTTTTGGACAGTCCCTGTTCATGTATGAATCCAATCGCTAATTGCTGTAGATGATTCGTAAACTGTATGGATGGTAATTCTTTATGAAAAAGGCAATGCTCATTGTGGGCCATGGAAGCAAATCGGAGAGCGCCGTTGATGCATTTAACAAAATGATAGACCATGTCAGGAGCAGATGCGCCTATGATATAGTCGCAGGGGCCCACATGGAGCTTGCCGAACCAACCATAGAAAAGGCCGTGGAGGACCTGACCGCGCTAAAGCCCGATGAAATTGTAATCACCCCTTACTTCCTTTACGAGGGGATGCACATAAAAAGAGACATACCGGAAATAGTTGGAAAGCTGTCAAAAAAATACAGCGCCATAACATTCAGGATAGCAAAGCCCATAGGCTTTGAGCCGGTCCTTGCAGATATCCTCATACAAAGGGCTGATGAAGCAATGGATACAGAGAAATAAAAATGAAAATGAAAAAAATAAAGAACAGAATTCAATCATTCTTTTTTGTTTTATCAGCTTTCCTGCTGCTTTCAGATCACGCGTACTCCATGCATATATCCGAGGGGATACTCCCCTTTGGCTGGTCTGCCTTATGGTTTGCTATTGCAGCTCCATTCGTAGCACTTGGACTGTACAGGCTTAAAAAACAATCAGCCATGGACCTCTCCTACAAACCCTTAGTAGGGCTCATGGCAGCAGTTGTTTTCATTATATCCTGTATGCCCATCCCGGTGCCCACAGCCGGGACCTGTTCCCATCCATGCGGAACGGGCATTTCAGGTATACTCCTGGGCCCTGTCATCAGCATAGTGATTTCTGCCGCCGCCCTTCTGATTCAGGCTCTGTTCCTCGCGCATGGCGGCCTCAGCACATGGGGCGCCGATATTATTTCCATGGGTGTCATGGGTTCGTTAATTGGATATCTGACATTCAGAGGATTGAGGGCAATAAAAGCAAATCTCTGGCTGGCGGCATTCATGGCAGGAATCTTCGCCGATTGGGCGACATATATAACTACTTCCATGGAACTTGCCCTGGGAATAAAGGGGGATTCGCCGTTTTTCCCGTTATTCTGGAAAATAGTCGCGGCCTTTATTCCAACTCAGCTCCCCCTTGGAATCCTTGAAGGGGCCATGACAGCAGGAATGATTATATTACTGAATAAAAAAAGGCCGGACCTTCTCGTAAAAATGCATGTGTTGAGGCCAGGAGAGATATGATGAAAACGCCATGTTCTCCATTGACAATAAAATATCATGTAACATTTATTCTGATGATATTAGCGCTCGGGGCTATTCACTCTTTATCAATCAATGAAACCGCCGCCGCTGAAGAGAAATGGCAGGGTATTGATGAATCCGTAGTCAAAAAATTCGCTAAAGAACATGGCAGAGAAGCGGCAGAGCCTCTGATAAATATCGAACAGGGAGATCTCCCCCTCTTTCTTTTTCTCATAGCAGGCACTGTCGGCGGGTTTATCTGCGGATATTTCTGGCGGGTGCTTATATCTCAAAAAGCGTCTGCTATCAATAAAGAAAAGGATAAAAACAACGGTTTAAATATATGAAACTTTTTTCAGAGCTATATAAAAAAGAGCATATCCTTTCAAAAATTGACGCGCGCTTAAAAATGACAACAAGCCTCGTCATTCTTGCAATGGTCATAAGCTACAGAGGTTATGCTTTCCCCCTGGCCATTGCAGTTATGAGTTTTTCTCTATGCATTATGATGAATATACCAATCAGGACTTTCGCCTTTAGATTTTCTGAACCGGTTTTTATCGCCTCCATAATTGTGCTGCTGAAACTTTTTTTCCATGGGAATGATCCCATTTTTTCTATTAATATTATAGGAATTAATATTTCAGGGTATAAAGAAGGTCTTATGGATGGACTGCTTATCGCGCTCAGAATTTTAGGAGCGGTATCAGTTATGGCAGTTATGGGATTTTCCACGCCGTTTAACGAAATATTAGCCGGGCTTTCATGGATGAGAGTTCCCCGTGGATTTGTAGAGATATTGATGTTCGCATACAGATATATATTCGTACTGATTGAAGACGCCATGGTAATTTATAACGCTCAAAAAAACCGGCTCGGTTACTCAAGCATAAGGCAGGGAATGGGGTCTTTCGGGACACTTACCGGTTCTCTTATTCTGAAGGCATTTGATCACAGCCACGACATTTCAGTTGCCATGATCCAGAGGGGTTTTGACGGCAATATACCTTTGATGAACCATAAACCCTTTAAGTCCCTGGAAATCGCCTTTTCATTTATTTTATTGTCAGCACTGGGGATTTTATGGGTGATATAAAACCGATTGATATCATGAATCAAACGGATATCCGGCTGTCTGTCAACGTCCGTTCATTCAAATATCCCGACGGGACCCTCGCCTCCAGCGGTGTTGCGATAAATGTCCGCAGAGGCGAGTTCATTGGTCTTTTGGGGGCCAATGGCTCAGGGAAGACAACACTGCTGAAAATAATGGACGGATTACTGAAAGATTATGACGGGTATGTCCTCCTGGACGGAACAGATATAAAAAAATTATCTCCCAGGGATATATATAAAAAAGTCGGCTTTGTATTTCAAAATCCCGACAATCAGCTTTTTGCTCCCACCGTTTATGAAGATGTGGCGTTTGGTCCTTTAAATATGGGTTTCAGCGAAAAAGAGACGGATACCAGAATCCATTGCGCGCTTAAAGACGTGGAGATGGAAAAATTCGCCGGGAAGCCGATACAGAATTTAAGTTTCGGGGAAAAAAAAAGGATTTGCATTGCCGGCCTTCTGGCTATGGGACATGAGATACTTCTCCTCGATGAACCCACGTCCGGCCTTGATCCCATGGGAGAATATAAAATGATGAGCCTCCTGGCGAAACTGAATAAGGAAAAAAATGTGACAATCGCCATGGCCACGCACAGTGTCGACCTTCTTCCCATATTCCTCGACAGGCTTTATATACTCAGCAATGGACAAATAGTACGGGAAGGGATTCCCGAAAATATATTCACCGCGCCTGAAGATATGGACAATATTAAACTCCGCATGCCGCAAGTCGCAGAATTTATTTACAGGCTCAAACATGAGGATAAGATTCCCTTTGAAAAAATTCCTCTCACCATTGGTGATGCGAGAAGGGAGATATTAAAAACTTTCAGAAAACATATGAATGAAGGAGAAGCAAATTAAACTATGAACATATTCGGGTTTTGAAAATAATAAAAATGATTAAAAATCGAATAAACAGGATTGTCCTAGGCGGAATAAAGAGCGGCGCAGGCAAAACAACAGTCACCTGCGCCCTGCTCAGGGCTTTCATGAAGGCCGGAGTGTCACCGGCGCCCTTCAAGTGCGGCCCGGACTTCATCGACCCCATGTTCCATACATTCATCACGGGAAAAATCTCGCGAAACCTGGATTCATTCCTTCTTGATGATGAAGTGCTGAAATACCTGTTCATAAAAAATTCCTCTGAAAGCGGCCTTTCTCTCATTGAAGGAGTTATGGGGCTCTACGACGGCCTTGGCGGGACTTCCAGAGCGAGCACCGCGCACACGTCCAAAATCCTTGGCGCACCGGTGATACTCATAGCGGACGGAAGCGGAATCTCGGCAAGTATCGCTGCCATGCTTTCGGGCTACGTGAACTACGACAGGGGCACGGACATCCGCGGCGTCATCATCAACAACATCTCAGGAGAGAAACACTACCGCCTCCTCCGCCGCATCATAACAGAGCAGACCGGGCTGGAGTGCCTTGGCTACATACCCAGGACTGCCGGCGCAGAGATACCGGGCCGGCACCTTGGGCTCGTCCAGGCAGGCGAGATTGAAGGGCTTGATAAAAAGGTAAACATGCTTGCCGATGCTGCGGCATCATCCATTGACCTAAAACGAATCCTGGAAATATCGGAGAGCGCAGGCGAAATCTCCACGTCATATGTCCCTGATGCCGGCACGGCGTCTCAGAGGGGGCTCAGGATTGCCGTAGCAAAGGACCGGGCTTTCAGCTTCTATTACGGTGACAACCTGGATCTCATGAAAGAGAGGGGCATGGAGCTCATAGAGTTCAGCCCCATGAGCGACAGCCGTCTCCCGGAAGGGATCAGCGGCCTGTACCTGGGCGGCGGTTATCCCGAGGTCTTTGCAGGAGAGCTTTCATCAAACAGGTCAATGCTCAGGGATATCAGGGAGAAGGCCGGGTCAGGGCTCCCGGTATATGCCGAGTGCGGCGGCCTCATGTATCTGACAAAATCGATAAAGACCATGGACGGCAGGGTCCATGACATGGCCGGATTTTTCAACTGCCGATCGGAAATGACCCCGGGGCTCAGGAGGTTCGGATATGTTGAAATTGAATCGCCTTCCGGAAAAACCAGGGGCCATGAATTTCACCACTCCATGCTGACGGAAATGAACGATGGCGATGCCCGGTTCAGTTACAAAGTAAGGAAACCGGGCGGCGAGGATTCATGGAGCTGCGGCCTGACAAAAAAAAATGTTCTCGCCGGGTATGCCCATATCCATTTTTATTCAAACATGGAATTCTTCAATAATCTCACTATCACATCTAGGAGCCCGCAACATGTTAACTGAACCTGATAAAATTGAACAGCTGAGCTTTGAAATAATCACCAGGGAGCTTAAACGCGATATCACGGGCCCTGCCGCCCCGCTTGTAAAAAGGATAATTCATACCACGGCTGATTTTGAGTATGCCGAAATCACCGAAATTCTTGGCGGCGCCATAGAACGCGGGATGGGGGCCATCAGGAGCGGCTGCCGCATATACTGCGACACCAAGATGATACAGGCCGGCGTGAACAAGGAGAGGCTCGGGAGGTACGGTTCAGAAATATACACCTGCGTCTCCGATGATGATGTCATACGGGAGGCCGCGGCCAGGGGCGTGACACGGTCAATCGTGGGGATAGAAAAGGCGGCACGGGACAGGAATACAAAAATATTCGCCATCGGCAACGCGCCCACTGCACTGATGACACTGAAAGAACTCATCGATAAGGGGGAAACCTCTCCGGAACTGGTCATCGGTGTGCCGGTGGGATTTGTCGGGGCAGCTGAATCAAAGGAGGCCATACGGGATGCAGGGGCCCCGTGCATCATCACCAGGGGAAGAAAGGGGGGAAGTACCGTTGCCGTTGCCATCGTGAATGCACTGATATACATGATCAAATAGCAGGCCAGAATCATAAAAAAAAATCAGCCACGGAGGCACAGAGGCACGGAGTAAGATTGAAGTTATGATCAAAATTTCAATTTCAAACGTAAAACCAATATATTAATTTTTTATTATTTTTTTTTAATTTACTAATATTTCTCTGTGTCTCCGTGCCTCTGTGGCAAAATTTATTAGCATTATTTTGGAGAGTCAATGTTAGAGCGATACAAAATATCAGGCGGGAAAAAACTGAGGTACGGGATAACCACCGGAACCTGCGCTGCCGCGGCTGCTAAGGCAGCTGCGCTCAAACTCTTCCATGGTACATCGGAGAAAAAAATCTCGATTTCAACGCCAATGGGCTGGGAGGTGGAGGTTGATATATACGGCATGGAACATGCCGATGGATCATGGCAGTGCTATGCCATAAAAGACGGCGGCGACGATCCCGACTGCACCGACGGCATGAAGATCTATGCCAGGGCCAGGGAGACTGCCGGTGGGGATACCGTTGTCACAGGGGGGCCCGGCATAGGGAAAGTGACAAGGAAGGGCCTCAGGGTGGATCCGGGGAATTATGCAATCAACCCCGTTCCCAGGTCAATGATTTTAAAGGAGACAGACAGCGTGAAGCCTGAAGGGAGGGGCCTTCTCATTGAGATATATGCGCCCGGGGGGGAGGAGATATCAAGAAAGACCTTCAATCCCAGGCTCGGCATTGTAGGGGGAATATCGATCCTCGGCACCACGGGGATAGTGGAACCCATGTCAAATGAGGCAGTGAGGGAATCCCTTGCCCTTGCCCTGTCCATGGCAGGCGCCCTGGGCATGGAGGCCATGGCACTTGTGCCGGGAAACTACGGAAAAAAATTTGCCATTGAAGAACTGGGTATTGACATTGACGCCATAGCAGAGACAGGAAATTATATCGGTTACATGCTGGAACAGGCCGTTTACCATAAGATGAAGAGGATCCTCCTCGTGGGCCACATAGGAAAGCTGGTCAAGGTTGCAGGGGGGATATTCAACACTTATAGTAAAATAGCTGATGCACGGATGGAGATACTTGCGGCAAACTACGTAACACTATCCGGCGACACCGAGGGGGCTGAAAAAATAATGGCATCGGCAACCACGGAAGAGGCCATGGAGTATATACATGATACTTCCATCTACGGGGTGCTGGCTGACAAGGCTGCAAAAAAATGCATGGAGCATGTTTTCTCACAGCTGACCGTTGAGGTGGCCCTCTTTTCGCTCAACAGGGGGCTCCTGGCAAAAACCGGCGGGGCCGATGCGCTCATTGAAGATCTGCGAAGGGGCGCATGATGAAATTCACCATTGTGGGAATAGGCCCCGGCAGCAGCGATTATATCACACCGGCAGCAGTGAAGGCCGTGGAAAAAAGCCAGATTGTCATCGGCGGTGAAAGGAACCTGAAATCGTTCAGCTGCACTGAGAAGGAGACAATCATCATCGGGAGCGACCTGAATGCGATAGCAGAATATATAAGGAAAACCATGGAGACAAAAGCAATAGCCGTCCTTGTCTCCGGGGACCCGGGATTCTACAGTATGGCGGGATTTCTGAAGAAACATTTTACAAGCAGCGAATTTGATATCATACCGGCCATCAGCCCGGTACAATACCTCTTTGCTAAGGCCGGCCTCACCTGGGAGGATGCCTGTCTCACGAGCCTCCACGGCAGGGGGGGTGATGATGCCGTTGCAGATGCGGTAAAGAGCAATGCAAAAACAGCATTTCTCACTGACAATACCTATACCTTCCAGAGAATAGCATCTATCCTTTCAGGAAAGGGCCTGGGCGGGAGGATGATGCACGTGGGATCAAACCTCTCCTATGAAGATGAAAAGATATTCAGCGGCACCGCTGAAGCCCTTCAATATAATAAGGAAAATCTCAAACTGAGCGTTGTGATAGTGACAGGTGAAAACAATGATTAACAGGCCCATTCCCGACAGCGAATTCATCCGGGGCGATGCCCCCATGACAAAGGAGGAGATACGGACACTGTCAATATCGAAACTGAGGCCCTGCAGGGAGAGCATAATCCTGGACATCGGCGCAGGCACAGGGTCGGTGTCGGTGGAATGCGCCCTGGCTGCCGATCTCGGAAAGGTATATGCAGTGGAAAGGGACGCCTCTTCCATAACGCTCATAAAGGAAAACATGAAAAAATTTTTCCTCGGCAATATTGAAGCGGTTCATGGCGATGCGCCCGGCGTGTTGAGCAAGGACTGGATCTTTGACAGGGCCTTTATCGGAGGTTCAGGAGGCAGCCTTAATGAAATCCTGGCCTGGGTCTTTCAAAGAATCAGCCCCGGGGGGATAGTGGTCCTTACCGCGGTAACCATGGGTACCCTCACCGGGGCCTATGAATTTTTTAGAAAAGGGAACCATCCCCTGGAGATCATCCAGGCATCGGTGTCCAGGGTTGAAAACGTAAAGGGAAACATGATGTTCAGGCCCCAGACACCGGTCTTTATCATGACCTCATCAAAGGATGCGTAACATGACAGGAAAATTATACGGCATAGGGATCGGGCCCGGCGACCCGGAACTGGTGACCATAAAGGGGGCCAGGCTCCTGGGGGAAGCTCATGTTGTCGCAGTGCCGAAAACCGGGGACGAAAAGGAGAGCCTGGCACTGAAGATCGCCGGCGGTTATATCAACCCCGGTACCGAAATACTGACACTCATTTTCCCAATGACCAGGGACGACAAAGAAAAGATAAGGATACGGCATGATAATGCCATGTTCATCCTTGCTAAACTGGAGGAAGGCAAAAACGTTGCCTTCATAACGCTGGGAGACCCCATGCTCTACAGCACATTCATATACATTGCCGGACACCTGAAAGAGAGGGGCGTGGAAATTGAAACCGTCCCGGGCATAACATCCTTCAGCGCCATATGCTGCAGCCGGAATATCCCTGCGGCCGAAGGGAACGAAACCCTCACCCTGGTACCGCTGCACAGGAATACCGACATAGAAAGGGTCATGGAGGAGAACGACAATATTGTATTCATGAAGGTATCGTCGGACAGCGCCAGGCTCGGCGCTGAGCTTAAAAAATATGAAAAGGAGAGGGAAATCATCATAGCCACGAGATGCGGCAGTGATGACGAAGAGTTCAGCGGCGATCCCGGTGTACTGAATGGGGAGATACCGTACCTCACAACGGTCATCGTAAAAAAAAAGGCAAAGGATCAATCAGGAAGAAAAAATCAGCTCACGGATGACACGGATCTGCACGGGTAAAAAATTGAAACATGAAAACGATACTATAATTTTAAATAATCCGTGATCATCCGTGTAAATCCGTGAGCAATGAATCATTGCAGGATAACGAAAATAAACAGTAAAACAGGTGGGCGAAATGAGCAAAATATATTTCATCGGAGCCGGCCCGGGTGACCCGGACCTGATAACCGTGAAGGGAAAACGGATCATTGAATTTGCTGATCTCATCATCTATGCCGGTTCCCTGGTGAATGAAAAGGTCATCGAATGCCGGAAAAAGAGCGCCCGGGTGTACAACAGCGCATCCATGAACCTTGACGAGATCATCGATCTCATGAAGGATGCATGGGCCAGGGGAGAGATAACTGCCAGGGTACATACCGGAGACCCGTCCATTTACGGGGCAGTGAGGGAACAGGCCAGAAGGCTCGAAGAGCTCTCAATGGAATATGAAATAATACCCGGCGTGAGCTCCTTCACCGCTGCCGCCGCGGCCATGAAAAGGGAGTTCACCCTCCCGGGGGTTTCACAGACGGTCATATGCACAAGGCTCGAAGGGAGGACGCCGGTCCCGGAAAGTGAAAGCCTTGAGTCCCTTGCCTCCCACAGGGCATCCATGGCAATTTTCCTCTCAGTGCACATGATCGGGGAAGTGGCTGAAAAGCTGAAAAAACATTACGGCGGGGACACACCGGTGGCCATAATACAGAAAGCAACATGGGACGACCAGAAGATCATTGAAGGGAGCCTTGACACCATAGCAGCCATGGCTGAAAAGGAAAAGATTACAAAAACCGCGCTTATCCTCGTGGGAGACTTCTTATCGAGCGACTTTGATGATTCAAAGCTCTATGACAAAACCTTCTCCCATGAGTACAGGAAGGGGCAATGAACTGGGGAATCATAGCGCTCACCAGGGGCGGGCTTGCCCTTGCAGAAAGGATCAGGGAAGGCATCCCCTCATCCACCATCTACACTCTTCCCAAATGGAGCCGTAAAGACTGCGGCCTCATAGTAGACAGCATCGCATCATTCACAGGAAAAATCTTCAAAAAGCATGACATTATCATATTCATCACTGCGGCCGGAATCGCAGTCAGGGCAATAGCGGACCATCTCGAGGACAAAAGAAGAGACCCCGGAGTCCTTGTCATCGATGAGAAGGGGGAGTTTGTCATAAGCCTCCTCTCAGGGCACCTGGGAGGCGCCAACGGGGCAGCACGGCTGGCGGCTGAAATAACAGGCGGAGTACCGGTGATAACCACCTCCTCCGATGTCCAGGGCCTCCCGTCTGTGGATATGTTCGCGGAGAGGTACGGCCTGGCAATAACGGACATGACAAAGGCAAGGGATGTCACATCGCTCATTGTGAACGGGCACCGGGTTTCCGTGGAGAACCTTACCTCCATGGAAATTGAGAACCCCTTCAGGAATAATGCGGACATGCAGGACGCATCAATCGTGAGTGACGGTATCATCATCATATCCGCCAGAAAAATCGAAAGCCCTCCCCTTCCCCATGTATTCCTCACTCCGAGAAACATTATCGCAGGGATAGGCTGCAAAAAGGGGATCCGGGGACAGGAGATAATCGAATTCATGAATGAGGTGTTCGGGAAGCTCGGCATTTTCAGCGAAAGCATAAAATGCCTGGCCACGATTGACGTGAAAAAGGATGAAGAGGGGATCAGGGAAGCCGGGAGGCATTTCGGACTGGAGGTCATCATTGTCCCCACTGACGAGATAAAAAAAGTTGAAGCGATGTTCGATGCCTCGGATTACGTCAGGGAGAAAGTCGGGGTGGCGTCGGTGTGCGAGCCCTGCGCATATCTCGCATCAAACAGGACCGGGGGCATGCTACTGAAGAAGACTAAAAAAAACGGCATCACGCTGGCACTATGGGAGGAGATTCCATGAGAGGCAAAATTTATGTCGTAGGCATTGGCCCCGGCGGAAGGGATCATATGAGCCGGAGGTCCGAGGAAGCCATTGACGAGGCTGAAGTAATTATCGGATACAGCACATACATAGATTTACTCGGCGCATCAATCAGCGGGAAGGAGGTCATCTCCTCGGGGATGAGGAAGGAGGTGGAGCGGTGCCGCAGGGCGCTTGAGGAGGCTGAAAAAGGAAAGCGTGTGGCACTGGTGAGCAGCGGCGACCCTGGAGTATACGGCATGGCAGGCATCATGCTCGAAGTGGCTGAAAAGGCCGGGAGCGGCCTGCCCGTGGAAATCGTTCCGGGCATAACCTCGTCGTCAGCAGCGGCATCAATACTGGGAGCGCCCCTGATGCACGACCACGCGCTCATAAGCCTCTCCGATCTCCTCACGGACTGGCGGGTGATCAAAAAAAGGATCGGCCTTGCAGCACAGGGGGATTTCGTAATCTGCATATACAACCCCAGGAGCATGTCCAGGATCACGCAGATAGAAGAGGCCAGGGAGATACTTCTGAAATGGAGGAACGGGGAAACGCCCGTGGGGATAGTAAAAAATGCGATGAGGGACGGCTGCGTTTCCGCCATAACCGATCTGAACAGGATGCTGGAGCACGACATAGACATGACCACGGTTATCATCATCGGAAATTCAAACACCTATGTGAGCCGGGACAGGATGATCACTCCAAGGGGATATGTCCTGTGATCTGGGTCATAGCAGGGACCAGGAGCGGCAGGGAGATTGCATGGGAACTCCTTGGAATGAATTACCGGGTGATTGCCACCACGGCTACGATATACGGCAGCAGGCTCATGGGGAGCCATGAAAACCTGACGGTGAGCATGGGAAGAAAGGGGAAGGACGAACTATCCATGCTCGCAAGGGATCATTGTGTAAGGCTGATCATTGACGCAAGCCATCCCTACTCCATTGAGGTATCGGAGAACGCCATGGCCATTGCACTGGAACAGGCGATCCCCTACCTCCGGTACGAAAGGGAGAACGTCGACAGCTACGAATGCACCAGGTTCAGGAGCTATATTGAAGCCGCAGCATACCTTGAAAAAAAGAGCGGCAATATCCTCCTGACCATAGGCACCAATAACATGAGTTTTTTTTCAGGGTTTGATAAAAAGAGGCTCTATGCCAGGATAGCCCCTTTCATGGGTTCCATCGAGGCCTGCGAGCAGCAGGGCTTTCAGCCGGGGCAGATTATAGCCATGAGCTTCAGCTTTTCAAGGGACTTCAATTCAGCCCTATACAGGGAGCTGGAAATAAAATACCTGGTGACCAAAGAGAGCGGCGACGACGGCGGGATCAGGGAGAAGCTCGATGCCGCGGTAGATTCAGGTGTTGAGATAGTCCTGATAGAACGCCCCGTGATCCAATACCCTGAGGTCATCTATGACAGGAGCGCTCTCTTGAAGAGGACCGGGGAGATACTGAATGGGTGACCTCATATTCATAACAGGCGGGGCCAGGAGCGGCAAGAGCAGGTTTGCCGAGGAGCTTTTTAAAGGGTTCGACAAAGTGCTCTACATCGCCACCGCAGTCCCCTTTGATGAAGAGATGAAGGAGAGGATTGCCCTCCATAGAACCAGGCGGAACAGCAGCTGGGTTACTGTTGAAGGATACCGGGAGATGGACATGCTGATAAGGAACGGGGGGCACGGGATGGAGGGGATCCTGGTTGACTGCGTGACTATCATGGTCTCGAACCTCATGATACTGGGTGAACATATAGACTGGGAAAACCCTCCGGCAGCATATATGGAAAGGGTAAAAAAATCGATACGCGACGAAACTGAAAAATTAATTCATGGCGCCGAAAACTTTACCGGCACCGCAGTCATTGTATCAAACGAGACCGGGATGGGGATTGTCCCCCCTTCTCCGCTAGGGAGGTTCTTCAGGGACTTTGCCGGTACCGCAAACCAGATGATTGCTTCAAGGGCCGGTACTGTATATTTTATGGTCTCCGGGATTCCGGTGAAGATTAAGGGGGATTGATGGAGAGGGGTCTCATACAGATATATACCGGAAACGGAAAGGGGAAAACCACTGCTGCAGTGGGACAGGGGATCAGGGCCGCTGGAAGGGGCATGAAGGTAAAGATGATCCAGTTCCTGAAAAGCGGTGATTCGGGCGAAGTGCTCTGCATCGGCGGAAATATTAAAAATTTTGAAATCCACGGATTCAAACATAGCGGAAAATTCATAAAATCCATGGGCCCTGACGAGCTCATAGGTCTGGCATCGGAAACTGAACAGGGGATGGCACTTGCCGAAACGATCATGCGGGAAGAATCGTGCGACATCCTCATCCTCGATGAATTCTTTGTGGTGATACACAACGGCCTCATGACCGTGGAAAAGGCCATATCCCTGGCGGCATCGAGGCCCGGATCAATGGAACTGATCCTCACCGGCAGAAATGCCCCCCGTGAGTTCATTGACATGGCCGACCTGGTCACGGAGATGGTGTGCATACGCCATCCGCTGAACAGGGGGATCAGCGCGAGAACCGGGATTGAGAGGTAGCACAGCTATGAGAGCATTAATTCTCCAGATTAAATTTTTTACGAGAATCCCGGTGCCCGTGGATGTCCCCTTCGATGATGAGACCTTTGCCAGGGGGGTTATTTTTGCCCCCGCTGCCGGCCTCCTGATAGGGCTGATCCTGCTTGCGGTCTTTCATGTTATGGACCTCGTTGGGAAACCGGCCCTTTCGGTTATGGCTGTGATCATCGCTGAAACCATGATTACCGGCGCCCTCCACATGGACGGGCTGGCAGACACCTTTGACGGCATCTTCAGCAACAGGCCGAAGGAAAAAATACTGGATATCATGCGGGATTCCCGGATCGGCACAAACGGGACCCTGGGCATAATACTGCTTCTCATGGCCAAATTCGCGCTCCTCATTTCCATGGACTTCAAAGAGATAGGCCCGGTGATAGCTGCCATGCCGGTAATTTCACGGATGTCGGTTGCATGGTGCGCCGGGGTCTCGGCCTATGCCAGGAGCGACCATGGCCTTGGCAGGGCACTGATCGAGAGGACAGGGAAGAAGGAGATTTTCTGGGCCACAACAATTGCCTCGGCAGCAGCGGCTGCCCTTCTCGTGGAAAAAGCCCTTCCGGGAATAGCATCGGTTATAATTTTCACGCTCCTCTTTACAGGCTATGTAAAGAAAAAAATTGGCGGGGTCACCGGGGACATCCTTGGCGCTGTAATAGAAATATCGGGGATCATATTTCTGCTGTCCATGGTGATATGGAAGGCGGTGGTTTAAGTGTATGCCCTCACCCCCGGCCCCTCTCCCGGAATAGGGAGAGGGGTGATGGCGGCATTGATATCAGGGATTAAAAGCCCTCTCCCTACCGGGAGAGGGCGCGCAGAGCGCGGTGAGGGCATACGGTTTAAATGATAAAATGAAATTCAGATTAAGCAACAGGAGTCATCATGAAAAACACAAGGGAAATCATACTGATACGGCACGGCGAGACCAGCTACAACAGCGAAGGAAGGTTCATCGGCAAAACCGACATCGGCCTCAACAGGAAGGGCCGCAGCCAGGCCCGGAAGCTCAGAAAAAAACTTGGAAAGGAAGAGGCGGACTTTATCATATCAAGCGACCTGACAAGGTGCAGGGAGACCGCAGATATCATTTTTACCAATGATATAAAATTTACGAATGAGCTGAGGGAGATGGACTTCGGCCTCTGGGAGGGGCTCACCTTTCATGAAATCAGTGAGCGGTATGAAAAGGATTTCACCAGGTGGAAAAAAAACTGGGTAAAAAACAACGCCACCGGCGGAGAGAGCTTCAGTGACATGAACTCCAGGGTCATAGGCGCCATGGAAAAACTTTTGAAGAAAAAATTTACCACGGGCGTAGTAGTGACCCATGGGGGTTGCATCCGGTCCATTCTTGGGCACTACATTTTAGGCTCGCCTAAGGAGTCATGGAGATTTCAGATCGACAACGGCTCAGTCACACGGCTGAACTTTTACGGGGACTACGCCTATTTGAAATCGTTGAATGAAAAGTAAAAAAAAATGCCCTCACCCCCGACCCCTCTCCCAAATAGGGCGAGGGGAGAAGGTGATCAAGAACAAGGAGCTTAAACCCCTTGTTCTATTTAAGAAGCCCTCGCCCTACCGGGAGAGGGCACGCCAGAGGCGGGGTGAGGGCATGGAGTTTAAGAAAAAATTATTTTATAAAGGATGATAAAAAATGGAATTACTGAAAAAAACCGTGGACTCCATAGGGGAGCCCGACAGGGATGCAATGGAAAAGGCGCAGGAGAGGCTCAACAGCCTCCTGAAACCTCCGGGGAGCCTGGGAAAACTTGAGGAGATCGCGAAACGGCTTGCTGGAATTACCGGCAAGCCTGTGAACAGGATAAACAAAAAGGCAATATTGATTATGTGCAACGACAACGGGGTTACCGAGGAGAAGGTAAGCTCCTTCCCGGCAGAGGTGAGTGCTCTTGTTGCAGAGACAATGCTGAAGGGCCTGGCCGGGGTAGCGGTGCTGGGGAGACATGCCGGCGCTGACCTCAGGATCGTTGACCTGGGGCTCTTCACCGACATAAAAACCCCCGGCATCATTAACCGGAAGATCAGGAAAGGGACTATGAATTTCACCAGGGGCCCGGCCATGTCCAGGGACGAGGCGGTAAAGGCCATTGAAATTGGAATAGAAACAGCGCTGGCTGCGGTGAAGGATGGATACAACCTCCTGGGTACCGGGGAAGTGGGGATCGGAAACACCACAACGAGCAGCGCGGTCCTCCATGCACTCACCGGCGAGAGCCTGGACATTCTGGTGGGCAGGGGCGCCGGCCTCACGGACGAGGGGCTCACGCACAAAAAAGATGTCATCAGGAGGGGAATGGAAAAGAACATGCCCGACAGGAACGACCCCATAGATGTCCTCTCAAAGCTCGGCGGCCTGGACATTGCAGGGCTGGCGGGATGCTTTCTCGGCGCTGCATCGGCACGGACGCCCATTGTCATAGACGGCTTCATCTCGGGCACCGCCGCGGTCATAGCAGCTGCAATCAAACCGGCAGTGAAAGAGTTCATGTTCACATCGCATGTGAGCGTAGAACCGGGGACAAAAGTCATCTCGGAATACCTGGGGCTCCATCCCATGCTCAGCATGGATATGAGGCTGGGAGAAGGGACAGGCTGCGCGCTTGCCTTTAATATCATCGAGGCGGCAACGAAAATAATGAGCGAGATGGGAACCTTCGCTGACATCGGGATGTAACTTTGGCAAAAAATATCATGATACAGGGGACCGCCTCGTCCGTGGGGAAGAGCATCATCACCGCGGGGCTGTGTAGAATCCTGAAGCAGGACGGCCATCGCGTGGCCCCTTTCAAGTCCCAGAACATGGCGCTCAACTCCTATGTCACGGCCGAAGGCGGAGAGATGGGGAGGGCCCAGGTGGTGCAGGCAGAGGCATGCAGGCTGGAACCATCGGTCCTCATGAACCCGATTCTACTCAAGCCCACAGGGGATAAAAACGCGCAGGTGATCATAAACGGAAAGGTTTACCGGAACATGTCGGCAATGGAGTACCACAACTTCAAGCCCGAGGCAAAAAACATCGTACGCGAAGCCTATGAAAAGCTCGCGTCACAGTATGACATGATCGTCATCGAGGGGGCCGGAAGCCCTGCAGAGATTAACCTCAGGGATAAGGACATTGTGAACATGGGCATGGCGGAGATTGCCTGCGCTCCGGTGGTCCTCGCAGGCGATATCGACAGGGGCGGTGTTTTCGCGTCCATTGCCGGCACCCTCCTCCTCCTTGATGAACATGAGAAAAAAAGGGTCAGGGGGATAATCATCAACAAGTTCAGGGGTGATATTGAAATACTTAAACCGGGAATAAAAATGCTCGAGGATATCATCGGAAAGCCGGTAATCGGGGTCATCCCCTGGATGGACCTTGCCATAGATGATGAAGACAGCGTTACCGATAAGTTTTCCACTGCCAACATCAACGGCGAAATATCAGTTTCAGTCATCAGGCTTCCCCATATTTCCAATTTCACCGACTTCGACATATTCAGGCTCTTCCCCGATGTGAAACTTAAGTTCGTTACCGCGGCCGGTTCATTGGATGACGCTGATATAATCATCATCCCCGGAACCAAAAATACACTGGATGACCTCTCCTTTCTCCGGTCTACAGGGATGGACAGGGAGATCATGAAACATCACGAAAAAGGAAAACTCCTCGCCGGCATATGCGGAGGGTACCAGATGCTCGGTACTGCAGTCCATGACCCCCACGGCGTTGAGTCGTCCAGGCCGACGGTGAAGGGCCTGGGGCTCCTGCCCGTGGAAACAGTGCTCATGAAAGACAAGACCACGGTGAGAACGTCTGGAACGGTTCTTATAGACTGCGGCTATGCTGAAGGGCTCGGCGGACTGGAAGTGAAGGGTTACGAAATACACATGGGCGAAACCACCGGAGTTCCCGGGGGGATGGAATTCATAAAATCAGCGGCGGGCATGGACGGAATTTTCCTCAACAACATCATGGGGACGTATATGCACGGTATCTTCGACAGCCACGAATTCTCGCGCCGCCTGGTGAACAATGTGAGGAAATCAAAGGGGTTGGAACCTTTGATCGAAACGCTCTCCTACCGCGAATTCAGGGACAGGGAATATGACAGGCTCGCCGGGATTTTGAGGGAAAGTGTCGACATGAAAAAAATTTACGGGATAATCAACAGCCATGACAATGACCGCTTTTAATATAACGGCAGGGTTTCTCCTGGACCTTATATTCGGCGACCCGGCAGGTTTCCCCCACCCGGTAAAATTCATCGGAAAGCTCATCACCATTCTGGAGAGTGTTCTCAGAAAAATGCCCTGGGAAAAGGCCGCAGGATTACTGCTCCTCGTCATCGTTGCATCATCATCGTACGCTGCAGCGTATCTCGCCGCGTCGATATCCCCGGCCATGGAAATCTTTATCATCTATACGATCTTCGCAGTGAAGTCCCTGGGCGATGAAACATTGAAGGTCCACGGCCGCCTTGCAGCCGGCGACCTGGCCGGAGCAAGAAGAGAAATCTCCATGCTGGTGAGCAGGGACACCGGTGAAATGGAGGGAAGGGAGATTGCAAGGGCAGCGGTGGAGACCATATCAGAAAACACCGTGGACGGAATCCTGTCCCCCATGTTCTACCTCTTTATCGGTGGCGCTCCACTGGCCATGCTCTTCAAGGCCGTGAGCACACTGGACTCCATGGTGGGATATAAAAATGAAACCTACATCAACTTCGGCATGGCCAGTGCGCGGGCCGACGACCTCATGAACTTCATCCCGGCCCGCATCGGGTCATTCATTATAATTCCTGCAGCTGCATTTTTCCGCGGCATGGAGTTCAGGCGCACATTGAAGATCATGGCCAGGGACAGGCTGAAGCATGCAAGCCCCAATTCGGGTCATCCCGAGGCAGCCTTTGCCGGAGCCCTGGGGTGCCGGCTCGGCGGCCCGTCGAAATATTTCGGCATGAGGGTTGACAAGCCATATATAGGCGACCCCGTTATTGAGCTTGATAAAGATACAATCATCGAAAGCCTGAAACTCATGTATGCGACGTCACTCGCGGGACTCGTTGCGGGAATAATCATCACCTTCACGGCAGACTGGATAGCAGGCGGAGGGATACACTGATGGCCGGGCACGGAGGGGACATATACCGCAGGGCCATGGATCTGGGCATCAGCCCGGAGGAGATAATCGACTTCAGCTCCAATATAAACCTTCTGGGGCCGCCGGAGTCATTGAAGGGGATCCTGAACGGCAGTTTCGGCCTCATAAAAAATTATCCCGACCCTGAATATTCGGAGCTCAGGAAATCTCTGGCTCACTTTAATAGAACAGAACCGCTGAACATCATCCCCGGAAACGGGGCCACGGAACTCATCCACCTGGTCCCCCGCGCCCTGAAGCCGGCAAGAGCCCTCATCGTAGCGCCTACATTCTCAGAATATGCGAAGGCACTCAGCCAGGCAGGAACTGAGTCAGAACATTTCATGCTCAGAGAAGAGGACAATTTCAGGATCGATATCGATTCGCTCATAAGGGAGATGGACAGGGGGTACCGCTTCATGATTATCTGCAATCCCAACAACCCCACGGGGAACTTCATCGGACTGCCCGAGATTGAGAGAATCGCGGCAAGGGCCAGGGAGCTTGATATCACTGTCATGGTGGACGAATCCTTCATTGAGTTCATGGACAACTGGAGGGAGAGCACCTCAGCCCTGCTCGCGGAAAAATATCCCAACCTCATAGTGCTCCGGTCCATGACCAAATTCTTTGCAATCCCCGGGCTCAGGCTGGGATACCTTATATCTCATGACCGGGGGATGATAAAAAAAATTATCTCAATGAAAGAGCCGTGGACCGTGAACATCTTTGCCGATCTTTCTGCGGGCCTGTTACTGAATGAAGCGAATTACATAAAAGAATCAGTCCTGGCCCTGAACAGGGAGAGGGAAATTCTCTGCAGCGAACTTGGCAGAATTAAGGGAATAAAATTTTTCCATCCAGAGGCAAATTTCATCCTGATAAAAATTCTTACCGGCATGACATCGGCAGCTCTCAAGGAAAAGCTCCTGGGGCATAGAATCCTCATCAGGGACGCCTCAAATTTCAGGTACCTGGACTCCTCCTTTGTCCGTATCGCGGTAAGGAGAAGGGATGACAATATGGCCCTGGTTGCGGCGATGGGGAAGTGCCTCGGGTGAATATGACATATTATTTACCTCTACAGCGGTAATTTTTTATTTATTTATCAATATTTTTATAAATTTACATTTAATACTTGACTTTTTACTGTTATAACAGTAATATTAACTTGTTTTTAAAAATTTTTCACAATAAATAATTTATAAATAGGTATATTTACCGCTATGACAGTAAAAATTAGAATTGATAATATTGATGAAATTGGGAAAATAATCAATTTTCATCGAAAACAGGCGGGCCTCACAAGATTGGCATTATCTGAAATTTCCGGAACCGGCAAAACATCGGTGTACGATATAGAAAAAGGTAAAGATTCCATTCAAATCAATACAATTATGAAAATAATGAAGGCGCTCAATATTAGCATGGTTTTGACGAGCCCTATCATGAATAACTACACGGAAAAAAATAGATGAAAAAAGCTGAAATATTTGTCCATGGAGTTTCGGCCGGGATTTTTGAGGAGATTGAAAAAGGGAATCTCTACCGGTTCTCTTATCGGGACGTATATACCGGACCTCCCGTGTCCCTCACCATGCCCATAAGCAGCAGAGTTTATGAATACAAAGAATTCCCCCCTTTTTTTGACGGGCTCCTTCCAGAAGGCGTTATGCTCGAATCGCTGTTAAGGCTAAAGAAAATCGACAGGAGCGACCATTTCTCCCAGCTTTTGGCTGTTGGCGAAGATATGGTGGGAGCGGTAACAGTGAGGGAAGCTGAATGAATATATGCCCTATAACATATGAAATATGTCCCGGGAAATATTCCAGAAAAGGCCTGAACAATCTTTCAAGAAATATCAACAGTTTAAAAGACTTTCCCTACAGCGCCGATGAACAACTGAAAGAATCTGCCGCCAGGGCAGATAAACTTTCCATCCAGGGAGTGCAGCCCAAGCTGAGCGCCCGGTTCAACCCTTCCCTTGAGGGCTTTGAGCTGGTTAACAGAGGAGGGACCTTCATACTGAAACCGCAGAATCCCATGTATGATGAGCTTCCTCAAAATGAAGATCTTACCATGCGGCTCGCCGGAATATCGGGCATTGAGGTTCCCCTGCACGGATTGATATACTGCAGGGACGGATCAATGACCTATTTCATCCGACGATTCGACAGAACCGGGCGCCGGGGAAAAGTTGCCCTTGAAGATTTCGCACAGCTTTCCGGAAACAGCAGGGACACCAAGTATGATTCATCCATGGAGAAGGTTGCAGGGATAATTAATACCTATTGCACCTTCCCGGCTATAGAGAATATCAAACTTTTCAGGCTGACGCTTTTCAGTTTTCTCACGGGGAATGAGGATATGCATCTTAAAAATTTTTCCCTCATAAGCAGAAAAGGCATTATCGAGCTTTCGCCCGCCTATGATCTTATCAACACAACCATCGCATTGAAAACACCAATCGAAGAGCTGGCGCTGCCGGTTGCAGGGAAAAAAAACAGCCTCACCCGCAACATTCTTATAGATTATTTTGCCGGCGAAAGGCTCACATTGGAACAAAAAGTCATCGGCAGAGTACTGAACGAAATGGCCGGCGCTTATCCTGAATGGGAAGAGATGATAAAAATCAGTTTCATGTCCCAGGGTATGAAGGATAAATATTCCCGGCTTATTAAAGAGAGGATGGAGAGATTGGGGTTGATTGAGGGATGCAAGTGACATTATAGTAGAATTTCCCTTTAACAGCTTTAGAAAAATCATATTCTTCTTTCATTGTTTTCATTGCAGATTCCTATCAAAATATTGTTTTGTTCAACACAGAATTATCTTCATAGCAAATTGAAAGGGCATCCCTATCTGCAAATATCATTGCGACATCATTAAAAGAAATGCCGTATTTCAGAATGTTTTTATATTTTTTGTTTTCGTCCCATTCAAATTTCGTCGGCATATTAATCAAAGTAATTCAAATATGCAATTTAGTCAATAAATAAAACCGGGCCGCCGGCTTGCTTCGGCGGCCCGGGATGAATGCGATGAATCCTCTTACACTAATACTATTTTCAATTTTTCAGCCTCCGTTAATCCCGCCTGTCATATAATCGTTTATCAAATTATCCAAAAGCATGGGACGAACACTCATCATTACCAAGCCGGAATAATAGAGATATTTGTCTTTACCGGCTTCTCCCTATTTGTAACTTCATAAAAAAAATTAAAATCAACCAACCCACCGCAAAAAGTATTATTATGATACGTATCCATATCTACAGGAAAGGCATAATAATCCTTTCTCACTCCTGAAAAACTGTATTCATCACCGTAATGAGATAGAGTGCCGTTTGTTACCGAAACATCAGTTCCATAGGTAAATAATATTTTAGATATATAATACCCAGAACCAAAACCACCTGATGTGATATCATAGGTTATGCTCGAAGTACTGGTGATATTATGACCGGTTGATATTGGACTCGAGATGCCTGCATTTGCCAGGGGATCATACCGAATTGTGTTATAGGCCGCAGTGGATGATGCAAAGAAAATCCAGGCTTTTCCTGTAATTGTCGAGTCAAAAGAGACCGTTACGATATTACCGGATTTTGTAACTGAGGAAAGATTTGTTTGGGTGATTGTATCAATACCACCATTAACAGTAAAAGTAACTACATCATATCCTGTATATGAGTTAGTCCAATCATCTGCTACTTCGTAGCCGATCAAATATTTACTTATGCGATTCCCACTTTGTTGGTTTTGCCAGTATTGGTAATTTTCTCCAAATGAATTATTAGTATCAAATCCAACAATAATATCGTTTATATCCCAGACCCCATTTTCCGGCAACATAGTGCCATTAAATGTAATTGAGAATGACCCATTGACATTGGTTCCTGATGAAATAGTGGGAGAAACTTGGTAGTGTTGTCCTCCTGAATAACTTTCAAAATCATTTTTTATACTAGGGGAAACTAACCTAAAAACTAACCAACTTATGTTTCTTGAGTCTTTTGAAGTAATATTGTATGTTACTGTAATTGTTTTTGTAGTCGATGCATAGGAAGCCGAAAGACTGTTAACGATAAATTCAGTAGGTCGGGTGCCGCTGTAATAGTCTATCACCTCACTTTGCATCTGATCAGATTCAGGCCATACAGAAATATTTTGATTAAAAATTGAGGAGGAATTGTTAAAAATATACATATTACCGCCATCAAAATTCAAATCTATAACTTTATTATTACTATTGATAGATAAAGTTCTTTGACCTTCTGCGTTTGATAATGTTATATTTTTTGTAATAGGATTGTAAGTATATGAACACTTTGCATTGAGGTATGTCATATATTTATCAATAACTCCATCTTTATCAATATCTTTACCGCCAATAATTGTCGCTGTAGTGTCGTCAAATATTAGATATCTATCTTCATTATCATAATCATATCCTATTTGATCATGACGAAAAAATTCATTAATATTTTTTTCAGCCTTCCATATCTTTGAAATCCCTTGTGATGTTACTCCCTGCGTTACATTAAACGGAGTATATGTTGCGCCCACGGCAACCCTTATTTGCGTCAACCCGCTTGGGTTCAATTCAGCCCAAATTGCATATACTTTGCCATTGAAATTGTTTAATATACTTGCTGATTGGTTTAAAGTTGTAGACATGGCCGGGTTATAATTAATCCCATTAGTCCCATTGCCGTCGACAAAAGTCCATGCGGGAGAACTGTCACTGCCATTATATACAGCCACGCGGTTCTGGGTTGAAGTGCTATTGTCCTCCTTCCAAGTCATATATAATTTCGATGAAATACTATACATTAAAGCAATAACAGCATTTTTAGTGATGTCTTTATTAAGGCCGCTGCTCCCATTTCCGTCTATAAAACTCCATGTCGGCGCGGCATCATCACCCCCATATACAGCTGCACGTACTTGGGTAACATTGTTCGAATCAGATTCATACCAGCTGATATAGAGCTTATTGTTAAAAGCTGTTAAGAGAGAAACTAAAGCATTTTTAGTATAATCCTTGTTGAGGCCATCAATCCCGTTGCCATCTACAAACGTCCATGCGGGAGAACTGTCATTCCCATTATATACGGACGCTCTTATCTGTGTAATGGCACTTGAATTTTTTTCATACCAAGTGGCATAAAGCTTATTATTAAATGAAGTTAACAGAGGGACAGAAGCATCCATGGTATTATTTTTATTAATGCCATTGGCCCCGTTACCATCGATAAAAGTCCAGACCGGAGAACTATCATTGCCATTATATACAGCCGCCCGGATTTGAATCGCAGTGGCATTCATTTCCTGCCAGGCAATATATAACTTAGTGCCAACGACTTTCCACATGACTGCTGCGGCATTTTTTGTTGAGTCTTTATTAATTCCGTTAGTCCCGTCGTCGTCGACGAAGGTCCATACGGGAGAACTGTCATTCCCATTATATACCGCCACCCGGACCTGGGTTGCACTTCCATTATTTTCTATCCAGCAACAATACAATTTGCTGTTAAAAACAATCAACCGGGATGAGAAGGCAGGTCTTACAGAATTTTTATTAATCCCGTTAATCCCATTGCCATCGACAAAAGTCCATCCTGGTTTACTATCATTGCCATTAAAAACAACCACCCTGATTTGAGTCGATGTCCCGTTATTTTCGTTCCAGGTAATATATAGCTTATTATTGAATTGAGTGGCTTTAGGAGAAGTAGCTCCTTTAGATATGTCTTTATTGATACCATTTCCTTTGTTGCCGTCGACAAATACCCATGTGCTGACATCCTGTGTTGTAAAGCTTCGAGTATCATCCGATGCCAGCGCATTTCCTCCGCTGTCCTGTACATTTGTTGTAATACGCACTTTATAATTTTGGCTGATCCATAGTTTTGATGCCGGTGTCCATACAATTACTGGATTTCCACTGGTACTGATTGTTCCGCCAAGGCAAGTTGTAAAATTATCACTACTAATCTGTATATTCCCGCTGCACGCTCCATCGGAGGCCTGAACGGAAAGGGTAGATGGGTTCATGATTTCTGAAAATGTCATGCTGAAAGAACTGTTCAAAACAATATCTTTTGCACCGTCTGCTGGGATTGTGTTTAGAACAGTGGGAGGTGTAATATCTAAAACAGTAACATTACACATTGCAGTTAAGGTTCCATCAGCAGTTGTTACTGTTATGGCCGAAGTCCCAGTTGCAACACCAGTTACAAGTCCACTTGAACTAACAGTTGCCTTGGATGAATCACTTGTTGACCAGGTAACATTTTGATTTGTAGCATTATTCGGAGTAATGGTAGTGATGAGCTGCTCATTATTCCCAACACCTATTGATGTCGATGTTTTATTTAAGGTAATTCCTGTAACTGAGACAGTGGCTGCTGCTATTGTTACATTACAGGTTGCAGTAAAACTTCCATCAGTTGTTTGAACAGTAACAATTACAGAACCTACTGCCACACCAGTCACAAGTCCACTTGAACTTACGGTTGCTTTGGACGAATTACTAGATACCCATGTAATGTTTTGGTTGGTGGAATTACCCGGAGTAATGTTAGCTGTCAGTTGCTCTGTCCCACCTACAAGAATATTTGTAGTAGTTTTATTAAGGCTCACTCCCGTTACAGCTACTGTTGCATCCCCAGGGTTTTTGCTACTGCTGCTTGAGCCCGCACATCCAGCAAATATTACATTAATGATTAAAACTAATAGAAAAAATTTAAATTTCATTACGGAGTCCTCCTCATGATCCATTTATGATATAAACTATTAAAAAATGCCTTCACAAACACTATTCCGATACATTGGAATTTGATATGTATCAAGTTCCATCCCCCCTGTCTGGCCAAAACCCGTCCGTACAGAAAATGGCCGGGAAAAATTTACTTTCTCCTCAACTTCCTGTATTCAGTCGGCGTCATACCCATCCTTTCCTGAAATATCCTGTTAAAGGTCCTCAGCGATTCAAAGCCCGTGTCATTGGCAATGCGGATAATCACATCACTGCTCTGAGCAAGTCTTCTAGAAACCTCGTCAATTCTCAGCTCATATATGTAATCAGCGATCCTCATACCGGAATATTTCCTGAACATTCTGCTCAAATGATCGGGACTCATGTCAAAGGCTGTGGCAAGGCCTTCGCGGGAGATGGAATCCTTGTAATTCCGTTGGAGATATTCCATGACCTTCTTGATTTTCTTCATGGCAATATCGTTAGCTATGAAATCATCCTTTTTTGTTGTCGGGATTTCTCTTCCAAATCCCCTTTTGGTTATGTTCTTGGAAAAAACCGACTTTATTTTTTCCATCAGCTCCAGAGGGTCAAAGGGCTTGGTCAGATAATAGTCGGCGCCGGTCTCCATGCCGAGGAGCCTGTCCGATTCATCGTAATTACCCGTCACCATGATGACCGGTATATTCCCCAGTGCCGGACAGGATTTAACCTTCCTGGTCAGTTCATAACCGTTCATCCCCGGCATCGTTACATCGGTAAGAATAAGATCAGGGGTGATGAAAGCCAGCGCATTCATGGCATCCAGTCCGTTGCAGGCGGATATGATGTTATAATCATTCCCCAGGACCCTCTTTAAGTATTTCAGCATATCACGGCTGTCATCGACAATGAGGATATCTTTTTTATCCGGCATGTATGCCACAGGGATATTCGTGGAACCGAAGATTGAACTTCCCTGGCCCTCCCAATCACCAACTACGGCCATACCGAAGCTCTTTCCTGTATAATCCGGACGTCCCATGGGAAATCGAGTATCAGACAGTTCATTAATTCTAATACTCTCCCCCGATAACGTTGGATAATTATCATGGTTGATAATTATCTCCCTGTGTATCCCCATAAGCGATACTATCATCTTATCTTCCTTAAAATAAAACCTCATCGCTCCTGACTCGATTTGATGAATAACCGTATCAAGTATCTCCTTCTTAAAATCTCCGGCGTAAGGCTCAACGCTTTCATGGCCGACAATCCCTTCATTCATATTGATCCTCCGTTTTGCACTGGTATTAAAACGGCCGATTTTGAAGCCGTTTATATTCCAGCGTTGAAAAAGGAGAAATCGTCACAAAAAAAAATTGATCCGTTCCCCGAGCGGAGTCGAGGGGCGGGGTTGAGGGCATTTTCCAAAACCGCATTTATCATACAACGCCTGTCAAACATGATCATGCTAATATTGCCGCACATTAGCGACTTTTGTTTGAAGATGGGACAGAGAGGTTGTTTTATGAAGTTTTTGGTGTCGTAAATCCTGTAATTACAGGCAATGGAATGGCAATTTTTTTCGAATTTTTTTAGTTATTTCCACAATCAACTCTGACTAAATCCTTGACATACGAAATAAAATAAACTATTTTAATAAATAATATAATATCTTAATAAAAATGTTATTGCTAAGGATAAGTTAATGAAAAAGGCTGAATTTATTTTAAATGAGGCATTATCAATGAGCCCAAATGACAGGGCTCAGATAGCGCGCTGCCTTATATACAGTTTAGATCAGTCCAATGAAAAAAATGATGACGATGAATGGGTTTCATTAGCCGAAAAAAGGCTTGAAGAGCTTGAAAATGGAAGTGTAATCCCGGTTTCATGGGAAGATATTAAACTGAAAATAAAAAATAAATAATGCCTGCTCTTGAGTTTCATCCGGATGTCACATTTGAAATACAAGAAAGCTATTTATGGTATGATTCAAAATCAAAAGGTCTGGGTGATGATTTTCTAAATGAACTTGAGTCGGCTTTTTTATCTATACAGGATATGCCTGAAACTTGGCCTGTGTATTCAAAATTTTTCCGCAGATATTTACTGAGCAAATTCCCTTACGGCATCATATATAAAGCAAAATCAAATCATATCTTTATAATAGCAGTTATGCATCTCAGCAGAAAGCCAGGGTATTGGCAGACGAGAATTTAATGAACGATGATATTTTTAACTGTCTGTCAAACATGATCATGCTAAAACTCCCCTCTCCCTATTCCGGGAGAGGGGCCGGGGGTGAGGGCATATACATCAAGGAACAATCTTAATCGGCGGCCTCAGTTTCACCTCCTCCCTGAGAAAAATGATAAATATAAACCTGGCGTAGACCGCCGCCTTTTTATCGAACTCAAGGTCCGTATTGAAAGTGGAGATTTCATTTCTATGACAGAAACGGATAAATTCATTGTGGTAATTCAGCAATATGAAACCCTGAATGAGATTAATGAATTTTCTTATGACCGGTTTGTAATTCTTTATACAACCGGGCTTTTCCACCAAGCCCAGCAATATCTCACTGTTTGATCTCAGCTCCAGCATCAGTTTTAAGATATATGCAGCGCATTCGTAGTCAGGTATGCCTGAATATTCAGCGGCTTTTTTAACTATACTGAGATAAAGATATGACATGGAAAATCCCCCAATAATATCTATAAATCTGTCTTTCAATATTGAAGCGTCGAAATGTGGGGGATCGTCACAAAATATTTACGCATGAATTTACACTGGATAAACACTGATAAAAATGAAATATGTTACTTATTTTTGACAAAATTTCGGCACATATATTGACAATATTTCGGACAAATAGTATATTTTTTTTGTCAAAGGAGAAAATCATGAATAAATTTAACCATATTTTATTTCGTGTGCAATGGGATTTATCTAACGACATGAGTTATATGCTTGGCCAGTGTGATGCGACAATCAAAGTCCTAACTGAAATACCCATGGAACCTGACTATAGACGTCAATTATTGAATGTATCACTAATAAAAGGTGCTCAATCAACAACAGCAATTGAAGGAAATACCTTATCTGAAGAAGAAATAGTTACTATTCAAAAAGGGAAAGATTTACCCCCGAGTAAAGTGTATCAGCAAAAAGAAGTGCAAAATATTATTGAAGCGTTTAACGCGCTACTTTTGGAAGTAGTAATAGATAATAAAGATCAACTCATCACTCCTGAATTTATTTTGCGGCTTCACAAAATGGTTGGCCAAAATCTTGGTGAACATTTTAATGCGATTCCCGGAAAGTTTAGAGGCCACAATGTTACCGTAGGAAAATATCGCGGCCCCGATTACAAAGACGTAATTCCTATGATCCAAAAACTTTGCGATTGGATGAAAACAGAATTTCACTATGAACAAGGGCAGAATTACATAAACACGGTAATTCAAGCCATTGTGTTACATGTCTATATCGCATGGATACATCCATTCGGCGACGGAAACGGGCGGACAGCCCGTCTCATAGAGTTTTACATTTTACTACGCGCCGGAAATCCTGATTTTGCTTCCCATTTATTATCAAATTTCTATAATGAAACAAGATCCGAGTACTATCGTCATTTGGACAATTCAACCAAAACCGGCAATTTAAATGAATTTCTTAAATATGCTATTCAAGGCTACCGTGATGGTTTGTACCATATAGTAGATATTGTTCAAACGAATCAGATAGAAATATCCTGGACGAATTATATTTATAATGTTTTTAAGAGTAAAAAGATAACTGGAAAAACTGAGGAAGTAAATAAAAGAAGAAGGAATTTAATTATTTCTCTCCCAATCGGCTCCAGGTTTAATTTGAAAAACATTACAAAAGTATCTGTTGAAATTGCTTTGACCTACAATAATCTTTCTGAAAGAACAACAAATCGGGATATCCAGGAATTAATCAATCTTGATTTACTCATTGAAAATGATGATGGGACGTTCTCCCCAAATTCAATTGTCTTGAAAAATTTTATTGCGAAAAGAAAAGATAAGCATGATCATGCTTGACAGGGTTGTTATAATGATTACGCGAAGTTTTACATAAAAAGCCCTCGCCCTATAAAGAGAGGCGACAAGCAGGATGCTTTAGTGTCGAACGCGGACAGGCCGAAGTTTTTCGCGACGTCCTGTCGCACTTCGCCATTCGCTGCATCCTGCAGCTCGATGTCCGAAAAGCGTTCGACGAGGCGCAGAGCGCGGTGAGGGCATCCGGGTTATACAATAAAAATGGTGCCGTTTTCTATCCTTTCAACGCTTATAATGCATGAACCATTGAATTAAATGAACAGAAAAAGAGACATCTATACCGAAGCGCATAATCTCTATTATCCCATTGTCTTTGGCGCGGTCTATACCAAGGTGAACAATGTCGATGATGCCAGGGATATCTGCCAGGAGGTATTTCTGATTTTTTATGAAAAATTCGGCGAGATAGAAAACCACCGTAAGTGGCTCTTCGGCGCTCTCAGGCTCGCGGTCTTCGAATTTTACCGGAAGCGAAAGAAGGGCGAAGCGTTGGATATCGACGAGATATTCAACGACGTGAGCCTCACCTTCGTCAATGGTTTCAGGGATGCGAGGATCATCATCAGCGAGGCCTTTGAGAACATTGAAAACTTTCAGATCGAAGAGGATAAAATCCTCTTCGATCTCGTTGCCTTCAGCAATTACAGCTACAGCCATGTGGCAGAGCACCTGGGCCTCACAAAGAGAAAGGTTGAATACCGATACCGGAGGATTGTGGAGAAGATTCTTGATTACCTCAAAAGCAAAGGCATTGAAAATATCGAGGATCTCCTATGAACGGCATGGTTCAGAATTTTGAAAAACTTCTCGATAAATTCAGGTTCAGGGAACCCATACCTCCCGATGTATCACGGTATATCCTGGATTACAAGATGAAGTCCCTAATAAACACCCTGAAAGCTGTTAACGAATATGGCATTATCTACGGATTTGTGCTGAAGGTATATTATTCAGCGAAAAAAATAGGAGTCCGGCTGTCGGTTGCTCAGAGTAAGGTTGTAGCGTTCACTGTATTTTTAATAATTTCAGCAAGTGTATCTTTAGTAATATATTCCATTTTTTTAAAAACAGGAATGAAAGATTTACCCGGGACAGGCGGGTATGAATCTAAGCAGGATAACCAGGTTAATGGGAAAGATGAACCGGGGAAAAGCATAAATAATAAAGAAAATACTATAGATGATAAAACCGGAGAAAAAACAAACAACATAGAAGAAAATAAAGATAAAATGTTGTCCATTAAAGATTCCGAACCCCCGGTTAAATACAGGATTGGTGTAGAAACCTTTACAAGCAGCGCTGTAAAAACAGAAGAGGCCATAAAAATTTCCGATTTATTAACAGAGGAACTGATTAAAATTAAAGGAAATAACAAGGTAAAACGGCTTTACAGTGATATCAGAAAAAATTCTAATTTTGTTCTCTTAGGTTCAGTGGAGATGCTGGGGAAAAGTTATATCATTTCAGCGAAAATCGTGAATGTTGAAAATTCGAAAGTGACCTATAGTGTATCAGATAATGCGGAAACAAAGGATGAAATTAATACCGCATGTTTAAGAATTGCAAAAAAAATCGCATTATCCATTGAATAATGAAGTTGACATATTAGTAGCTTTAATAAAAATAAAATACAAAAATAACAAGAGTAATAATTTCTATTTTTGTCAAATTTAATTTAACCAATAAAAATATGAAGCAGACAACCATCTGGTTTATCATAATAATTTCGTCGATTTCTTATTTTAATACTTATTCATATTCGGAAATTGTGAATAAAAAAAGAATCGCAATAATGGATATTAAACCGGAAAATACATCGGAAGCCTATGCGAATACTGTACGGAACCTGTTCGAGGTATCACTGCATAAAACCGACAGCGCAAACATTCTTGAACGGACCCGGATGGAGACAATTTTAAAAGAACAGGGCTTCCAGCTTTCCGGGTGTACCGATACAGTATGTTCTGTGGATATAGGAAAACTACTATCCGCTGACTATGTTATTGTGGGAACATTGAATAAACTTGGAAAATATACATTATCCATCAGGCTTGTCAGCATCATTGACGGGAAAATCAGATACGTCGATGAAGAATCAGCTGACAAAGAAGATGATCTTAAAAGCAAGATTGATATTATTACGGGAAAGCTTGCCAGGGAACTAATGAAAGATGTATCAATTAAATCAGATGAATTGAATCTGGACATGCCGAAAAATTTTACCGCATCAAAGGGCGATCACAAAGATAAAATTTCTCTCAAATGGGAGCCAGTGAAGGATGCCGAAATGTATTATATTTTCCGTTCAAATGATATGTATGGAAAATATGATATGATTTCAAAAACCGGAGAAACATTTTATAACGACACCTCAGTCGAAGGAGGTAAGCGTTACTACTATAAAATCCGATCAGGGGTATCCGATATAACAGGACCCTTTAGTGAGATAAAGGACGGCATGAAAGGTAAATCAGCTGTTATGTACTACATGGGTGGACTAATTCCAGGTCTGGGGCAGTTATATTATGGGAATAATTTCAAGGGATACTTCTTTCTTAGCGGATTCCTGCTGGCGAATTCCATAGTTTTATATACATATATTGATTACACAAACAAAAAAAATCAATATTACGGCATACCCTCTGGAACTTCCAGGAGCAATGCCACTGCAAAATATAATGCTTATGTCAAGTCAACAAATACTGTCCTCTATTCCCTTGCCCTTTGGAGTGCTCTCTATATTGCAAATTGGATTGATATTCTCATATTCAATGAACCGGTATTCAAGGGCAACCAGGGACAAGACAAATACAGCCATTTCAATATTAATATATATAAGGAAACATATTTTAATTTAAAAACCGAGGCCAGGATAGCCCTCTTTGCAAGTATTAATTACTGATTGTTTATGATCACCAAAAAAATAAAATTTGCGGCATCGCTTTTCCTGGCATCCTATATCTCAATACTGTCATGCTACCAGGTCTACAAACCGCCGCGGGATGCAGAAAATGATCTTTTGAGCAGCAAATATAAATCGAAATTAAATTTAAACATAACAATATCATCAGAAAACGGATTGACAGAAATTTTACCGGACGCAGACTTCATCCTCGCCTTTTCCGAACCGGTCAATCAACTATCTTCCTGGAAGGTCGTGATTGCAGGAACTGAATATATAACAGGCCTTTGGAACTCCGGTAAGACCATGCTGACAATCAATCCCATAACCTTTTTAACACGGGAAAGCACCATTAATGTTCAAGCGTCAGGTTTTACCTCTGAATATGATGATTTTCCCTTTCCGGATACATCAAAAGCATTTACCTTTCTCTATCCTACTGCAATCCTCAATCCGGCTGATGGTTCAGACTATATATCTAAAGACACGGACATAATTATCACATTTAGCGAGGCGATGATTCAGAACAATTCATGGAGCGTCACTATAAATGGAACTTCCTATGATAAAAATTCTCCTGCAATTTCCTGGAACGATAAAGAATTAACAATCAATCCTCTTTCGGATTTTATTATTTCTGATATCATCGCTGTCAATTTTTCAGGCTTTAACGCAGCTATCGACAATTATCCAATAACAGGAAGTTCAACAACGACATTCCAAATCACTACAGTCTATCCAATTGCCGATACCGGACAAACTACAAGTTATTCGACAGTGTTCGGCGAGGACAGCGACTATGTCAATATACCCAATGCCCGGAGCTTCAATGCTCCTACCCAACATGCCACCTTTACATCAGATTATATTACAAAGGATAATCTCACTGGGCTCATCTGGAAATCATGCGCGGAAGGTGCTACCAGCTCGCCTGGGGCACCCTGCTCTGGCGGAAGTGTGACAGGATTCAATAATGAAGACGCAAAAACCGCCTGTAGTGCACTCAATACAGTAAACATCGGAGAGGGCTACAGCGGCAGGACAGACTGGCGATTGCCTTCCATAATAGAATTAAGAACCATTCTGAATTACGGTATTTATCCACCGATAGACATGCAATACTTTCCAGGAATAACAACAATTACATCATATACAACATATTGGTCATCAACGCCTTTCATTGGAGATACAAATAATACATGGAGCATTGAAATTTATAGTCCTCAAATTTTTTATATGATAAAAGATTCAAATTGGTTGGCCGTTCTTTGTGTTTCAGGTCCATAAATCACATTTTCTAATAATATTAAAAAAATAATAATTCAGGAAAAAAAAATTGAAATTCACATTATTTTTTACAATTTTAATTGCTACACAATCTTTCATTATACTATCTGCATCCCGATTCAGAGATAATGGAGACGGGACTATTTATGATGCAGGCACCCGACTTATATGGCAGAAATGCATTGCAGGAACATCGGGGACAAACTGTTCAACTGGAAATGAAATTGGATTTAATTGGGAAAGCGCAATAAATTATTGCCAGTCCCTTTCACTTGGAGGAAGAGGCGATTGGAGGCTCCCCAATATTAATGAACTAGTAAGTATAATTGATTATAATTTTGTTTATCCAGCAATTAACACATCCTATTTTCCAACCAAACCTAATGTAAACAATTCATTATACTCCTCAACATCTTCTCCAACAGCAACAACAACATCTAGTATGTCTATAGACTTTAGAGAGGGAATATTATCATGGGCATGGAAAACTGGACCTTCTGCAGCATATGTAGTCCGTTGTGTAGTTGGGCCGTAAATTATTAATATTGATAATAATGATGAATGAAAAGATATTTTACATAAATGACAAAAACTAATGTTTATCCAGATTTTTTATTGTGAATAAATATATGACAAAGTTAAATATTTTGTGTATAATTTTAAATTCAGTTATCAAAAAAATATCTATCACATACTTATTAATTTTAATATGTAATAATTTATCATATTCGGAAACTATCAAAAAAAAAATCGCTATAATGGATTTCAAATCTGAAAATACATCTTCGACAAAGGCAAATGCGGTAAGAAACCTGTTTGAAACGGCTCTCCATAAAACTGAATGCGCCGATATACTGGAACGGAACCAGATGGAAACACTGCTAAAGGAGCAGGGGTTCCAGTTGACCGGCTGTACCGAGTCCGATTGTGCCGTCAACATCGGGAAACTCCTCACCGCCGATTATGTCATGATAGGATCGCTGAATAAAATGGGTAAATACACCATAACCATCAGGCTCGTGGGTATAAAAGACGGGACATTGAGATTTGCCGATGAGGAATCCGCCGAAAATGAAGATGACCTGAAAGAAAAAATCGATCTCCTGGCTGCAAGGGCCTCTGCTGAGTTGTCAAAGGATGTGGCAATTGTTACCGATGAAATAAAGCTCGATCCGCCAAAAAATTTTTCAGCTTCCTATGGAGATTACTCTGATAAAATCCGTTTAAAATGGGACCCCGTAAAGGGTGCAGAGATCTATTACATTTTCCGGTCTGACACAAAAAATGGTAATTATATAATGGTCCAAAAAACAGGGGCAACGGAGTTCAGCGATACATCGGTTATTTCAAATAAGGGTTATTATTATAAGCTCCGCTCGGGTATCCTTGATAAAATTGGCCCCTTTGGAGAGCCGAGGGAGGGGGTGAGAGGTAAAACAAAATTCGGGTATTACTCACGAAATATTTTTCTACCGGGCCTGGGACAGTACTATTACGGGAATAACACTAAGGGTTATATTTTCATGTCCGGTTTCGCTATCACCGGTGCCCTTGCAGGAATATGCTACTACGATTACACAAGGAAACAGAAAGAATATGACAAACTGAAATTCGGCACTTCACAGGGCACCATTGACAGAAAATACAACGCCGCGGAAAAAGCCGCCTTATATTCAAACATTTCCCTGGGGCTCATGACAGCGGTTTATGTTATACATTGGATTGATGCACTATACTTTAATGATATAAACACTAAACAGACAGTCGCCTCTTATAAAGATAAAAATGAAGATAATATTTTTTTGAAAATTAATATATATAATGTTTATTTACCAACATCTGAAAAAAGATATGAGGCAGGGATCGGGATAAAATTCTGAAATAAATTTAACGTTATGAAATCGATAAAATTACTGCTAATCCTATTATTTTTCATCAATTCCTGCGTCAAAGCTGACAGGGACAATCCCATTGACATAAAAGCCAAAAATTACAATTCCGAAATCGGTAAGGTTCCTACACCGGACAGATGGTTAACAAAAAAAAGCATGGCGGTACCCAGAGAGGACCTTGCAACCGCCCAGATCAATGGGAAAATATATGCCTTTGGGGGTACTATCGATAAAGCTTCGAGCACCGTTACCGATTCAGTAGAAGAATATAACACAGTCACCGATATCTGGGCCATGAAATCCCCCATGCCGGTAAAACGCACCAAGCATACATCGGTAACGGTGAACGGCAAGGTATATATCATCGGAGGTTCAAGCGGCACATCGACCCTATCACGTGTGGATGAGTACGATCCTTTCACTGACTCATGGAACTTAAAAACCGATTTTCTTCCATCTGAAAGCCATTCTGCAGTGGAATTCAACGGCAAGATATATGTCATAGGGGGCATTAATTTCGGCACCATCAGATCATCTGTACAGCTCTATGACCCGGTGACCGACATATGGTCTAACAAGGCAGATATGCCAACTGCTAGAAGTCATGTCACTCTTTCGGTAATCAATGATAAAATTTATGCCATCGGAGGATATGAAAACTCTGGTACGTCAAAAAAAATCGAAATCTATACACCCGCAACAGATACCTGGGTTGCACTAGCTAATTATTCACTTAATTTAACGATGGAAAAAGCCGCACCAGTAAATGGGAAAATATATTCTTTGATATCCATTACTAAGGAGGTTGAAGAATATGATTTTATAACTGGCCAATGGAGCAGCCAGACTAATATGCTAACAGGAAGAACAAATTTTTCTGTGACAGAAGTCAATGGAAAGATATATGTCATTGGCGGGAATATTGGGAGTTTTCTTACGGGCAAGGTTGAAGAATATACTCCACCAGCAGCAGGGATTAATAAAAATGCCTGGTCAACCAAAACATCTATGATAACTAAAAGAGCTGTCGCTGGTGTAGTAGATATTAATGGGAAAATATACGTATTTGGTGGGTGGGATTCATATACAAATCCTTTATCTACAGTAATTCAATATTCATTAGAAGTCTATGATCCTATATCAGACTCCTGGACGTATAAATCAAATTTGACCTATTCTGGAGCTGGATGGGCTACTGCAGTGATAAATGGAAAAATTTATGCATTATCCTGGGGCGCTTTTTATGTATATGATCCGAAAACTGATCTATGGACCGGAATTGGTCCACATCCCGGTAATGTAAATATAAACTGGTTTTCAGGAGTTTCTTTTAACGGCAAAATGTATATAATTGGCGGCTGGGATGGCAATACCAGCACTGTATATGATACATTAAATGAATATGACCCTGTTTATTCTATTCTAGTAAATAAAACACCCATGCCCACTGCAAGATTCGCACATTCATCCACAGTATTCAATGGGAAAATCTATATCATGGGAGGCAGGGGGGCGGGAGGTGCGGATTTATTTGATGTGGTAGAAGTCTATGATCCCCTAACTGACACCTGGGAAACTAAAAACAAGATGCCCGAAGCCCGAGGTTTTCACACCGCAGCAGCAGTGAATGGAAAAATTTATATAATTGGCGGCTTAACGAATGCTTCATGGGAAACCTTTTATACAAATACAGTTCTTGAATACGATCCGGTATCTGATACATGGAAAACCATGACAAGTATGAATCACCTGGGAGGATTTTTTTCTTCCAATACAGCGGTTGTCAATGGCAGAATATATGTCATCGGCGGTGAGACGTGGAGTGATCCCCAAAAAAGTTCCCATATGACAACAAACATAGTAGAGGAATATATTCCGCCGAATTATTGATTTCAACTGATAGAGTACCTCCTGACTGTATCAGAAGGAACCCCTACACCTTCACGATCTCGTACTCCACGTTCCCGAAACCAATCTCCTTTGCATATTCTAACTGGTGCCGGTACGGCAGGTCAAAGGCCACTTCAGAAATCTTCTTTCCCGAATACTTTTCAAAGAGGTCGATGGACACTGCGTCGATGACCACGGTGACAAGACACTCTGGTATACTCAGAAAAATAAATTCTTTCATAGATTTAGATTTGACATTTTTGTAACAATTCCATAGCATATTCATAAAATATTGAATTGCGGATAAACCATGTTAAACGACCATGATAAAGAATTTATAATCAATTGCGGGAAAAGATACCAAGTCTCATCAATCTACCTCTTCGGCTCATCCCTCGAGGATGATAAGGATTCCAATGATATTGATCTGGGTGTGAAGGGCATCAAACCGGATAAATTTTTTAAATTCTACGGTGAGCTGATGAGAAATTTATCAAAACCGATTGATATCGTGGACCTGTCAATCAACTCCTCATTTAATAGAATAATAGAAGCTAAAGCCATAAAAATATATGGATGATTTATTACTGGAGATCGAAGCTGATAAGGAATATATTCTGGAAACATTGCAGGCATTAACGCAGGCATCGGACCGGAAGGAAAAGACTATCATAGAACTTGCAGCCATTTCAGTGTTTCTCCAAAATACTTATAATGGAATGGAAAACATCTTAAAAAGGGTGCTGAAATATTCAGGTGTAACAATTAAAACAACAGATTCATGGCATAAAGATTTATTGGATTTATCAGTTGAAAATCAAATAATTTCAACTGAACTTCTGCATAGACTTGATGAATACCGCGCCTTTCGGCATTTTTTCATTCACGGATACGGGGTAATGGTGGATAAAGAAAAATTACTCCCCCTTGCAGTAAATTTGCCGGATTTGTGGGAAGATTTTCTTTCAGAGTTAAATAAATATATCAAACATTCATCAAAATAATCAGAACATAAAAAATATCACACCTTCACAATCTCATACTCCCCGTTCCCGAAACCGATCTCTTTTGCATATTCTATCTGGTGCCGGTATGGCAGATCAAAGGCCAAATCCGATATTTTCTTTCCCGAATACTTTTTAAAGAGATCGACTGATGCCGCATCCCTGCGTCCTTTCCTCGACATTGAGAGATATCAACCTGAATTCATATAAAAAGCCCCTTTCATCCCACCTGCTGATCCCAATTTCAGGACGATCCTGAGTCAGGATCTCCAGGATTCCCTCAAAAACATCAAATAATCGACCTGTATTGATAAAATTCAGCATATATCAGATCTTGAAAAATTAACAAATTGCCGGTGAATATTTTTTATTTGTTGAATCATAACAATATTTGAATTATAATTGTTTAAAAACAACCAATGGACAAAATGTATGGAACACAAACTTTTCCTTGATGAATTAAAAAAAATTTTAAATGAACGATTAGGAGACATTATAGATGAGGTTATACTTTTTGGATCAAGGGTTACTGGGACCCCGCAGAATTATTCTGATTATGATGTCTTAATCGTATTATCAATTGATTACAATTCCGACCTCGAGTGGAAGATATATGACATCTGCTACGACCTTGATTTGAAATATGATATTATCATAGATGTCAAATTGATTACAAAAAATGAACTGTCCACTATCAAGGGCAAACAGCCATTCATCATGAATGCCATTGAAACAGGAATTCATGTATGACTTTGAATAAAGCGGATCGGGAAGAACTGATTAAACACCGTCTTGAAAAAGCTGATAATCTAATCCCGGTTATTCAATTTTTAATAGACCAGGGACATTATTTAATAGCCGTTAATAGAATCTACTATGCCATGTTTTATTCCCTTTCAGCTCTTGCCTTGCATCATGGATTTGATGCATCAAAACATCTCGGTCTTATAGGGTGGTTTAATAAAACATTTGTAAAAGAAGCTAAGGTTGAAAAAGAAATCGGGAAAATGCTCAAAACCGCCTTTGAAATGCGCAGCAAAGGGGATTACGATGATTTTGTTCACTATTCTAAAGAAGAAGTAAATAAATTATTCACCAATATGCTGATATTTCTGGATAATATAAAAAAATTGATGATAAGTTAATATGTTTGAATAAGATATGAAAATCTCCATGAACTGATAAAAAATCATGACCGATTTAACATCAAATATTAAACCGGTCATACCCACCCCCCTACACCTTCACAATCTCATACTCCGCATTCCCGAAACCGATCTCCCTGGCATAATCGATCTGGTGCCTGTACGGAAGGTCAAAGGCCACTTCCGATAACTTCTTTCCCGAATACTTTTCAAAGAGATCGATTGATGCCGCGTCAATAGCTACCGGGTCAAAGGACGCCAGTATGCCGATGTCATCGGCAATGTTCACATATTCATCCATACAGTCGCAGTCCTTGGACATCCTCGTCAGAAAATTTATGTAAACCACCTTCCCTTTTTTTGCAATGTCAACGCCCCAGGCGTGCTCCACGATTTTTTTCTGGAGGTCTTCGCTCCCTGTTCCCCAGTTGAACTTCACCGCGCCGAACTGGCACACGGCAAGGCACTGGCCGCAGCCGATACACTTTTTCGGATCGATAAGTGCCGCCTTCTCCTCCATGGTTATGGCCGCTTCCGGGCACCATTCAACGCACATGTTGCACATGGTACATTTTTTTTCAATGATTGCAGGTTTCATCGTGGAATGCTGTATCATTTTTCCTTTTCTGCTTGCGCACCCCATGCCCATGTTCTTCAAAGCCGCGCCGAAACCGGAAACAAGGTGGCCGGTGAAATGGGATACCATGATAAGGGAGTTGGCCTTTACAATCAGGGCAGCCAGGTTTACGCTCTTGTATATTTTCCCCGGAATTTTCACTTCCATCTCCTCATCGCCGAAAAGACCGTCTGCAGGGATGAAGGGGTATCCGATATTCTCGGCCCCGAAACCCTGGCCGATGGAATGCATGCTGTGCCTAACCGCATTGCTCCTGTTTCCCATATACAGCGTCGAGGTTTCCGTGAGGAAGGGTTCACCCTTTTTATCCTTTATGATATCTCCCATCATTTTCAAAAACACCGGCCGCACAAAGCCCGATTTTTTCCCCTCTCCCACGTGGCTCTTCACTGCCACCAGTTCGTTCTTTCCGATATAATCGAAAAGGCCCTGCTTCTGTATCAGGCTTTTCAGTTTTTCACACCTGCTCGGGTCGTCTTCACTGTTGTTCGATTCTATGAAAAATACTTTTTCTTTTATCATGGTTTTCCTTTTTTAATAAATTACATTCTGATTATACCAACTAATTCATAAAATTATCTGCGCCCTCATTAATTAGTCAATCCATTTTTTAAAGAGATCCCAAATCATTTATTCACACTTTGACAAAAGATATCTTTTTAATATATATCCCAGAACATAAATTAAAATTTATGCATTTTTAAAAAAAACTATTTTATGTATTGAAATTTAATTGCTTCTATTGGTATGTATGACACATTATAGGTAATAATAAAAATCAGAATTTTCCAATATTATTGCATTCATGGAACTATATTACATGGACATTTAAGGTTCCGCTATTTTAAACAAAAGGAAAAGTAATGAAAACCTTAGAAAAAATGACAGAAACCGATTTAAAAAAAATAATTAAAAAATCACTGGAAGAAACACTGTCTGAAAAAGTAATAAAAAAAATTCTCCATGAGATTATTGAAGATTTTGCATTATCAAAAGCGATTGATGAAGGATTAAAATCAGAATCTGTAAATAAAAAAACTTTTATAAAAAATTTAAAATCGCGAATACAATAAATTGAATGCAGATTAAGATTAAAAAAAGTTTCAGTGAGGTTATCGATAATATAAATACTAAAAAAATTTTAGCAGCTATTTTCAACACAATAAATGAAATAGAAAATGCTTCTTCAATAAAACAAATCAAAAATATCAAAAAACTACATGGGCATGATAACTATTATCGAATCAGGATAGGTGATTATAGAATTGGAATTTTTTATGAAAATCCAATAATTACTGTTGTATGTTTTTTACACAGAAAAGATATTTATAAATATTTCCCATAATATTTTAATTTCCCCTCACATCTTCTCCCAGAAAAAGTCGACCCAGGTGTCCCGGTCAACATAGGTGCCGTAAAATACCGGGACATCCCGTTCTTTCGTCACAAGGCAGGCGGCATCAAACTTTACCAGGGGAAAGATTTCCCCTATCCTCCGTATCGTACCTCCGGTATCATAAATGTCATCGCAGATGAGCGCGGTCTCATGGTCAATCTCAGGAATGCATCGGATGAAATATTCACACTTCTCATTGCCCCGGTAGGATGATATCTGGAGATAGTTAACCGGTATTTCAAGCCTGCGGCTCAGGAAATCGGAGAGGTAAAAACCACCCTTGAGGGGGCAGAGTATAGAATCATACCTGGCGCCGTCTCCCTTTATCTTTTCAAGGATTAGATAGGAGAGCCTTACAAATTCATCAAAATTTATAAAAAAGTTTTCCATACGCCCCCTCCCGCTAACGGTCCCGTTAAAATCCATGTATCATGCCCATTGCTCTGAAATGAATCAGCCTAATCCCTGTTCAGCCTTTTCGAAAAAAGCCTGAAAAGCCCGGGCAGGGTTGAGAGCGCCGGGATTACTGCGCCGGCAATCAGGATATTTCTATAAAGGCTTTCCGGTATGGACAGGGATATTTTGATAATTGAAATATTAATTGCGCCGGTGATGGCCCCTGCAAAGTATCTGATGAGCCACAGCCCCAGGCTTGCGCCTCCAAATCCCAGAGCGATGTATTTCAGGAGTATGGTGAATGATATAAAATATTTTGAAGCGCCAAGGATCCTCAGGATCCGGTAGTACTCAATCCTGTTGTACGTGGCAATCATCGTTGAGAATGATATTGCCGCCACGGCCAGGATGATGATGAAATATTTCAGCACATCGAGGACAAGGTTGACATTTTTCTCAAGGGCCAGGATGCTGTCGGAGACTTTTTTCTCCACCTCAACAGCGAGGCCCAGGCCCTGAAGTTCCGCGGATGCCGAAAGGAGCGACTTGTGGTCTGATGTCTTTACAAACGCGTAGACATATTCATTTTTATAATTGTCCGGGTTGAACTTCTTATTGTAGAATTCAGCGGCTTTGATGGGGATTATCAGAGCCAGGGAATTTATCTTCTCAGTAAAACCTGCGACAGTGGCGGTAACCTTGATGTAATCCTTGTCTTTCCTGATGCTTGAGTAGCCGAACAGAATGTCAAAGCCCATTCCCATTACGGTGTTCTCGTCAATTTTCGGAAGGCGGTTCGGTTCCGCCATACCCTCGTTGTATGCCTTTATGAGAATGGAAGGGAAAAGCGCCGGGATATTTTTTTCCATATCAGGGGCCGCCCACATCCTCTGGAACACCTCCCCCTTCAGATCATCTGCTATGAAGGCATGGGGCGCGCCGATGCACAGCAGGTCCGTGGTATACTCAAGGCTGAAAAGCGAAATCCTGGCCTGGATGGGCACCTTGACTATCATGAAGGGGCTTATCCCCGCCACACCCTTCAGCGCCCGTATTTTATTCAGCATGGCATCATCGAATACCGGGTTCTTCGGATTCCTCACCTTGAAAAAGAGAAAGGACTCCTCGGGTTTTGCCGAAATCTTTATGGTGTTGGGAGGGATGGACGATGAAAATTTATTTTTTATGTACCCGTTGAAATTCTCGCCGATTATCTGGAAAAGGCTGAATGAAAGGGACGATGCCAGAATGGAAATAAAGACAATGAGGCTGATAAATCTGCCGCTTAACAACTCCTTTAAAATAAGATATACCCGCTGGATCATTTCATCTCTTCCAGCTTACCCTTGTCCATGAAATAAACGGCATCGGACCTTTTGAACATGTACTCCTCGTGGGTTACCAGTATAATAGCCTTCCCCTCCTTCTTGAGATCCTCCAGGATGGAAAATATTTCCATGGAAGTCTTCCCGTCAAGGTTGGCAGTGGGCTCATCGGCAAGGATCAGGGATGGCCTGTTCACAAGGGCCCGCGCGATGGCCACCCTCTGTTTCTGCCCGCCTGAGAGAAGTCCTACCCTGGTGTTCCTGAACTTGTAGATCCTGAGTCTTCCCAGAGTCTCCATGAGATAATCCTTTGTCTCCCTTGTGAGGTCGCCTTTAATTCTTGCCGGGAGCAGTGCATTGGCCAGGACAGTCTCGTTATCCAGCAGCTTGAAGGTCTGGAAGATAAATCCGAACTCGCGGTTTCTTCTCCTTGAGAGGGAAAAATCAAGCAGGTACCTGATCCTCCTGCCGTTAAAGGACACCTTGCCGCTGTCAGGCGAAGCTATGCCCGATATGACATTGAGGAGGGTCGACTTCCCGCACCCCGATTTTCCGCTTATTGATACGATCTGCCCCCTGTCAATGGAAAAGCTGAGGTCCGAAAGGACCTCCCTCTTTTCATCTCCCAGTTTGTACCTCTTTGTAACATGTTCTATGGAAAGCAGCATTTCAATATCCGTTTTTCTGGCATCTGTTCATGAAGTCGTAAAAAAAATTTCGCGATGATTATTCTGAAAGGAGTCTTTCCCCTACGGCCCAGTTTTCTCTGCTTATCTCCTCAAAAACAATATACGTGGTGCCGGGGTCCTTTCCTGCGACTTTGAACAGGGTCTCTGATATCCCCCTGGCAATCTCTTTTTTCTGGCCGGCGGAAAGATTCCCGGCAACTTTTACGTTTACATAAGGCATATGATACTCCTGTATATTGAAAAATTGATAATTACTCAGTTATAAATAATTGCTCACGGATTCACACTGATATTCACGGATTGCTTGAGGTGCCTTTATTATATTTGAAATCAATTTTAATATTATCATTATTTATCCGTGTTAATCCGTGAGCAATTTTTTTCTTCCCGGCTGAAACGATAAAAAAAATAGTGATACCTATCAACCCCTGTGTCTCCGTGACTCTGTGGCAAAAATTCCCGGATAGTTACAAAACAATACTTATTTTTCAGGAAATCACAGGCAGTGTTATTGTGACATTAACCTTGGTTACCGGTTCCTTTTTCAAATCGGAATGGTCAATGATATTCCCTATGAATACTTCTCCCTTGTGCTTGCCAACAACCTTTTCGATAAGCGTTAAACCAATGCCGAAATCAAGCGACTTGTACTGTTCATAGACATTCCGGCTGAGCCTGTAAAAAGGCTCAAAAATAAGTTTCTCGTATTCAACAGGTATACCCAGGACATCGTTCTCACCTTTCTCAGGTTCATTGGTGACTGATATGTTCACTTTCCTGTTTACAATACTTATGAGTATAATGATATAGGAGTTATTCCGTGAAAATTTCATGGAATTCAACAACATCTCGTAAAGGGCCTTGTAGAGAAACTCCTTGTTGATGTTCACCCGGTAACTTTTGTTATTCTGATCAAAATCATTTATGATGATTTTCTGGTTTTTTATGCCGCAGAACTCCTCGCTCTTTTTGATTACAACCCTGATGAAGTTATAGAGGTCATAAAAGGTAAAGGTCTCAAGGGCAAAATCATGTGATATGACCCAGTCAATGTTCGCAAATGTCTTCAGGGCCGTTTTAGCAGTATCCACGTTTTTCATAACCAGGTCAAAAAGCTTGCCGTTCACAAGGTATCTGTCATCGGCCTTTTCCTTTGAAGTTGCCAGCACTTCGATGAGGGATATCATTGCCCCGAGTCCGGCGCCCTGCGTAAAACTGATATTTATGTTTTTAAAAAGGGATTTGTCGGTCCTGGAAATGGTCCTGCTCAGCATCTTCTCCTTCCACTCCTTCCAGTCCATCTCCAGGTCTATCTTGTTCACCTGTGACTTCTCAAGAGCGGTATTGACCTTTTCGATCTCCTTCTCCTGGCGTTTCTTTTCTGTAATATCCTCTCCGATGATCAGGTAGCTCAAAATATTATCCTGGTCATCCCTGAGGGTCGTTACCTTCGCCTTCTGATAATTGATGGTACCCGACTTGCTGATATTGTACAGCTCCCCGGTCCATACTTTCCTGGAAACTATTTCCTCCCATGTCTCGACCTCTGAAATAATCGGGTTGGGGGCCCTCTTGATGTCAAGTCCCACTATTTCACCCAGGCTGTACCCCGACATTTCCAGGAACTTGCCGTTGGCATACTGGACTATGCCTTCGCTGTTGACAATGATTACCATATTGGGGCTCTGGCTCACGACATGGCTGAAGACCTTCAGGTTGTCATTTATCATGGTGAGCGTTTTTGTCCGGTCCTCAACCTCGGACTCCAGTGTCTCCATGTGCTCCCTCAGCTTCAACTCGGCATTTTTTTTCTCAGTCATGTCACGGACTATGACAAGTACCGCATCCTCCGACGCGCTCATAATCCTGGCCTCGTAATACTTCAATTCCTCGCTCTTTTTCAGGAAATAATCAAACAACTTGAGCTCGTTGCTCTGCAGGGCATCAACTATGAACTGCATCGCCTTATCCGATACCTTCGAAGGCCATATATTTTTGGCCATCTCCCGGTCCTTTTTGTCTATAAAAGAGCCGTCTTTATTCAGCTTAAACATGATGTCGGGTATGTAGGAAAGAATCTCGCTGTTTCTTTTTTCGCTCTCCCTCAATTTTTCTTCTGCGGTAAACTTGTACAGGGCAAGGTCTATGCTCGTTTTTATGATATGGCTGTTAAAGGGTTTCAGAATGAATCCCAGCGGCATGGTTTTTTTTGCCCGGTTAAATACGGAGTCTTCAGACCAGCCGGTTATGTAGATAAAGGGGATATTCAATTCTTTTCCGATTATTTCAGCGGCTTCAATACCGTCAATTTTACCGCTCAGAGTAATATCCATCAGGATTAAATCAGGTTTCAGCTCCCTGGCCTTTACTATGGCCTCCTCACCGGAATCGACTAGCCCCACTATGTTGTAATCAAATTTCTCCAATATTTTTCTGAGCAGATCGCCGGAAGATAAATCATCCTCAACCATTAAAATATTAGCGTTTGGTTTCCTGGTCATGAAATCCTCTATTTAATAACAATATGGTTATATTGCAGATCCAATTAATCGGGCTGTGCATACCATCATCCCTGATAATGGGAACATTAGTGTAAAACTCCCCGTAAATCCGGTAAATGGATGTAAATAATGAAACCGTTATTTTCTGGATTTGCGTAAAATACCGATCATAAACATAATTATCCGATGAAAGGTATATAGTCAATAAATTATACACAAAAATTAAAAAGTCAATAAAATAAAAATATTTTTTTATTTACATATCTTAAAAAATTAATTATTATGTCATCATTGGAAAAACAAATGGCAGATGAAATACCGAAAACAGACATAATCAGCATTGATATTGACCACCTATCGCAGTTTGTAGACGGCAACGATTTCAGCAAAATAATAAATAAAATTGCCGATTATGGAGACATTCTCACTGAAACAAAGCTGGGCAGCCTTATTAACTTCAAATATTCCCTCAACGGAACCCAGATAAATGAAGTTATTGATCTCCTGGTGGATATACAGGCCCTTTCGAAAATCCTGAACATTGCGTCCAAGGGACTGAAGGACCTCGATGCCGAATATATATCGAATATATTCTCAGAGACCTCGTACCCCTATAATATTTCATCCTATATTAACATCCGGACACTGGTGGAAAACAGGCTCGCCAACCAGACCCAGAACTACAATATCAACATGAACAAGGCAAACCTGACAACGGCAATTCCAATCAGTGAGGTAAGGAACCATGTAAGCCAGTATTCGGACCTTACAAATGACAGGACCCTCATATCATCAAAAATCCAGCACGGTATGATAGCGGCATCCCTTCATGACGCATTTATACTTCTTTCAAATCAGCCCGATTGGTCGAACGACAGAACCTACGTGAAATATTTCTTTGCAGACCGGAGCTTCACAAAAAGCAATAATCTCCTTATTACCAAAAAGTCCTGGCTCCTTTTGAAAGACATAAAAGAGCGCGCCAATAATATTTCCAGAAAACTTGATGAAGCCGCGTTCCGGATGTCACGGATGCAGACAACAGAAAAGGCGGAACAGGCAAAAAAAAGCGCCGCCCTTGCCCAGCCTCAGAACAGGCAGGTTAAGGAATTTCACGATAAGATGCTCATGACCCCCTTCGGCAGGCAATATGGAGGAATGATTGATAAAATAATAGAAGATATATTTAATGAAGAGCGGCACTCCCTGGCGCGATACGAAAAGGATACTTTTCCGGATAAGATCAGGGTGCTTTACGATGCATTCACTCCGGGCGCCGGAGGTTTCGCAGGCTCTGATTATAACGGAATCATCACCGGCCTGGTTGAAGGGCTGTCAGGTGATAATTTCAGTACAAAATCACTGTCGGAAAAATATCTTTATAATAACAGGAAGATCTCTTTTGAGAAGTTTTTCAGCGAAAACAAAGACAGGCATCAGGATTTCATTACAAATCTTTTTGCAACGTATTTTGAGATAAAATTTATGCCCGTCTTCAAAATTATAAAAAGCCAGGATTTCAAGAAATTCGCCTGCGCCTATATTATCAAAAGGATATACATGAAACAGGGGGAAAACCTTACGCCGTACGGCTCCTACCTGATCATGTCCATTGGAAAATCATCGGGCATGAAGGCCTGAAAGATAACTGAGGGAACCCCTATTTGGAAACCTTTTTCAACCGCTCCTGTTCTTTCTGAGACAGGTTTACAAATTCGATACCCATGCCGATTTTATCGCTTTCATCTCTGGTGATATCAACGCTCTCCCTCACCCATTTAACCACGCCCTTGATATCCACCGATTCTTCACCCGGTATCTGAAGGGAAAGGCTTACTTCACTCCCCACATGGAGTGGTTCAGGAGTCGAAATAAACAGGCCGCCCTTGCTTATGTCCACCGATTTGCTGTAAGTCATGCCATCATCAAAATGGACCTCGGATTTTATATCAGACGGCAATCTTTCAAATTTTCTTTTATCATCATTATCCATAATTTTATCCTGTATTACTAAAATTTTAAATGTCCCTTTTTATTCAAACCGCCTGTATTAATTATTCCAGGTAACATTAATTACATTATATACATATTGACAAATATTACAATCTTTTTTTTATATATTTTACAGGGCATTCAGCAAATTATTTTGAATAATATCCTATGGAAACAGAAAATACAAATATTTTTTATCTGAAAAAAAAGATTATATTCCCCTACTGCGAAATTAATATACTCATCAGGGAGTCCGATTCAATAAAAAAAATAAAAAAAGGGGACAGGGTACTGGCATTTCCTGTAAAATCGATCCTTGATATCATATTCCACAAAAACAGGCTGGCCACACTCTCTGAAGTTGTCAATATAACCGGCGCCGAGAGTTCCATAAAATTCAGCCTCAAGGGCCTTTTCAGGACAAAGATAAAAAAAATTGATCATTATAAATATGCCGAATACGAGATAATCAGCGACACTTCAGATGTTATGAAAGATCTTTCAGATAATCTCCGGAAAAAGACCCAGGAGCTTATTTTTGTAATCAATATACATGAATCGGATAAACTGATTAATCTCCTCAATTATATCGTAAATATTAATCAGTTGACCGATTTCATAACAAATTATTTTGTATTGAACTTCAGGGAGCGTTACAGCCTTTACCGGGAGCTGAATATCGAAAAAAGAGGAAAAAACCTGCTTAAAATCATAAACAGGATCATCAAAGAACTCACGTTAAAAAAGAGCAGCTCATGAAAAAGCAGATAAACGGCAGAGACAGCTATTATATCATTGCATGGTCGCCATATTATAAATATGATAAATACACTGCCATGAAAATTCTCCCCCACCTGGCAGGGATCATATGCCTGTCGCACCAGGTAAAAAACAACATGGAACACCTGTTCTTCTTCAACTGCTGGAGGGACGGCCTTCAGACCGGGCTGAAAAAGGCAATGGACCCGGAATTTTCAAAATACAAGGCCCTATTCGAAAAATATCCCCCCGGAACCCTGCATTACCGGTATACCGAAGTTGACACAGGATACAAGGATATAGAGGATATACTTTTCTGGCTCATCAGGACATACCGGCCGGCATATAACAATCATAATTATGAAGATTCAAAACGGTATGTTAACATCAATGTGAAGGAGATAGATCGCAACCCGGACAGCGTAACAGAAAAAATTCCCGGCATCCGGCGGTAAAAGTGAAATTTTACATGTGTCCGTTAATCCACTCTGCCCGATAAAACCAGGTCCTCTTTCCTGTATATGCTTCTCACATCCTGCTTAATCGCAAAAAATTCAAGTATGTATTTAAACCTGGCAGCAGTGTCAAGGGGGGATGAAAGCTTGAGGTCCGATTTTTTTGAAAACTGCTGAAGCCTCTTGACGTTCAGCCCCCTCCTCTCGGGATCGGTTATGAATATATCCTTTTTCACAAGGACATAGGTATCATATATCGACCGGATAATATCCTCTGAATTGATTAAATTGGCAAGGAAAAGGTTCAAATCGGACTCGTTGATGTTCCTTGAAAAAGTCTTAAGCAGCTTCAGCACAATCTCGGGGTAGAGGTGGATGTTGATGAGTTCCACCAGTTTATCCTCCAGTTCCCTGTCCATCATCCTCTTCGTGGGATAGGCCATGCTGACAATATGAACATAGCCGGTCTGAATCTTGAAATAGATGAAATTCAGCAGTTTGTCAAGGGCATCCTGGCGCATAAAATCGCTTTCACCATAGGTGCTCTCAAGGATCATCATTGCCGCGGTCTCAAGGTCATGTATCTTCAGGAGGAGGTCAAAGTCAATTAAGCCGCTCTCCATCCTCCTGTTAAAGGCGCTGGTGTCATTCCTCTGTCTTAAACCGGCCATGCTGCTCCCTGTTAATCATGCTGTATCCCCAGTTTCTCCATACGGAGCCTCTGGTAAAGCCTGTCCCTTTCAGACCCGTGCCTGTCAAGGAAGGCAAGCTGAGCCCTGTAGGCAAAGGCCTCCTCCTCCCGGCTGCTCATCCTAACCAGGCCGCCGTAATCGAGCCCTTTCCCCGCAATGAAATCCCCTATCAAACTCTCCCGGATCCCCTTATCATTGCGAATTTTCTGAAACATCACATGAATGAGCTCATGGATAATAACCGATGCGGCATGGGCATTTCCCCTTTCCAGGGAGAATTCCGACACATTGATCTCATCATAAAAAGGATAGCTCCTGGTGTAAAAATAGGGGCTGTACTGTATCTTCTTCACGCAGGCCTTCAGAACCATATAGAGCGGATATTCCCTGTCCCTGATGAAATCAAGGCTCCCTGCAATATCAAGATTTTTTACCCTCTTCTGAATGATGAATCCGTCATGCACCGTTTCAGGTACGTACATTAAATTATCGATTTTATTGAAGCAATTGATGAATAAAAGAATCAGGATTAGTGAACTTTTAACTGAATACCGGTGGTTTCTCATAATTCTGCCTAAAAACCGGCCGTGATCCCGAGCCTCACCCTTTTATAGTAAGGTTCCCTGCTGTTATATTCCTGGACGCTGTATGCGGCGCCGGCCAGGGAATACTGGTAGAAAATAAATTCCGTGAGCCCGAAAAAGAACATCTGGGGCCTGTTCCCGCTCCTGTACCCGTCGTAGGTGAGAAAAATCAGCACGACATTGGACAAAAGGGAGAGGGCGCCGTTTGCAATATTTCCCGTGTAAAAATGGCCGAACCCCGGGAGCGCCAGGGACCCCAGCATTGCAGTCAAAATGCTCTTCTGCGGCCTGTTCATCTCATCCTGCACAATTTTCTCAAGCGCAAGGGCATCATCCCCCAGTTTTCCCGAAGGGTAGCCCTCTCTGTATTTTTTAATTCCTTCAAGGGCAAGGTCAAAGTCGGCAATAAGGGCATAGGCCCTGGAGAGGTCAAGGGCAGCAGGTTCATCAAAAATACCCTTGCCGTATACATACCTGTATTCCTGCAATGTCTTCACTGCAAAAAACGGAGACCCTTCCAGGAGCCTTACTTTCCCCAGGAGAAAGAGCGATTCCTCGCCTTCGGGAGTATCCTTGTATGAACTGAAACCCGTTGTAAATGCCTGGACAGCGAGCCCGTAGTTCTCCCCCCGGTAATAGGCCTTTCCCATGAGAAGCAGGGACGCGGGATAATATTTTCCCGAAGGGTAAAGGTGCTGATAGCGCATGACCTCGGTAATGGCGCTGTAGTATTCGCCGCCGGCATAGAATCCCCTTGCCAGGTCAAAGAGCTCCTTCTCACCGGACATGGCGGCAGTGGATAAAAAAATCAGCAGGGCCGGGGCTATTATTTTAAAAAATTTCATTATTTTTTCATCTGCTCATGCATTAATATTTGCTCACGGATTCTCAATAGAGTAGACTCTGGTCGGATATCTACATCCGACCAGAAGCCCCTCATCAAACCGTACGTGCCCTATTAAGGCATACGGCTTACCGACAGGATTCATCTCAAGCAT
>VFJS01000026.1 GCA_009885955.1 Spirochaetia bacterium | reverse complement strand
TTTCAATATCTTCTCGTCTCATTTTCATGAGACATAATCTAAAACATGCCTACCCGATTAATATTCTTTTTTTATTTTTTTTAAAAAAAATAGCTGAGTAGTTACAAATTTTAAATAATCCGGAATCTGTTATTGAAAAAATAAAAAAATATATTAAGCTAAAAATATAAACATCTTTTCCATCCCTCCTACCCCCCTCTCTTGCCAGGAGAGGGGCCGGGGGTGAGGTCAGGATGATTACGGAATCAGCTGAAAATCCCGTCTCACTGCCCTGGTTGACGTGGCTGATGATTCAATGGTTACCGTGGTTGATGCCAGGGAATACCCCGTTGAAGATGCATATACTGTATACGTCCCGTTTTTCAATATCTTGAAGTAATATCCGTCGGAATCCGAGCGGACCTGCAGATCCCCCTCGGTAGTCGTTGCCCAGATATAAACCTTTGCCCCGGCAACCGGGGTTGTAGTTCCATTGGGCGTAATCCGGCCGTAGACCCCGGTACCTGCTGCGTCCATATAGGCAATTATGGAGTCCCTGTTGTACATGAACACCTGGTCAATGCCTTCAGCGGTGAGAGGGCTGCTGTTTGCCACTTCAATGGTCACTTCCATGCACCCGGCCTCCATGTAGCTCCAGTCCTGAAGAGTGCCATTGGCAACATACCAGTCCCCGCCGTTTATTGTTCCCTGGACAACATAGGGGGGATCATTTAATATTCCGGGATTAGTCAAAAAAGTCCCGGCCGCAGTATATACCCTGGATATATATTTCACAAAATCATTCTCAATCGGCGCATCGGGATGCCCGGCACAGTCACCGGACATACGATTCTCGCATCCGTAATCAAAGGGCATGTTCACGATTACTGCCCCTGAATGGTATGTGGCTGCAAGGTGAAAAACATTTCCAAGAGAATAGTCCCGCAAAGCCGCAGATTCAGGCTGGGAAAAGGAAGAGGTGCCATGGTCCCCGCCCGAAGTCCACTTGTAGCTGAAGTTCCTGTTCAGGTCAACACCATGGGCATTGTTCCTTGTGCTGGATGCTACGCCGTCGGGATTGAGCATGGGGATAATGGCTATATACCTGGTGTCTACAAGCCTGGTCACATTATATTCAGGATGAGCAGCGTCATAGTTTTGTAAAAGATATTTTATAAAGCTTATGAGGATCTCCCCTGAGATATATTCATTCCCGTGAATGGATCCGGTGAGCCGTATCCTTGGTTTATAAAAATCGGTGCCGCTAATGTTGATTGTGCTGGTGGCAGGATTGCCGGATATGATGAATGCATATATGGGCCTTCCGCTGACGCTGTAACCCACAGTCGAGGTACTGGTTATCAGGGGGTATGCGGCATGGAGCATGTTTAATTCTGTTGCCATGCTCTCAGGCGAATGGTAGACCGGGGGCCTGGTAAAGGTATCGCCTTCGGTGTATTTGTGGCGATGCCTTTCAGCTGCGCATGAGGAAAAAATCACTCCGGCAAGGATGAAAAGCAGGGCAAACCTCATAATGAGACAGTTTCCTGGGCCGCCTTACCGTCGCCTCTTTTTAAATTGAGCGACAGTACCTTGGAGATCCCGGGCTCCTCCATTGTCACGCCGTAGACCGCTTCGCTTGTGCTCAGTGTATTCTTATTGTGCGTGACAATGATAAACTGGGTGCTCTTTGAAAATTCCCTGAGCATCTTGACGAACCTCCTGATGTTCTCTTCATCGAGAGGGGCATCTATCTCGTCGAGAAAGCAGAATGGCGAGGGTTTTGCCATGTACGTGGCAAAGAGGAGGGCTATTGCGGTCAGCGCCCTCTCCCCTCCGGAAAGGAGGTTAATGCTCTTCAGCTTTTTACCGGGGGGCCTCACCATGATATCTATCCCGGACTCAAGGACATTACCGGGATCCATAATCTCAATGGCTGCATCTCCGCCTTCGAAAAGCTGCTTGAATATTTCGGAAAAATTTTTCCGTATGCTTGTAAAGGTGTCGAGAAAAAGGTCGATTGAAGTCTTATTTATATCGTCTATGACGGACAGGATGTCCTTCCGGGCCTTCTCTATGTCATTCCTCTGGGTAATGTAATATTCGAAGCGCTTCTTCAAGTCATTGTATTCTTCTATCGCCAGGTTGTTGATTGGTCCCAGGTCCTGGATCTTTTTCTTGAGCTCCTGTATCTCCCCGGTTATCGCCCCGGTCTGGGAGCTGTCTGAATCGTACCTGGCAAGGGACGCGGGCTTCATCTCATATTCATTCCAGATGTATTCCTCAATATTGTTTCGCCGAAAGATGAATTCCACGAGGTTCTTGTCCATGGATGTAATCCTCTCCACAATTTTTCTGAGGTCTTCCTCGTCCTTTCTGGAAATGCTCTTCCTGTCATGAATTTTCCTTTCAATCTCGTCCCTGGTGGAGGTGTGATCGGAAATATTCAATATTAAGGCATTGCTCCTTTCATTGAATTCAATGAGCTTTGTCTCCCACTCCTCGATCTCCTTTGTAAAATTTCTAATCGCGGTCCTGGACCTCTCGATATCGTCCCGGTGGTTCTCTATCTGCTTCAAAATGTCTTTTATCTGATAATCGTATGAGCTGATGCTCCGCTCGATCCAGTCACTGTCGGTCTCATTTGTGGAGAGTGAAATCTCAACCCGTGTTATCATCCCGTTGATGTCCTCAAGCTCGGACTGGTCATCCTGGATCCGCCTCTCCAGCATGATATTCTCGGCAAGGAGCTCATCGATGGCCCTCTCCTCGGCCGCAATCCTTCCGTCAAGCTCCTCCTTCTTCGCGTGAATGCCGGTCTTATCGAAAAGGATTGACCTGAAGCCGTCCTCGAAGCTTTCAAACCTGACGATGTCTCCGTAGAGGGATTGCATGTCAAGGGGCTGCAGCAGGTTCAGGGCCTCATTGACACTGCCGTTCTTAAGCAGGTCCATGGCAGCCCGTAATGCGCCGCCTATGCCTTCAATGGAGCTGTGGATTTTGCCCCGCAGAGCCTGCCTCTCATCCTCGGAGCCCGAGAGTTCGGCCTTCCGCTTGTCAATGGCGTCAATGAGCCTCTTAATGACCACTTCAAGTTCATCCCTCATACTCTTCTGGTCATCGTCCCTTTTCCTGATAAGCTTCCTGTTGCTCTCAATTTTCTCCTTTGAGTTTTTAATGGATTCAATCTTTCTCTTTTTGGATTCGGCAAAGCTCTTGAGCTTCTCACGGTCATTATCAATCTTTTTCCTTATCTCTATCCCGGTCTGCTCGGCTTTGAGTTTCTCCTGGGCGAGCCCTGCCATGCTTGATGAACGCTCCTCGATCTTTTTTTCTATGAGTTCTATCTGCTTTTTCTGATCCTCGATGAGCCTCCTGTTCTTATCTGTCTTGACGTCTATGTCTTCCAGCCTGAACCGGTAGCCGCTCAGCTCCTTGTCGAGCTCCCAGAGATTGTTCTGTATATCATTTTTCCTCTTTTCATCCTTCTCATTCTCCGATGAGATTGATGCCACCTTTGCCGATATGGCTTCCCTCTCCCTCATCAGCCTTTCAATATCTTCCTGAATCTTCTCCTGCCTTTTAAGTATATCCCTGTGTTTAATGACATTGAGCCTGATATCGAAATCGGAATACTTCTTCATGTAATCTATGTAGATCCGGGTCTTTTCGGCCTGCTTTCTCTTGAATTCCTTCTCCCTCTCTATTTCATTTATGATATCATTTATCCTTTCAAGGTTTGCTCCGGTGTCCTGGAGTTTCTTCAGCGACTCCTTCTTCTGATGCTTGTACCTGGATATTCCCGCGGCCTCCTCAAAGATATACCTCCTGTCTTCAGCGCTGGTGGAGAGGATAAGATCCATCTTCCCCTGTTCCATGACTGAATAGGCCGACTTCCCTATCCCTGTGTCCATGAGGAGCTTTTCGATATCCTTCAGCCTTACCGGCGACTTGTTTAATAGATATTCCGACTCGCCGTCGCGGAAAATTCTCCTCCCTATGGTAACGGAGTCGGAATCGAAATCGAGTATCTTCTTGGAGTTGTCGATGGTCAGCGAAACCTCGGCAAGGGACACCGCTTTCCTCTGGTCTGTACCGGAAAATATTACATCCTCCATTTTATCGCCCCTTATATTCCTGGCCGATTTCTCCCCCAGCACCCATTTTATAGCATCTACAACATTCGATTTTCCGCATCCGTTGGGGCCCACTATGGCGGTAATCCCCTGACCGAACTTGACCAGAGTCCTGTCAGCAAAAGATTTAAAACCGAACAATTCCATTGATTTAAGGTACATTATTAATATCCAAATATAACGATAATATGCCGGATTTTACAGATAAACAAAACAAAGTGTAAAGAATATCAAAATTCTTAAGCCATTTTGATATTTTAAAATACCAAATTTACAACCTGATAATAAAAAAAATATACGACATAAGGCAAGAATATTTTACGAAAATAGAAAAAATTATTGATATTTCAGCTATAGAGAGGAATCAATAGCAGATAATGTATTTATAATTTGGACTTAACAAGCAATTAAATGGAAAAGAAGACCATAAAAGGCATATCATACATAATATTTTTTTTACTATTATTTTCATGTTCCGGCGGAACGGGAATAAGAGAGTTTAAGAATAAAAATAATTTTGAACGGTCAGCAGACAGCATCAGGGTTTCACAGGAAAAAATAGAAAAGGAGGTTACCTATGAAATTTATTTTACCCTGGAAAAATCAACAGACTGCATCAGGGTTGAATTGTCATCAAGCCATGTTGATAATCCTTTCACCGGGAAAAAGGAGCCCGTTAAGGCCTTTTTTATTGTTGAACAGATTATAGATGTCTCCCGATTTACTGGCCAAAAGGAAAATTATGTCTACTCGGAAATGGGAAGAAACTTTGATACATCATGGAACAGCACAAGGGAACTTACACTATGCAGCAGCAAATATGATCCCATACTGAGGTTCAGGGAGAAGACCTTTTACCGGTTGAGATTTTCCATTTTCAAGTCATTCAAATCTGATTACAGCATATCTGTCCATGCAGACTGCAAAGTTTTTTATCATGATAAGCCTTCAATTTCACCGGATGTGCCGGTTACGGATAAAAAATAAAAAAAATTAAATTTTGTATTTGTATTTTTTCCTTTTTATAATTTTTCTGAACATATCAAATATTTAAAACTGAATGAGGAGTTTCAATGACAAAAGCAAAATTTCTGGTTATAATTGCACTCTCCCTTTTCATATCATTTTACAGTATGAAAAATGCCGATGCAAGCGGAATTGGAATCAAAGGCGGTTGGGCAACCATGCGCGACGACTATGATGCATTGCAGTACGAGAACACCTATACCGTTGGGATCTATTTCGACATGGGCAAGTTTCTTTTTAATAACCTGAATTTCAGGCCCAGCCTTGATTATATCAGGTTAAAAGACAAAGACAACACCCGGGACATCAGGATTTACGGCATTCACCTGGACTGGTACTACCATTTCATGGGGCAGTCGAAAATTGCGCCCTATTTCGGGATTGGAGCCGCGTTAAACGTGTTCAGCAACAGGAACAACAACAAGGCCGATGACGATTCCGATGCGGGAATGGAGCTTTTTATCGGGACTGATATCAACCTCACCGGATCCGTATCCCTGATGCTGGAAGGGAGATACTGCTTCAACGACATAGCCAATTTCAATCAGAACATGATAAAAGTGCTTGCCGGGTTTATGCTGAAGTTTTAGCGGTTATTATCTAAAATTAAAAAAGATAAGCCACAGAGACACGGAGGCACGGAGTATCTTTTCTCTGTGTCTCAGTGCCTCTGTGGCAAATTCTTTTTGCTTTTTTTGGAAAGCCCCCAGTGCATCATAACCTCTTCCTGTCAAAATCGGCCCTTGTAAAAAGGGAAATGACCTCAACCCCCTCTTTCTCAATATTTTCCCTGCCGCCCTCTTCACGGTCTATGAGTACAACGGCCTTTAATACTTCTAATCCCGATTCGCGCAGCCTCTCTATTGCGGTTATAGTCGAGCCCCCAGTAGTGATAACATCATCCACGGCAATGACTTTCTGTATGCCGCCGATGTTCCCTTCGATCCATTTTGATGTGCCGTGCTTCTTGGGCTCCTTGCGGACTATGAGCGGGTAGAGGGTGACATTATTCCTGTAAGCCTCCAGAGACGCCGCAAGAGAAATGGGATCTGCTCCAAGGGTGAGCCCGCCAATGCCGCAGGTTCCATGGGGCCTCAACATCTCCGCTAATTTATCATATACCGCCATCCCGATGAGTGAAAGCCCTTCAGGGTCCAGGGTTGTGGCCTTGCAGTCGAAGTAATAAAAGCTCTCCCTGCCTGAAACCAGTTTAAAGGGAGGGTTCTCCCGGTAAATGAATGACTTCGTGTATAAAATATCGAGCAGCCTTACATAAACTTCGTTTATTTCAATCATAATGCCTCCTGAAAGATTGGTTTTTCATCTAATATTGGTAAATGATTAATATGCATTGTCCCTTAACTGCATGCCCTCACCCCCGACCCCTCTCCCAATAGGGCGAGGGGAGTTCTAATTGAAAAAATAATGTTTTCATACAAAAAGTATTTTATCACTCTCTGAGCCTCTGTGTCTCTGTGGCTTATCTTTTAAAAGTAACAATCAATATCTCCCGGGCCACAGGCGCCGGAGCCTTTCAAGTATTCCTTTTTCGCTCCCTTCTTCCGAGGGGGAATAAAATTTCTGATCCTTTATTTCAGCCGGAAGGTATGAATCTTCAACAAAATGGCCTTCATGGTCATGGGGATACTTATAATCCCTGCCATATCCCATTTTTTTCATGAGCCCAGTTGGCGCGTTCCTGATATGCATGGGTATTTCATAATTCGACTGTCCGGCTGTCTCCTTTGCCTTCACTATTGCAAGATAGGATGCATTGCTCTTGGGTGAAGATGCAAGAAATACTGCGCACTGGGAGAGGATTATTTCCGATTCGGGCATTCCGATGTTCTGAACTGCAGTGAGTGAGGCAACGGCTATTGGAAGCGCGTGGGGCGATGCATTGCCAACATCCTCCGAGGCAAAAATTATCATCCTCCGCGCGATAAACTCCGGGTCTTCTCCTGCGATAAGCATTTTAGCAAGATAGTAGACTGCGGCATCGGGATCAGAGCCCCTCATCGATTTTATGAAGGCTGAAATGGTGTCGTAATGCCTGTCGCCGGCCCTGTCGTAATACAGGAGGCTGCTCTCCATGGCATCTTTTAAAATTTCCATGGAAATTTTCCCGTCCTTTGAAAGATAAAAGGCCGTTTCAAGAATGTTGAGCATCCTCCTGGCATCCCCTCCTGAAAGCGCGGCTATCCTCTCCCTAACCCCTTCATCAAAAACAACGGTATCCCTGTTGATGACCTGGTCCCTGTCCAGGGCGTTGGCCATAATGGCCAGGAGGTCCTTATCAGAATGGTTGCTCAACTTTATAACCCTGACCCTTGAAAGTAGGGGCGAGATGACGCTGAAGGAGGGATTTTCAGTGGTTGCCCCTATGAGGACAACATCTCCCGATTCAACTGCCCCGAGTACCGCGTCCTGCTGTGCCTTGTTGAACCTGTGAATCTCATCGAGGAAAAGGATGGTCTGCATCCCGCTCACCCTGTTCTTTTTTCCAATATCCAGCACCTTCCTGACATCTGCCACTCCCGAGGAAATGGCGCTGAGAAAAAATGATTCCACCCCGCTCGATTCAGAAATGATTTTTGCCAGGGTGGTCTTGCCTGAACCGGGCCCGCCCCAGAAGATTATTGAAAATATCCTGGCGCTGTCCATGGCCGATTTTATAAGCTTTCCGTCGCCGGTGATATATTCGTGACCGATGAAGTCCTTTAATGCAAGCGGCCGGGACCTTTCTGCCAGGGGGGTCGTGGTATTGTAGTTTGCCGAATGGTTCATGATTTAATAAAAAAATCCGGTTGCGCCGGATTTTTAAAAATTTACCTGAAAAAATAAAGAATATCAGACATGTATTATATCGTATCGGTTTTTTCTCTCACCTGATTGGGGCCTTTTACAATTTTCTTTACTTTGGTATTTGTTACGTTCATCCTTCTCATTTTCTTGAGGCGCCTTCTTTCAGCTTCTTCGCGTTTCCTCTTCTTTTCTACGCTCGGTTTTTCATAATATCTTCTTCTTTTTAATTCCTTGAATATCCCTTCAAAGGCCATCTTCTTTTTAAGATTTTTAAAGGCCTTTTCGATATCTCCATTAACTTCAACTACAAGGGGGCTCGTCATAGAAATCACATCCTTAACAAAGTAAATTTTATGACATTTAAAATATTAATAATATTTTTGTCAATGTAAAATTATAAAAAATAATTTTGGCAAAGATTAAAATAAAAAATTTAATTGACTATTTTGATTTTTTGATATTATTTTAGATATTATCATTACATAGATTGTATTTCCCAGATTCATATCAATATTTCTATTTATCAGGAAGGAGATATCATGGCCGATAACACTACGCAAAATGAAACCGCCAGGGAAGAAATAATCCCGGTAAAAAAAGAAAAATTAAAGGAAAAGCTGCTGAAAAAAAAGGAATCCCTATCCTCCCTCATTAAAAAAATTTATATGGGAGAGTCCCTGAATAAAAAATTCATGAATAAGGTCGTAAATTTCATAAAAATATTCATCGTTTCAACCCGGAAATTCATGATTGACGACTGCCTTACAAAGGCCTCTGCTACAGCATATACCATTGTCGTATCCTTTATTCCAACGGTCACGGTTATCCTCACCTTCTACACAGTATTTTCAGGAGCTGGAGGAAAAAAAGAAGAGCTCTTCAGAAAAATCTCCATGTTCATGGTGGAACATAACATGAAGATCAATATCGACCCCATATTCGGGGCCATATCGGGGCTTGTCGACAATGCAGGCAAAATTGGTGGAATCGGGGCTGTCATCATGGTCTTTTCCGCAACAGCAATGCTGAGATCACTGGAGAAATCTCTTAATGATATATGGAAAGTAAAAAAGCTGAGGTCCATTGTCCTCAGGGTAATCTTCTACTGGGCAGCCCTGACGCTTGGCCCTGCGATGCTGATTGCCGGGACCACTGTTGCCACCAAGGTCACGGAATTCTTTTCATCTTCCGATTATTACTCAGCACATATAGCTGATAATGGCAGTTACTGGGTTGTGGGAAGCAAATCCAGCATTCTCCACTCAAAGGACGGGGGCTTTCAATTTGCAAAATTCAACGTAGACTCCGTCGATTTTGACAACCAGAGGGTCTACACCTTTGATAAGAATGATAAATCCTTTCAGATCAACGATACTCGTTTTGAGCCCATAGATCTGAAGGACATAAAATTCAAGGACATCCAGTTCATCGGAAATGAAGGCTGGATAATCGGGACGAAAGGTGTCATTCTCCATACCTATGACAACGGCCTCACCTGGTCATTTGCCAAATGGGATACCTTCGATTTAAATGATATCCATATGCTGAGTGAGAAAAGGGGATTCATCTCTGCCGGGGACGGGATGTTTTTCATCACCGAAGACGGCGGGAAAAACTGGGAATCCAGGGAGTGGGAAGGCGTCACCTCGGACTTTACATCGATTACGTTCAATAAAAATCAGGGCATTGTCACCGGAAGCAGGGGTACAATACTCTTTACCAGCGACAGCGGCAAGACCTGGAACATGAAACAGGTGGAGGAGACAAAAAGAAAAGACAAGCACCTGGACATCAACAATGCCTTTTTCGTAAACCCGAAGACCATATGGCTCAACTGCAATGAAGGCATTAATCTGGTAAGCCAGGACGGCGGGACATCATGGAAAGTAAAAAAATTCAAGGAATTCGACTACTATGCATCTCATTTTTTTGATGCAAAAAACGGGTTTATCGCAGGGAGCAAGGGGAATATCATATTCACCGACGACGGGGGGGACAACTGGAAATCCCAGGAATTCGAGACCTACAAGATCAACAGGCTCATCCAGAAGGGCGACAGAGTCTGGGCCTTCGGCGATACGGGGCTTGTCCATTATACCACGGACATGGGGAGAACATGGAAGGGAATTGAGGGAAAAAGCGTCATAGCCATGCTCATAAACTTCTTTGCCCCATTCGCATTCATCTGGCTCCTCTTCGCCCTATGCTACATGACGCTGCCCAACACAAAGGTCCCGTTCAAGTACGCTTCCATAGGGGCTGCCTTCACCGGTGCGGTCTGGGTTATTTTCATACTTCTCTTCATATTCTATGTAAAGGCCTTTGCAAAGGGGACCTTTGCCGTTTATGGAACCCTGGCATCCATTCCTCTCTTCCTTCTGATGATTTATTCCTCCACCGTAATAATCCTCTACGGGGCGGAGGTATCGTACACCCTTATGCATCCTGAAACATACATGAATTTATCAAGGACTTTCAGGGAGAAAAAAGATGTCTATGTATATTTCGGGCTTGCCGTGCTCGGTCAGATTTACAAAAAATTTGACGAAGGGAAAGGTTCCTCAACGGAAAAAGAGGTGCTGGATGCGACAAACGGGAGCGATGATGACACGGAATTTTTCCTGAACCTGTTTATCGAGGAAAACCTGATACTGAAAAAAGAAGACTCAACCTATTCCCCGTCAAATGCCCCGCAAAATTTAAAACTGGCTGAAGTTGTCGACATCATAAACAAGGTGAGCCTGGATATTCCTCCTTCAGCCAAGGCATCGCCACTGAAGAGCGCGGTGAAGGAGATCTTCGGAAATATCATGAACTCCAGCAAAAAGGCTTTCGGCAATATGACGATGAGGGACCTGCTGGATAAGGCGTGATAACAGGGTATGCTTATTATACAAAAAAATATTGCCACGGAGACACAGAGACACGGAGAAAAAATGGTTAGATATATAAAATTAAAAAAATTCGCTCACTAAACAGGGTTTAATTTATAAGTAAAAAATATTATTATATATTAATCCTCCTCTGTGCCTCAGTGTCTCCGTGGCCGATTTCTTAACATTTAACGGCTTATTCAGGAAGCACATATAGCTAATATGCGTAAAAGCCGAATATGAAGGGAATGCCGATCTCCTCCCCCCTCATATCATCGGGCACAGGCCCGAAACCGACCGACAGCCTGATGGCATCAATGCATGAATTATCAAGGTGCCGGTTTCCCATGGAATCGATGAGGATGACTTTGAGTATATCCCCCTTCCTGTTCATGGTAAAAAATATTTTCACATGCTGGCTCGGGATGGGCATGTACCTTTCATAGCCGCGGGCGGTGCTGTAGGCGCCGGTTACCGGGTTGTATGGTCCGAAGGCGATATTGGCCATGCCCGGGAGTATCCAGTTGGATGAAATTTTATCCTTCATCTCCTTGAAGTACTTGAAATTCTTAAATTTTACCGTATTGAATGAAAAGAGCCCGTTATTGGAATAGAAGATGGCATTCTTCATATTCACCCCGTTTTTGTCGGGGATCCTGATCCGCTCATCAGCTCCGTCACTTCCATAGGCCCCTTCATCGGGGTTATACTGCTTTATTAAAAGGGCAATCTCGGAATCGGTGCTGAGTATGACATTCTCAACTTTCCTTGGATAGGAAACCCTGTTCCGTCCCACACTCCTGGTACCCTGCCGGTTGAAAAAATCAAGGGAATTGTTCAGCCACCGGTCGCCCGGTTCCCTGGTGATATATCCCTGGGCGCTGGAATCCACATCGGAAAGGAGTGTAGTATCATTCAAAAGCTTATCACCATCGGGATTGATATTTACAATAATATCCCTTCCGCCGCCCCAGGACATTTTTTTCAGCAGTTCGTCCGTTTTCTGGCTGTAACTCTGGTAATTCGGGAGGATAATCATGATGAAAAAAAGAAGGTGGAGAAACATCGAAATCATAAAAAGGAGTTTTAACTTTATGTCATATGTCTTAATCATATTATAGAGCCTGATGAAAGATAATAATATTTTGCCACAGAGGCGCAGAGACACGGAGGAATGATTGTAATTTATATTGAATTAAGATAATTTTTATCAATATAATAATGATAACATTAATTATAAATATTAATAAAAAAACTCATTAAACTCTGTGCCTCTGTGTCTCCGTGGCTGACATTTTTAATACAGATTCCGTATAATTATGAAATCATCGAACCGGCTCAGTTACAAAAAACTTTTGCTCACCGGCTATTTATTGGCCTCTTCCACAAGTTCCACTTTTCTCTTTTCAATGATTTTTTCAGCTTCCTTGCCTGAAATCGGGTCATAGTGGGAAAATTCCATCTCAAAGCTCGCCTTACCGCTTGTCATTGCCCTGAGGTCAATGGTGTATCTGAGGAGCTCAGAGAGCGGGACATGGGCCTTTACAACAGATATGCTCCCGCCCGATTCCTGCGCATCCTCCATCCCAAGGACACGGCCCCTTCTCGAGGTAATATCGCTCAGGATATCCCCCATGTAAACCTTGTCTACATAGACCTTGACATTCATGACAGGCTCGAGCAGCTGGGGCCCGGCGGCCTCCATGCCTAACTTAAAGGCGTGACGCGCAGCTATTTTAAAAGCCATCTCAGAAGAATCAACATCGTGATACGAACCGTAATAGAGCTCAACTGCCACATCAATTACAGGGTACTTTGCAAGGACGCCTTCAAGCATTGCTTCAATTACACCCTTCTCTATTCCAGGGATATAGTTCTTCGGAACTACGCCCCCCACTATTGCATTTATGAATTCATAACCCGTCCCCCTTGAGAGCGGCGCCATTCTGAAGTAGACCTCGCCATACTGCCCGTGGCCCCCTGACTGTTTCTTATGCTTATACTGAGACTCGGCCTTCTTTGTGACGGTCTCCCTATAGGCTACCCTGGGCTCTTTTGTAATAACTTCAAGTTTATTCCTGTCCTTGAGAGCATTTAGAATAATATCGAGCTGCATCTCCCCCATTCCTGAAAGAACAGACTCCTTGGTTTCTGCGTTGAACTCGTATTTTACCGTGGGGTTCTCGTCCATAATCTTATGAAAGAACTGCCCGACCTTATCCACTTCGGATTTGTTCTTCGCCTCAACCGCATAAGAGAATACAGGCCTGGGAAACTTAAGTATATCAAGGATAACAGGATGCTTTATATCGGAAAGGGTGTCCAGGGTGGCTGTTCTGTCGAGTTTGACAACAACGCCTATGTCGCCGCAATTCAGTTTCGGCACTTCAACAATTTTGTTGCCGATGAGGGTATATATCTTTGATATCCTCTCTTTTACCTGCTTATTCCCGTTGTACACATCAGTGTCATGGATGAGTGAACCGGAAATTATTTTAAGGTAGTTAAACCTTCCGGCATACTGGTCAATGTATGTTTTCCAGACAACGGCTGAAAAAAAACCGCTTGCATCACCCTTCACCTTTATTTCCTTCTTCGAATCGCCGGGCTCAATTCCCGTATATTCAGCTCCAAGCCTGGGTGATGGCGCAAAATTCTTAATTTTCATGATGAGGTTCATGACTCCGATCAGCTTTTCCGATGATCCGCAGATGATTGGGACTATTTTAGCCTGCTCCAACTGTACCCTGAGGCCCAGTTTTATTTCATCATCAGTTAATTTTTCTTCATTCAAAAACTTCTCTATGAGATTATCGTCTCCCTCTGCGGCAAGCTCCATGAGGCTGCTCTTCTCTAAATCAGCTATCTCTTTCAGATCACCGGGAATTTCTGAAACGGTGACACCCTTCCCGCCTTCCCTGGGGGTCATGAGCTTCATATCAATGATGTCAACAACTCCCTTAAAATTCTCCCCTTCGCCGTCAGGGAGGCAAATGGAGATAAATTTGGATTTAAAACTGGTCTTGATTCCCTGAACGACCTTGTCGTAATCAGCCCGCTCCTTATCCATTTTATTTACAAAGATAATCCTGGGAATCTTGTTTTCCTCAAGGTATCTCCAGTTACTTTCAGTCTGAATCTGCACGCCGTCAACGGAGTCTACAACAAGGATAGCGGCGTCGGCAGCCTGCAGGGCCCCCCTTGACTCGCCGATGAACCCAATCTTGCCCGGGGTATCGAGTATGTTAATCTTAACGCCTTCAATTTCAATGAAACCGAGGGCGCTGCGTATTGACATTTTTTTCTCTTTTTCATCTGCATCATAATCGGAAACGAGGGTGGCGCTGTCGCGGTTCCCCATTTTTTCAATTTTATCACCAAGATAAAGCATTGCTTCAAATAAGGTGGATTTTCCGGTAACACTATGGCCCACAATGACAACATTCCGGATATTATCCGCTGAATACTCTTTAATCATTCAAATGACCTCCAAAATTATTTCCAAAATAATAATACTGGACTACATGCCTTTGTTTGTATGATACAGGGCATCCTATTTAATAAAATTGATAATAAAAAAAGGATTCCCGCTGGTAAAACTATTACGGGGAGTTTTTTTTGTAAAGTCCTTTATTGGAAAAGAATGATAATGTCTTATCTGATAAATCAGCAGAATCCCCTCTCTTTCATGTAAACTTCCACCCTGTCCAGCGCTACGCGTATATTTTCTATGGAATTGGCATAGGAAAACCTGATGAACCCCTCCCCTCCGGACCCGAAGTCAATCCCGGGAGTCACCCCTACTTTAACGTTTTCAAGTATATTAAAAGCCTCCTTCAGGGAATCTTTGCAGAAACCCCGGGCATCGGCAAAAACATAAAAGGCGCCGGTGGGTTCCACGCTGATTTTAAATCCTATCTCCCTCAGCCTTTTAATCATAAAAATTCTTCTTTCATTATAAACATCCTTCATCTTCAAAATATGCCCGCTACAATGCTTCAGGGCAGCAATACCGGCATACTGGACAAAACAGTTTGCCGAGATCATGAAATTCTGATGGATGCTCTGCATGACTTTTGAAAATTTCCGGGGAAAAATGAGGTAACCGAGCCTCCACCCGGTCATTGAGTAGAGCTTGGAAAATCCGTTTATCACAAAGGCATTCTTAGTAAATTCAAGGATGGACCTTGCCTTCCCTTCATACACAAGGCCATGATATATCTCATCGGAGAGTATGTACTGCCTGTCAAAAGATGCAATCAGTTCAAGGGTCTTTTCATTCATCACTATGCCCGTTGGATTGGATGGAGAATTTATCATGATCCCCCGGGTTGCCGGTGTGAGGTTCTTTTTTATCTCTTCAGGCCTGAATTGAAAACCATCCTCGGGGCTGGTTGTTATCAGCTTTGTCACGCCGCCGGTTATATTGACAAAGTTGGGATAGCAGGCATAATGCGGATTGGAGATAATAATCTCATCACCTGATTCTATGATAGCAAGCATCATGAGGAGCATGGATGGGGACGTACCTGAGGTTATGAGCACCTGGTCAGGGGAGATGGAAACCTTGTATTCATCGAAGTAATGGCGGCAAATCTCCTCACGGAGCTCCATGAGCCCCAGGGCATGGGTATAGTGGGTCTTTCCTGACTTAATCGCTGCGATTGCCGCTTCCTGAACCGGCATTGGAGTTTCAAAATCGGGCTCACCTATTTCAAGGTGTATCACGTTATGCCCTGCTTTCTCAAGTTCCCCTGCCCTTGCCATAACATCCATGGCCAGGAACGGTTTCACATCTTTAGCCCTTGAGGAAATCATATCATCAGCCCCTTGTCGGTTGAATTGATGACCGTAACATGCAGCTGTCATCAGAAAATCTTCAAGATAAATATATAAAATGCCTTTGTATTTGCAAGTAGTAAAAAGGATCCAGGCGTCATTAAAAGAAAATTATTACCATACTGATAAAAAATGTTTACCGGATCCTTCGTTTGGCCAGTCTCTCCCTCATTTTACGCTTCAGATAGGTGAACTCTTCCACTTTCAGAAAATAGCAGAGGCCGAAGTATATTATCGATCCCGAGAGAATAATCGCCATGAGGCTGCCTGCTTTTAAAATCAACCCTCCGCTGTCCCAGGGAACCATGACTGACAGCCAGTAGACCGCCCCGCCCATCACCAGCGAGGAAAAAAGGTATTTTGCAAGGGCGGGGATTATTTTTTCAGGGCTTATTCTTCCAATTTTTTTCTGCAGCCAGAAGAGGAGCAGGGCCATCTGCACCGTGACAGACAGTGAATTTGCCAGTGTAAGGCCTGCATGCTTCAGCCCGGTATGCATCAACGTATAACCTGATATGAGGAAAACGGCCAGCCCTACAGTTGCCGATATTACCGGTTTTCTCACATCCTCCAGTGAAAAAAATGCCGGCGTCGTTATCCTCAGAATGGATACCGAGGGTATGCCGGCAGCAGCAAAAAACAGGGCGCTCTGCGTCATGACAGCATCATCCATGGTGAATTTATTCCTCACAAAAAGTACCGATATGATGGGGAGGCCCAGCGCCATGAGCGCCACGCAGGCCGGGATGGCCAGAAAAAGGGCGCTCCTGATGGAGGACGTGTAAAGCTCCTTCATCTTCCCGTGGTCTTCCGATGATGAGAGCTTTGACATTTCAGGGAGAATGACACTGCTTATGGATATGATGAATATGCCGAGCACAAGTTCCACAAGCCTGTCGCTGTAATAAATATAGGACAAACTCCCTGCTGGAAGGGACGTTGCAAAAATTGTGCTTATCAGTATGTTTATCTGTATGATGCCATTGGCATAAAAGGCAAGGACAAAGAGCCTCATGATCCTCCTTATGCTTGGATTTCTAAAGTCAAAGGAAATTTTAACCCTGAACCCTGCCTTGATCATGTAAGGGATTTGAAGAATAAACTGTAAAAAGCCCCCGAGAAGAACCCCGATGCTCACTCCGTAAAGGGGCTGATCAAAAAAGCGGCTGAAGAAGACGATGCCGATGATAATCCCCAGGTTAAAAAGAACAGTGGAAAATGCAGGCGCGAAAAAGTACCCGTGGGAATTCAGTATCCCCATGGAAAATGCCACGAGCCCGACAAAAAAAAGATAGGGGAACATGATCCTGTTTATGTCCACGGTTATGCCGATTATGTTCCGGTCAGTGAACCCGTACCCCATGATTTCAACAATCTGCGGAGAAAAAATGATGCCGGCAGCTGTCAGCGCAAGTATTGCGGCCATCTGCATTGTGAAGACCTTCTGTGCCAGGCGCAGGGCCTCATCCTCCCCTTTCTTCATGAGGACATCGGTATAGATGGGGATGAATGCCACGGTGAGGGTCCCCTCGGCTATGAATCTCCGGAGCAGATTGGGGATCCTGAAGGCAACGAAAAAGGCATCGGACATCACCGTTGCCCCGAAGTATGATGCCATGAGCATGTCCCTGATGAAACCCATGACCCTGCTCGCCATGGTTGAGAGAGCAACAATTCCCGTTGACCTGATTATTGAACCCACTCAGATCCCCCTGTCATGAACTTCCCACATGTCCTCATCGGTAAAGCACCTCTCTCGTTCATCGGGATTCATGGCATCCTGCTCCGCCCTCCTCCGTTCATAGGGCTGTTTCAGAACCTCGTCATAATATTCATGCTGGACCAGGAGGTTCATGATCTGGCTCGTCCCTGTCCATATGAGCGCAAGGCGGGTGTCGCGGAGCATTTTCTCCACGGGGTATATGCTGGTGTATCCTATTCCGCCCAGGATCTGCATGGCATTATTGACTATGTCCCAGGCCGATTCCGTGGCAAACCGCTTGGCCTCGCTCACGATCCTCCTCTGGTTCGGATAATTGCTGTCCACTGCCCTGGCAGCCATGTAGACAAGCGCCCGCGCCGCATCGAGCTTGGTTATGGAGTCGGCAACCATGAAATTCACCGCCTGGAATCTGGACAGGGAGCTGCCGAAGGCCTTCCGTTTATTTGAATACCGGACGGCCAGATCAAGGGCGCCCCATGCGCCCAGGCAGCCTGCAGCCGATGTGAGCCTTTCCGGTATCATCATCTGGTTGAAGCAGGCTGCACCGCCGTGCAGTGTCCCGAGCAGATTTTCCAATGGGACCTCGGCGTTCCTGAATACAAGCCTGCCGGTCCCGCCGCCCCTGCATCCCATGAGGCCGTAAAGGTGTTCAGTCTTCACGCCGGGGCCCCTGTCGACAATGATGAGGCTTATCCTTTCAGCCTTCGGGGCATCGGGCTCAAAGTTGGTTTTACAGTACACCAGAAAAAAGTCAGCGCCTTCAGCCCCGACGACGAAGCGCTTCTGGCCGTTCAGCACAAACCTGCCGTTTTTGAGAACGGCCCTGGTTGTGGCGCCGAAAAAATCCGAGCCTCCCCTGGGTTCCGTAAGCCCCTCAGCAGCAACAAGCCTCCCTTCGAGGCAGGGTTTGAGATATTTTTTCTTCTGTTCATCGGTTCCGAAATGGTTCAGTGCCTCGCCTACTATGGAAGGCATGGCAAAGGAACATGACAGGGCCATGCCAAGGCACCCGACCTCCTCTAGGGCCGCAACCTCTGCAGCCCAGGACATTCCCCTGCCCCCCCATTTTTCAGGAAACCTGAGCCCGAGAAATTTATGTGCTGCCAGTTTCTCCACGAATTCCCTGGGATACTTTATCTCATCCCTGTCCATGGCTTGAAGAAAACCGCTGGACACCTCATCGCGGACAAAATTCCTGACACTGTCCCTTAAATCCCTCTCTTTCTGATCAAGTAAAAAATCATACATGGCAACCTCCCCGGCCGGACGGGCCTCATCTCCGTTTCAATAAATTGAACGGCACTATTCCGGGTCACAGTCATTGCTGTTTGCGGAGAAGCACTTATGTCCTGTTTTGGCACTTGATGCAAGTATACATGCAGGGTACAAGGGAGACAAGAATTATTTTTTTTTTGATAATTTCCAGCGGCAAAGGCCATGGTGATCTGCTATCACTCATGTATCAGTATGGGAATAATCCTGCCCGTTATGTATTGAAATCATGAAAAAATGATCTGATTACTTCTAAAAGGCAGTCGCGGTTCAGCGGTTTGGGTACATAGGCATCAAAACCGGCTGAAATAAATTTTTCCTGGTCCCCTTTCATTGCTGCGGCAGTCAGCGCAATAAGGGGGATTTTTTTTCTTTGGCTTCTTTTTTCAATAATCCTGACTTGTCTTGCGACTTCTATGCCGTCCATAATGGGCATTTGGATATCGGCAATGATGAAGTCGATAGAACTGTTTGCTTCGAAGTGGCCGATGGCTTGATGCCCATTCTCGGCTGTGATCACATGAAAACCATACTTCTCCATGATCCGCTTGAGCAGAAAAAGCCCGCTCCGGTCATCATCGGCAATGAGGACGGTCAATTCCCTGAATGCATTTTTTTCATCAGCCGCCGCTGCCGGAATATTCTTTCCGCCGGGCGCCTGATGATATGGAATAGTAAAGATGAACGACGTCCCGACGGTATTGTCAGTACGCGATTCAACCCGTATATCGCCTCCCATCAGCATGATAAGACGTTTGACTATTGTAAGTCCCACACCGGTGCCCGGGGACCTGGGGTAATCAGAATTTGATAACTGGTGAAACATCATGAATATTTCATGCTGTTTATCAGCGGGAATTCCGATTCCAGTGTCTTTGACCGTACATTCCAGGATATCGGGCCCTGCAACTACGCAATTAATATCTATCCTCCCGCGTTCGGTAAACTTTATGGCATTGGTAATCAGGTTGATGATTATCTGCTTCAGCCTCGTTGGATCAGAGATGATATGATGGGAAACGTTGTTCGATATGGAATAATCGATAATGATCTCCTTGCCATACTGAATGATGAGCATTCTGGCAAGGGCAATGATTTCATCAAGTAACGTTTTAAGGTTAAACCCGGTGTTCTCAATTTTTATCTTATCAGCCTCAATCCGTGAAAGGTCAAGAATATCGTTAATTAATGATAGGAGGAGCTCACTGCTGTTCTTTATCTGGGACAGATATTCGCTCTTTAACAGGTCTCTTTCATCGTCCATAAGAAGATCGGTGAACCCGATGATCGAATTCATCGGGGTTCTGATTTCATGAGACATACTTGCGATGAAATGTGATTTGATCCGGTCCGATTCCCGGGCACGCTCTTTTTCGTCATGGAGACTGTCCAATTCTATTTTTTTTTCAGTAACATCCCTTGTAATAATCCTGAATCCGATTATGTCATCATTTACATTAACCACAGGGGAAATTGTAATGTCCAGATAGAGCGTATGTCCGCCTGGAGCGTGAAATGGCACTGCCGGCAGCTGAATATGTTTTTTATCCTGCCCTGCGGTAATATATGAATTGCTGATAGATACTCTGGATTCACCGGAGAACAGTTCCGAGAAATTCATGCCGACAAGCTGATTTTTTCCATGCCCGGTAAATGAACAGGCCGCCTTGTTACAGAATATAATTAATCCGGTATTATCAGTCTCAAAATAGGAATCCTGGATCTCTTCCAGGATCATGTGTGTCCTGTCATCGCTATCTTGTAAGAGCTGTTCGGTTTTTTTATAGGAGGTGATATCGTGGATAATTATCACATGGCAACTTACCTCATTGCCGATGCCGATGACAGTTCTGAATTTCATCCTGCCGTGCCTCAGGGACCTGTTACGATGGCATGTTTTTAATTCAATATCACCCGAATATTCATCCGAGAAATCCGTACCGGCCAGAATGTTTGAGATTAATATCGAGTCATCCGGGTGAATAATCTTCTGAATACTTTCCCCTATAAGGTCATAGGCATCATAATCGAGATATTTTTTTATGGATGGGCTGAGGGAAAGAATGTCGCCGTCCGTGGCAATGATCATGTAAATATCTGAAGCTTGACTGATGAGGGACTGGTAAAACTTTTTGACCCGGTAGATATTCTTTTCTGTTTCTACCAGTCCCGTTATGTCCCTGATGATACCCAGGGTGCCGGAAAAGGTCTTTTGATCTGCCTCGTCTCCTTCATATAAGCCTATGGAATATATCTCGCAATGGATATCTTTTGCCGCATTGTCACTTTTTTCCCACCCTTTCGGGAGAAGCCTCACCTTGAGTTTTTTTGTAATGCGTTTTCCCGTTCTTCTCTCGTCAAAAAGCAATGGCTGCGGCTGCCCGTCATGCCTGTTCAATACTTTCTTATTGCCTATGACCGCACTCCTCTGTATTTCCATGGTGTCTTCGGGATGGAGAAGAACTGTGTAATGCAGGCCGATCAATTCATGCGGCTCATAATTCAGTATATGAACTGATTCATTCAAATACTGAAAATACCCATCGGCATCAATCTTATACACAATGTCTGGTATAATATGGACGATATGTTTATCTGTTTCGACTATCATAAATTTTTACTGGAGGAATTTTCATACAGAATGAAGAAACCTGTTTTTTTGTCAATACTAATTGATCCCGGCATGAATAGTTCTGAATATTAAAATCTGCGCAAATACATGAGAAAAACTGATTTTCTATTGACATGCAGCTGCATAATTATTATAAATATCATATAATTATTTAATTGTTGATATCGGTAAAATCCATTGATTTTCAGCGGAACTACATATGAAAAATAAAACATTAATCTATTTCATCAGCCTGTCAATACTTTCCTTTGGCATAATCTCCTGCAGCGACACCATCAAATCAAACATGGATGAGGAGATATATATTGATCTGGGGCTTTCCAGTTATACGGTTCCGGCGAACAACAGCGTCTCCATATCGACCAATACAAATAACCTGAATGTTGTATTCAACAAAACCCTGGGGGCCAATACCATCCCCATAACCAGCGTGAATATCTCCATTGACAATATACTCATGCCTGACATCGTGTCGCAGGTCATATGGACGGGCAGCGCCCTGCCCAACGACACCATCAGAATAGTTCTGAAATGGAACAGCCTCCCGGAAAACACCGCATTCACCTGGGAGCTCCTGGAGAACAGCCTCATCGACATGTACGGAAGGCGGATCATGCACGACAGGATCACGGGGTCCTTCACCACCGGGCAGAAGAGGGCCCTTACCTTTACCGACAACGGCAATACTGTTTCCGACAGTAAAACCGGGCTCATCTGGAAAAAATGCGCCGACGGCCTGAGCGGATTAGACTGCTCCTCGGGCCTGGCAACAACTACTACCTGGGTTAATGCATCGACTACTTGTAATAATCTCAACGGCTCGAATTACCAGGGGCGTAACGACTGGAGGCTTCCTTCCATAGAAGAGCTCCTCACCATCATCAACTACTCAGCCATGCTCACAGCTAATTTTGAAAATTTTTTCCCCAACGCACCCCAGACTACATCAGCTTATTCTTTCTGGTCTTCCACCTACAATGCCGAATCGCTCGCTGCGAGCAGTACATCCTGGGTTCTCCATACCACGACGAACTATGGGTATACCTGGTGGGGAAGCGTTAACACAAAGAAATTTACCATGTGCGTTGCCGGGGCACCCATGGCCACGTCGAGTTTCGCTGACCAGAATAACGGTACTGTGAAGGACAATACAACGGGTTATATCTGGCAGAAATGCAACATCGGTGAGACTTACCTGTCTGGCTCCAACACCTGCACCGGGACCCCCGCGACCCTTACATGGTACGATGCCCTGGACCAATGCGGAAATCTCGATCTGGGCGGACGGAGCGACTGGAGGCTCCCCACCATGGACGAGCATAACACCATCATCAATTACCAGACCTGGGACGCATCGGAGACAACACTGAGCCCCTTATTCTCGAAACCGCCGCACGTCTGGTCCACTGAAACACCCGTCCCCCTCTATGAAAACATATACCAGGTCTACTGGGCAGCTACGACCCCCATGTATGAATCGATCTTCGGCTGGGAGGTACAGATGCGCTGTGGATATACAGGGTACACTGCGTACATGAACACCAAAAAAAGCCCCTGGAACTTTGCCCGGTGCGTTACCGGGCCCTGACCCGGAAAGCGCGGTCCCGGGAAAAATTTACCCTGCCTGCCCTCCGCCAGGCCGCCGGTGAAAAAAACAATCAGCTTACTTGAGCTTATCCAGGGCCTCTTTCCTGTTCCTGGACCTGGGAAGATATATCTTTGCCGTGTTGTTGTCAGGATCAATGAGGAGGAGCTTCTCCATGTACTGGATGCTCAGATCATAATCCCTGTTCTCATAGGCATCTATGCCTCTCTTTTCCATGCCTGGCATCTCATGTAAAAGTTTTCCCCTTGCCTGTCTGAGCAGATCATCAGCCTTCCGGAGATAAGGCCTGAGCCCGACAAGGATAGGGATGGCTTCGTAGAAATTCCCCTTCTCCATGAAATCTTCAGCGGTTTTCAGCCTTCTTTCGTAATCGGCAATGAAGGCAAGATATTTTTCCGCTTCCCTGTTGCCCCTGTCAAGGGCCAGGGCTTTTGAGAAAGGTTCCCGGGATTCAAGCACCCTGTTGTCATTGAACAGCTTCAATCCATGAAAGAGGAGATCCTCGATCACATTCCCCTTATCGGATTTCTCCCTCACCCCCCCGTTGCTGCTTCGTCCATGCTCTTCCCTGAGAATATAACCTTTGAAACTGAAAACCAGCGATCCGGTAAAAAGAAACTGGCCGAACCACTGGCCTGAAAGTGAGAGCGCCTTGTACTCTGCTCCCAGCCTGAGGCCGAAGCCGCCATAGAGAGGGGATATTGTCCCGGCCTTCAGGGCGTATCCCCCCTTCCTGGACTGGTCTTTTACCCCCGAATTCCTCGTGATGAAGTAGATGTTCGAATATTGCGCATATGCCGCTATGAACGGATAGAGGCTATTGAACATGGGATAGAAGAGGAGCGGGCCTGCCCGGAACGAGTACAAGGTGAGGTTAAAATCATCGTTATGGTTCATGAGAAATTTTTCATACATGGCATCGCCGTCGGCCAGGAGGCGGCCATTGAGTACGGATAAGGGAAAGGCTGCATTTATCCCGTAATAACTTCCATTATTGAAATAGGAGGCATAGTACCCGGTAACGTGCGTGTAGCCCCCGGTAATGCCGAAAACAGGAGAGCCAGGATAGAACAACCGGTTTTCCACGGCATGGACCGGAACCCGGGAAAAGGAAATAAGGATCAGGAGGCTAAGGAAAAAAGTATGTTTTCTAAAATGTACCATTATATGAATACCGGCTTAATATTGTTAAAAATCCTTTTTCATGTCAATAGTTAAATGGATCAAAACAGACAAAATCTCCCAGCATAGCATCAGCGGTATCTCCGGAGATAACTTTTACTAATGGCTGTTAAGTGAAAAGTGCCGGGAAACAGAAGAGGCCCTACTTCTTCGTCATCTTCAGCAGGGCCTGTGCATAGCAGGCAATATCCTCCCGGTTGTGGGTCCCCACCCATGCTCCGACTATTTTATCCGGTTCGATACTGAGGTTGTAGATAAAACTGCCTTCATTCTTCTTCACCTCATCCGATGCGCCCATGGTTATTCTCTGGTAGGTATAGCATGTACCCCGGGCAACATCTGCCACGGTCTTCATCGCATCCCCATTGCCGCTGGCAGCAAGGCCCTTCAGGCTATTGATGCGGGTTATCTCCCCCCTGATGCTCCAGGCTTCCCTGTAATCGCTGGGGGTCGGGGGTACAAGACGAAGGGGGCATTTAGGATCGTTCAAAATTTTTCTTAGAATGCTCACTGTTTCAAAATCCCCGCGTTTCATATATGCCGTTTTCAGGACCAGGGCCGCGGTCAGGTCGGATATGCGGCTGCAGTTCCCGTCACTTGCGGGAAGCCTGTATACCTCGCCCAGTTTCCCCGCGATAAGACCCTGGAAACCGGTATCGGGATGAGCAGCCAGGACCGATGCGATGAGGCCCGAACCGGGTTCGCCCAGCTTATCAAGGGCAAGCTTTTTTATATCTTCATACCTCCCGATGATTCCAGGCATCTCCTTCATAATATAAGCCTGGTGAAGATGTCCCTGTTCGCCGGGAAGCATCATAAATTCAAAAAGTGCATGGCGCAAATCCCTGTCGTCTGCATGATCAACTGCATAGGTGAGGCCCCCCAGGAGCTCACTGCCGTATTGACGGGAGATCTGGCCGTAATCGTAACCCAGGGCATGGTTCTTTCCCCTGGTGAACCGTGCATCCGTGGAACTCCTTAAAATTTCAAGGACCACCTCTTTTGTGGAGGGGACACTCTGCCAGAAATCCGGATTGGAAGAATCAATTTCCATATGTTTGCACATGAAGGGGAGTGATGAGTCGAGAAAAACGAGGCTTGAATGGAGCCCCCTGTCACCGGAAACAGCCAGGGCCCTGCAGTCCGGTGCAAAACGGAGATTATAATCACCCGGTCCCGGGTCGCCGGCCAGTCTGAATTTCAGGGGGTTTATGCCTTTAAGCACAAGTGTATGGATATTATAGGCAGAGATATGGCGCGGCCCCATGTCCGATCCGCGGACATGGGCTGACTTGTGTTCAATTTCAACATGGGCCGATTCCCACCTGCAGTTACCCGGGGCATTAAAATTCCCGGACTTGCGCGAGTAGTCTATGCAGCCTGAAATAAGAAGGGACAGGAGGGGAATTGCTGCTGCTGAAATGATCCTGAAATAGAGGGGCCCGGAATTAAATGAAATTGGTGAAAAAATATTTTCCCTGACTATGAACCCTGATATCAGCCCTGATAGACTATTCATAGAAAACTCCACATCCTGAAATTTTGGATACAATTATTGCAATACGCAGACAGGCCACCAGGACATCTCCCTGCGGGCTGAGCCGACCCCCTTACTACCTCCGGAAAAACCTTCTCCTCTTCGCCTTGGCGGGCCTGTTGACATCGCTCATCTTCAGTTTTTCCGAGGGGAACCTTTTCCATTCAACGCGGTGCACGATGTCGGCAAGCTCAATAAGATCTTTATGGACCGAATTATCATTACTGCACCAGAGAGAAACCGTTGCCCCCGATTCCTTCGCTGCTTCGATGGCAGGGATGAAATCACTGTCGCCGGCAATCACAATGGCGTGCTGGATATGCCCCGCTGCCGTATGCCGCACCATGTCGACGGAAAGAAGGACATCTACCCGTTTCTGCTCAAAGATCTCCTTGTGCCCCTCCCACCGGCGGTGAAGTTTTCCCAGGCGCACAGCCCACCGTTCAAGGGATCTGATCTCCTGCATCAGCACCAGATGCTCCTCCATCCTCCGCTTATCAGTATCCGTTGGTTCTACCGACATCCACGGCGGGCAGTAGTAGAAGTAACAGCGCAGAAGATCGAGGGGAACCGATTTTCGAAGCGGTTTAAGGAGAAAGTCAGGAATATCCTTGTAGTTGGGCGCGAGGTTGAGCGGTTTCATGTTCGATAAAACATACGCTCCATCAATAAAAATTGCTGCTCTCATGTATTCCTCCGTGTAATGTGTGATATATCCTGATAAGACCTTGCCGGCGTCAACCGGCACCTGTTATATGCTCTGGTATCTCTCGCGCAGCACCCGGTGAAGAATCTTCCCGGTCGCCGTGCGCGGCATCTCCTCCTGGGATATGAATATGATCTCTTTCGGTATCTTGAACCCTGCCAGTTTTCCCCGGCAATGCTCAATAATTCCCTCCTTTGTCACATCCCTTTTTCTGATTACTATGGCCGCGATCTTTTCCCCCCACTTTGCATCGGGAATTCCTATTACGGCAACATCAAAAACATCGGGATGGCACCCGACAGCCTGCTCCACCTCGCTTGGATATGCATGCTCGCCGCCGGTGATTATCATATTGTCCTTCCTGTCGACAATTTCATAGAAGCCGTCTTCATCCCGCCTGGCCAGATCCCCTGCGGAGAACCACTCCCCGCGGTGCGATGAGGCTGTCTTCTCCGGAAGCTTATAATATTCGTCGAACAGCATGGGACCACGGGAATAAAGCTCTCCAACGCATCCATGCTCCACTTCCTTCCCGTTTTCATCGAGTATTTTTACAAAATCCGTACCCAGGGATTCCTGTCCGATGGAGCCGAGCTTTTTCATCTGGTCCACGGGTTTGAGCGTGGTCACAATTCCCGCCTCCGTTGACCCATAGGCTTCATAGAGTTCCACGCCCGGAAAAAATTCCATGATTGCAAGCTTCACATCCTTTCTTACAGGCGCCGAGGAGCAGAGGAGCTTTTTTACAGAGCCCCGATGATATCTTTTCCCCTCATCGGAAACATTGAGGATAAGGTTATAGTGCGTTGGGATGAGGGATATGAAGGTAATCCTCTCCCTTTCAACAATTTTCAGAATCTCTTCGGGCCGGAATGAACGTGCCGGGTGGACATAGACGCCGGCGCCGAGATAGAGGAATGTGAAAGTGAAATAGGTGGAATTAATGTGGCATAGCGGCATGACGTTCATGCAGATGTCGGTGCCGGTAAAGCCGAAATCGATTGCATTTATCAGGTAAAAGGCGATATGGGACTCATGGGACCTGAGAACCCCTTTTGGTTTTCCCGTTGTTCCCGATGTGTATATAAGTATCCATGTATCCTTCGCTTCCACCCTTGACTCGGGCTCGCCATCGCCCGATGTGGAGATGAACTCCTCGTACTCCCTGTACCCTTTCACTCCCCCGCCAACGGAAATGAAGCAGTCTGAAGGTATGTTTTTCAATTCATGCCGGATTGAATCCACGGTCCCGCAAAATTCACCATCGGCAATGAAGGCCCTGGCGTCGGAATTGTTGACGATATACTCGATGTCCCTTGCCACAAGCCGGAAGTTTATGGGAACGATTACTATACCGGTCTTTGCCGTGGCAAGGTATATTTCAATTATCTCGATGCTGTTTTCCATGAGGACAGCGGCCTTGTCCCCCTTTTTAAGTCCCATGGAAAGAAGGCTGTGGCAGAGCCTGTTTACCCTTTTATTGAGTTCGGGATAAGTAAAACTCCGCGTTGCATCCTTAAGCGCAACCATACCAGGGAACTTTTTTGCATTCATCTTAAGCATCTGGCCTAAATTCATCCAATGAGACATAGAAGTACTCCTGTTAAAATATTGTTCAATAATGACTAGTTCTCTCGAAAATATACATTATCACCGAATTACATGCCCTCACCCGCGCTCTGCGCGCCCTCTCCCGGTAGGGCGAGGGCTTCCGTTTAAAAATTTCCTAATATTTTTTACTCTACTCCCCTCTCCCCTTCCCAATTCTAAAATCAGAGGCGACAAGCAGGATGCTTTAGTGTCGAGCGCGGACAGGATGTCCGAAAAGCGCTCGACGGGCCGGGGGTGAGGGCATTAATTGAAAAAATAAAATTATTAAGCATTACCGGTTACGATAATTGATTTATCGCAGCCGCTTCATTACAGGCTGATCCGTGCGTCAACCGCAAAGGCACTATCTTCGAAAGCCATGATGGGGTTAAGATCCATCTCTTTTATCTCAGGAAGATCAGTTACAAGCCTGGAGAGCCTCTGTACCAGTTCCAAAAGCTTTTCCCTGTCAACGCCCTTGCGGCCCCTGGCTCCCGATAGAAGGGCCGCCCCCTTTATCGAGGAGAGCATTTCATCGGCTTCAGCATCAGTTACCGGGGTGAGGCTGAAAACCACATCCTTCATGATCTCCACATAGATGCCGCCAAGGCCGAACATGATAATATGGCCCAGGCCCTCCTCTGCCTTGGCCCCGGCAATGATCTCCAAGCCTCCGGGAATAAATTTCTGAACAAAAAATTTCAGGTCTGCTGTTTTGAATTTCCCTTTCATGTCAGAGGCCGCCATCTTCACCGCATCTCCATCTTTTAAGTTTACGGCAACCCCGCCCATGTCGCTCTTGTGGATGATGCTCTCGGCATCGGCCTTGACTACGACAGGAAAGCCTAACTCACCTGCTGCCTTCACTGCCTCTTCCGGGGTTAAGGCCATGCGCCATGGTGCCGCAGGAATTCCATAGGCCTCAAGGATTTTATAGACCTCGCCTGCGGAAAGCATCTTTCTCCCTGCGGCAGCCGCTGCTTTGATTATCTTTTCAGCAGCAGCTTTGTCGGTATCCTTGAAATCCTTTACCGTCCCCTTTTCCCTGTCAAGAATATTCCGGTAAGCCACCAGGGCGCACATGACCCGTGCCGCTGCGCCGGGAAGACTGTAGCAGGGCACCTCGCCCTTACGAAGAATATCAACAGTTTCTGTCCATTGGCGCCTGTCGGTCATAAGGTTGCACACCATTGGTTTTTTCCTCTGCCTGTTCACCTCGACGATCTCCCTTGCTATGCTGTCGGTGTCCACGAAGAAGGGTGTAACCAGGCCAATATATATACAGTCTATTCCGTCGTCATCCATCATTGCGTCTAGGGCGGCCCTGTAGTGCTCAGCAGTGCCGGTTGCAAGGACATCTACGGGGTTGTTTATTGATGCATCCTTGAACAGCTTTTCCGACAGGATATTCCTGGTCTTCCCGGAAAGCGGCGGAATTTTCAATCCCGCGCCCACAAGGACATCGGTGGCAATTACGGCAGGCCCGCCGGTATTTGTTATGAGGCCCACCCTGTTCCCCTTCGGCACGGGCTGGGACGCAAAAGCGGCTGCGGCATGTATAAGCTCCCCCTCATCCTGGAATGAAACTATCCCGGCCTTTTTGAATATGAGGTCTGTGGCAAGGTCCTCCTTCGCAAGCCCTCCGGTATGCGAGGCTGCGGCCTGCGCCCCTTCACTCGTCCTCCCCGCCTTCATAGCAAGGACCGGTTTTTTCCCGGCAACTTCCGTAGCTACGTCCATGAAATTCACCGGGTCCCTGAGGCCCTCCACGTAGGTGACCACGACCCTTGTCTTATCATCGTTCCCGTAATAACGGATGATCTCGGGTATGGTGATATCACAGGCATTGCCGTTGGATGCATAGAACCTGGTGCCAACTCCCATCTCTGAAAAGCCCTGGTGTATCACCTCGGCCACGCCTCCGCTCAATGAAACTATGGAGATGTATCCGGGATCGGGCCTGGTGAATGTAAAATTGCAGTAGGCTCTGCAGTCGGGGTCGGAGTTGATGATTCCCTGGCAGTTGGGGCCGAGCATCCTGATACCGTACTTCTTTGCCTTCTCCATGAAGTCCTTCTCTATGGCAATCCCTTCGGGGCCTGTTTCTGAAAATCCCCCGGAGTTGATGATAATATTCTTTACCCCTTTTTTTCCGCATTCTTCAACGGCCTGAGGCACAAGCTTTGCCGGGATAACCATGTGGACCACGTCCACATTGTCGGGGCAGTCCAGGATCGATTTGTAGCACTTGATGCCCCTTATTTCATCGGAGCCCGGGTTTATAGGATAAATGGCCCCCTTGAATCCGAATTCAACAAGGTTCCTGATTACCCTGTTCCCTATATGGAGCTCCCGTGTCGAGGCCCCGATGACTGCGACTGATTTTGGTTTAAACAATGAATCGAGCATTACGCATTTTCCTCCAGCTGTTCTATGAAAGCCTCGACATTGGTCCTGGTCTGCTCGTCAGAGAGGCACCGCAGATCGTTCAGGTCTCCGTCAATCACGAGGCTCGGTATGCCTGTCTCCTTCTCGAGCCTCTGGTGCATGCCGTACAGGCAGTTTGTATTATTGGGGCATGTCCTGGAATTATGGTAGACAACGCCGTCCACGTCGAAGAAATCGAGCTTGTTTCGTATGTAGTTCTCTTTATAGTTATCATCCCTCACGATGAACAGCTCGGTGTAGGCCCTGGCCATGCTCTCAAAGGGGTCTTTCGGGTCAAGGGCAGAGAAGATCCAGCTGCTGCAGTACGTCGAAGCAATGACATTCGCCCCGAGGCCGGCAAAAAGCTTTGAATGCTGGCCCAGCCTGCCCCATACCGGCATGCCGTCCCAGTAGATCCTGTGCTTCTCATTGTCAATGACGCCAATCCCTTTATCCACCCTCTCCCTGAGCTCGCTGTTAAGCATCCGGTAACAGTTGTTTGCAGCCTCTGTCCCCCTGCCAACTACGGCAGGGCCCATGAGGGTCGTCCCGTCAAAAAAGGAGAGCGGCGACGGCTTTGCCGATGCCGTTGCAAGGGTCTGCTCCCAGAGATCGGAACACTCCCGCGAAAGCTTCACCGCCTCCCTGAAGAGGTCCATGTCAAATTTTTTCCCCATGATCTTTTCCAGGGGTTCAATCAGGTTTTCGAGCTGCATTTTTATTGATGCCAGGTGCGATCCCGTGACATCGCCAACGCCGCGGTAGGAATTTATACCCAGGAGGGGGACATTGAACCTGTGCGCGTAAAAGGCGAACCAGTCCTGGACATCCCTGCACTGGTTCGTATTATAGACAAGAACATCGGGCCTGGGCACCTTTTCTATCCCGGGAAAAGCCTTTGAAAGCGGGGTCACGTTCCTGAGAAATGCACCCACATCGGCAGTAAGGTACGAACAGATCTCAGGGGAATACCCGATGGCATTTGCCACGGGGATAAGCTCTGTGGCCATCCGTGTTGTCCCGAGCATGGCGGAGTGGGTCTCGGGAAAGTAGACGAGGAACCCCAGGCCCCTCAGTATTTCGGCAGGGCCTACGCTTGTGCACCACGCAATTTTTTTATCGCCCGACTTTGAAGCGGCATCGAGCTCATAATAATATTCGGACATGAACTTTCCGAGATCCCTGGCTGTATTCAGCCTTCTAATGACTATTTCCTTTTCTTCTACCACGTTTCCTCCAAACATCATATTAATATATTCATATAATATTATACTCACTTATACTGAATGCCCTCACCCGCGCTCTGCGCACCCTCTCCCAATAGGGCGAGGGTTTCTAATCCATTAAATGATCCGCGAACTCCCCTCTCCCTACCGGGAGAGGGGTAGGGGGTGAGGGCATTATTTGAAAAAATAAATTTTCAGAAATCCATTTTCCCCAACATTTCAGTTTCATCATCATGAAGGGCATAAAGCGCAGCTCCCAGCGCCCCGGTGAGCTGGGGATGTTCAGGGATGAGTATCTCCTTCCCTAAAATCTCCCTGGCCATTTCCGCCATGAACCTGTTATGCGCAATGACTCCGCCGGTGAATACAACGGTATCGGTAAAGGAGTCCATCTCCACAATCCTGATAATGACTGAATAAAAAAGCCCCTTCACGATGTCCTCGACTTTTTTGCCGTGCCTGATGTTCTCCAGCACCTCGGTGCCGGAGAATACGGTGCAGTAGCTCCCGAGCTTCACCATATCAGTGGAAAGTTCCGCAAGGCCGTTCATATCCTCAAGGGGTATATCGAGCCTCATGGCCATCTCCTCGAGAAACGCACCGGTTCCTGCCGCGCATTTCCTGTTCATCTTGAAAGCCGTCCTCCGGCCTGTGCCGTCTATCTTGATAATCTTATTGTCCTGCCCGCCTATGTCGATGATCGTTATGGCTTCGGGGAAATAATGGAAACACCCCCTGGCATGGCAGGCAATCTCGGTCTTCGTATCATTTGAAAATGCCACATTCTTCCTTCCGTATCCCGTGGATACCGCCCCGGCGATGCTCTCCTTTCCGGTGCCGGCCATGGCAAGGGCAAGCCTGAGGCATCTTTCAGAGGTCTGGGTGAAATCGGTACCGGATTTTTCCGTTGCATGGCCGCAGATTTTCCGGTCTTCATCGATGAGAACCACCTTTGTCCTTGATGCCCCGATATCTGCGCCGGCATAAAGCTTACGGGCCTGGCTCATACAGACTTGCCATCAGTCAATTTGCAGAGCCATTCATTCCTGTATCCGGCAATCATTGAACTACCCTTTTATTATCCTGGGAAGTATCATCTGGTGATGAGGGCATATGGATGTGGGGTTCTGGTATACCGCCCCGGCAAATGCAGCCAGATATTTTCTCAGACTCCTGAGAGATACTATTTCATCAACCAGCCCTGCCTTCGCGCATGACGCGGGCCTCGAGTTGTTGTAATAATCATTTGCAATCTTGTTCATGTTGTCAAGCACGGGCTGGATCGGCTTTCCCGCGTCCTTCTCCTTGACTAGCCTCCTGGAATACATGGCCACTGCTGCAGTCTGCCCGTGCATGACATATATCTCAGTAGCCGGAGTTCCCAACGTAAAGGCGTTGTGGTCATTGCCCTGGGGCCCGCCCATGACATAATGGGCCGCGGCAGTACCCTTTCTGAGCACCACGAGCATCTGCGGAACATCGGTCTGCTGTATGGAGTAGATGAGGCTCTGCCCGAGGCCCAGGAGCTCGGCCTTTTCAGCATCATCACCCACGTCTATTCCACTGGTGTCCTGGAACCAGACGATTGGGATCCTGTCCCTCCCGCACAGGGTCACGAACTCATTCATCTTTATCAGCCCCTGTCGATAGAGTTTTCCGCCGAACCCGGGATAATCGGCATACTCGGGATATCCCTTGCCTAAAAACCCCTGGCGGTTTCCTATGCAGGCCACAACAAATCCGTCAAGCTTACAGAGCCCGGTATAGATCTCGGGGCCGTACCCCGGCCGGAATTCCATATGCTCGCTGTTGTCCACGAGCCTTGCCAGTATCTCGTCGAAAACGTACACCTCCCTCTGGTTCACCGGGAGGAGATGGTACAGATCGTCTGATGAAAATTTCGGTTCTGCCGGTTTTGCCACACGGTAAAATTCTGGATTATAGGAGGGGATATCCTTCATGTAGCTCTTGAGCCCGTCCAGCACCCCCGTCTCCTCGTCATAGACATATCTGAAAAAGCCGGTCTCATCGTAATGTATCTTCACGGTCCCGGGAGGGTTGCTCTTGAAGTGCCTTGTCTTGTCAATGAGATCCGCCACGTTGTCTTCATTAAAATCGCCCTTGGGCGCCATACCGCTCACGATACCCGCCCCGCCCACGGCGATATTGCAGTTCTTGTGCGCGAAGAGCACTGTGGGGCTTATGCTCTGGTAGCCCCCGCCTGCGGGGTTTGTTCCGTATATGCCCGCAAGGATCGGGATGCCGAGCTGGTTCAGTTCGGCGTGTCTGAAGAACGGTGTTCCGGAACCGCGGCGGTTGGCATAAAAAAGCTCCTGGTGCGAGAGCTTGGCGCCGCTGCAGTTCACGAGCCATACCAGCGGGATGTTCAGCCTCTTGGCAAGATCGGTGACCCGGAGGATATTCTCAGGCTGGCCCGGAAGCCATGCCCCTGCCATGACCTTGCTGTCAAATCCTATGATGACCGCCCATTTGCCCGAAATCTTCCCAAGCCCGTCTATGACATTGGTTGTCCCCTCCTCGTTGTCCAGAGGGTTGAAGAGCGTATGCAGCGGGCACCATGTGCCGGGATCGACCAGGTACTCAAGCCTCTGCCATACCGTCATCTCGCCCCTCTTATTTATATCAGCTTCGGTAAGCCCCGCGGCCCTGACTGCTTGTGCAAGCCCGTCCATCTCGGATTCTATTTTTGTTATCTGGTTCAGGTTCTCTTCGGTCCTCTTCATCTCCCGTTCATTGACTGCCTGGCCGATATCGGGCATCTTCTCAAAGTATGGTCTCATAGCACCTCTCCTGAAGTTGGTTAAAAATTCATCTTGGCATTCCTGCCCCTACTTGTTTGCCTTCCTGATCCCAAGCTGGTCAAGGGCGACAATCATCTTGCAGATATTCGATGAGCCTTCAACGAGCTGGTACGTAGGGGCGTCCCGGTAGTACCTGGCTACGGGGTATTCCGTGGAATAGCCGTAGGCCCCGAGGATCTTCATGGCAATGTTTGCGGCTTTAACCGCGATCTCCCCTGCGAGATACTTTGCCTGGGCAACTTCAAGGGTATTATCCAGCTGGCCTTTGTCCTTCTGCCATGCTGCCCTGTAGACCATGAGCCTTGCCGCTTCGAGATCGCACGATACCTGCGCCACCATGTCCTGGTTCATCTGGAACTCGCCTATGGGCTTGCCGAACTGTTCCCTCTCTTTGCAGTAGCTGATGATGGAGTCGAGGCACGCCTGGGCAAGTCCGACGCCGCCGGCAGCGGCAGAGAGCCTGGTCTGGTTCAGCGAGCTGAAGACTATTTTAGCCCCGTCCCCCGGTTTCCCAAGAATATTCTCCTTGGGAACTTTTGTATTATCGAGAAATAACTCGCCCGTTGGCGATGAGCGGGAGCCGAGCTTGTCAAGGTTCGATGTTGATATGCCGTTGAAATTCTTCGGTTCAATGACAAAGGCCGAGAGCCCCTTCCCCCTGGCATCCCTGTCGGTATAGGCGTAAAAGATGAGAACATCAGCATTGTTCGAGTTGGATATCCATGTCTTCGAGCCGTTGATGAGCCAGTGGTCCCCCTTGTCCTCTGCCGTGGATGTCATGGCCATTACGTCGGATCCTGCGTTGGGCTCGGTGATTCCGAAGCCCCCGAGGTACTCTGCCGTTACCAGTTTCGGGATGTACTTATTTTTTACCGCCTCTGTCCCGTATCTGAATATGGTGAAGGCGCAGCCCAGGGCCTCCATGTTGATCTGTACCCGGAGTGAACTCGATGCCCGGGCTATCTCTTCGGTAAGGATCATGGTGGCAAGCCACCCCATGTTATTGCCGCCGTACTGTTCCGGTATTACAGTCCCGAAAAATCCGAGCTCGCCCATGGGGAGGAGGACCTCCTTGTAGGGAAAGTAGTGCTTTTCGTCCCATTCATTGGCATAGGGGGCAATCTTCCCTGCGGCAAATCTCCTGACTGTCTCGCGCAGCATCTCCAGTTCATCATTAAGTGCAAAATCCATGGTATTACTCCTGTAATATGATTATTATTCGTAACTGATAAACTAAAAAATATTCGCTCACGGATACACAATAGAGTAGACTCTGGTCGGATATCTACATCCGACCAGAAGCCCCTCATCAAACCGTACGTGCCCTATTAAGGCATACGGCTTACCGACAGGATTCATCTCAAGC
>VFJS01000114.1 GCA_009885955.1 Spirochaetia bacterium | reverse complement strand
TTTTTTCTTAAACTCCATGCCCTCACCGCGCTCTGCGCGCCCTCTCCCGGCAGGGCGAGGGCTCTTTAGCATTAACTTTATTGCTTCACACCCCTCGCCCTACTGGGGAGAGGGGATGGGGGTGAGGGCATTTTATGTCAATCAGCCGGTCACTATGCCCAGGGCCCTGTCGCCCCTGATTTCAGTGAACTTAACATTCATCATCCTGCCCGAAATGTCCCCGAAGCCGGCGCTGTTTGCGATATCAACTTTGATATAGTTGTCCGTGACAGCCCTGTAGAGCCCTCCGCTTTTCCTGAACTCTATGACCGAGGCCAGATCCCTGTTTAAAAACCCGGCCCGGTACTTCTGCCTGAATTCATCAGCCCTCACCTTTGCCCTCAGCACCCTTTCCGAGATTTCGGCAGCAGTGGAATTTTCATCCATGTCCGCGGCCGGGGTACCCCTCCTCTTTGAGAACCTGAATGCGTGGACATAGGCGAATTCAGCAAAGTTTATCATGTCCAGGCTCTCCCGGAAATCATCTTCATCCTCACCCGGAAATCCTATAATCAGATCCGTTCCCACGGCCATTTCATTGTACCTGGATTTCACCCTGCCGATGATCCTCCGGTAATCATCGGCGCCGTAGCCCCTGTTCATGCGCTTTAGGATCCGGGATGATCCGGATTGGAGGGGGATGTGGATATGACTGCAGATTTTCCCGGAACCGTATGCATCCAGGAGCCTTTCGCTTACATGGAGCGGTTCTATTGAAGTGACCCTGATCCTGAAATCCCCCCTGAGCTCCGACAGCGCGCATAAAAGATCGGCAAGATCGCGGCCGCCGCAGGAATAGGCCCCGATGGTAATGCCGGTAAGGACAATCTCATGAAATCCCCCGTCAATGAGCCTCTGGGCATGGTCCGTGACTTCATGCATATCCCTGCTTCCCGGAGCGCCCCTCACGCCCGGGACAATGCAGTAGGCGCAGGAATTCCCGCACCCCTCCTGGATCTTGAGGTATCCCCGTGACCTGACAACGGGTTTACATGACAAATCTTTTTTATTAATCCCGGAGTCATCTTGCCCGGTATGAGGAAAAAATTTTTTTATCTCTCCGGCAAGGAGGCTTTTCGCTTCATTGGAATATACAGAACCCACTTCATCCATGGCGCTGAGGGCATCCCCCTCTGTCCCGGCCATGCAGCCGGTAACATAGACCTTTCCTGTTGCTGAATATTCAGCGCCCTGCCTGATATAATTTCTGTTTTTCCTGTCGCTGCGGTCGGTTACGGTGCACGTATTGATGATAACGGCATCAACCTTTTCACCGAAGGGCAGCTGTATCCAGCCGTCGTTAATGAGTGGAGCTGCAATTTCCGAGGATTCATACTGGTTGAATTTGCAGCCCAGCGTCTTTATGGAAAATGTCCTTATGTCGGGCATATCTGCTGCCGGTTCAACAATATCCCGGGCCTATATGACGCCGGTAATAATGAGAACCAGGATCGCCGTTCCGATGATGATCCGGTAATATCCGAAAATCCTGAAGCCGTGTTTCGTGAGGTATATGATAAACCCCTTAATCGAGATGAGGGCAACGATGAATGCAACGATATTTCCTGTGAGGAGTATACCGATATTTCCACTGTTGATCTGGCTGTAGGTGCTCAGAAGTTTGTATGATGTTGCGGCGAACATTGTGGGAACAGCCAGGAAGAACGAAAATTCGGTGGCGCTTTTCCTGTCAAGCTTCTGCGTAAGTCCCCCAATGATGGTTGCAGCAGACCTGGACACCCCGGGCACCATGGAGATAACCTGGAAGAGCCCTATTTTGAATGCCCCCGTGTAGCTGATCTCCCGGTTCTCTCCCTCCCGGCCAATGAGCTTATCTATGAATACAAGCACAATCCCTCCGGCAATCATGGATATTGCCACGACCAGGGCGCTTTCAAGGAGCATGTCGATATGCTTTTTAAACAGGAACCCGAGAACTGCCGCGGGGATAAAGGCGACAAAGAGTTTGTAATAAAAATCCATTGTCTGAAAAAACTTTTTCCAGTAGAGTATGACCACGGACAGTATGGCTCCGAACTGGATGCACACAGTGAACATCTTTACGAAATCAGTGCTCTCCACCTTTAATATTTTCTCTGCGATGATCATGTGACCCGTGGATGATATGGGAAGGAATTCGGTGATCCCCTCGATTATTGCAATTATGACCGCTTGATGTATGTCCAATATGTTATACCCCCCTGATTAGTTATTCAAGCTGTATGAAACTATAAAAATATCAGCCACAGAGACACAGAGGCACGGAGGATTGATTGATCATTTCATTGTTAAATAAGAATATCAGATATAGTTCCCAATTTAATTCTCTGTGTCTCCGTGCCTCTGTGGCAAATAAAACGGTATAAATATTT
>VFJS01000072.1 GCA_009885955.1 Spirochaetia bacterium | reverse complement strand
GCGTAAAAAGCGTTGCTTTCAGCCCTGATGGAAAAACTATTGCTTCAGGAGGATGGGACAACACAATAAAATTCTGGGGTATTGACGGAGGGCTGTTAAAAACCTTCGAAGGGCATTCGTCCGGCGTAAAAAGCGTTGCTTTCAGCCCTGATGGAAAAACTATTGCTTCAGGAGGATGGGACAACACAATAAAACTTTGGAGTATTGACGGAGGGCTGTTAAAAACCTCCAAAGGGCATTATAGCATCGCCTTCAGCCCTGATGGAAAAACTATTGCTTCAGAAGGATGGGACAACACAATAAAACTTTGGAGTATTGACGGAATACTTTTAAAAACATTTAAAGGGCATTCGTCCGGCGTAAAAAGTGTTGCCTTCAACCCTGATGGAAAAACTATAACCTCGGGATCATATGACAACACAATAAAACTCTGGTCAACAGCCACTGGCAAATGTCTTGCCACCCTCACCGCCTTTAAAGACGGCACCGGCATAGTCTATACCCCTGATGGCCGCTTCGACTACACTGACCCATCGGCAAAACAATACATAGGCTATGTTAAAGGATTAACCTACATTGATCTCAATGACATTCACGACGCATTCTACACCCCGGGCCTTTTGAACAAGGTCATGACCGACACACTTGAAGATTTCGATTCCAATTATTTAGAAATGATGATGAACAAATTCGCTCGTGTGGAAATCCTTTCTCCCTCTTCCTATGATGACGAAGGTCAAAAACTTCTTCAGGAGATAACGGATAAATCGTCAATTGATGTAAAATTTAAAATAAAAGATACCGGTGCGGGAATTAAAAAAACAGTTGTTCTTGTTAATGAAAAATCTGTGTGGGAGAGTGATGACAAAACTGATTTAACCAAAATGCTATCTGTTCCCGTACCTTTAATCGGAGGCAGCAACACTATCCGAGTTCTTGCATATAACAATCCTGGTGCCCCTTACTCAGAAAACTTTACGATTAACCGAGCTGTATATGATGAAAAGAAAACATCCCGTCTGTTTATCCTCTCAATAGGGATCAATAATTACAAAGAAAATCCACTCAAATATTGTGTCAGTGATGCGGATATCATGATGCAGTCATTTAAACAAAATACAACATTATTTTTTAAAGAAATAATTCCTGTCATTCTTAAAAATGAAGAGGCAACCAAAAAAAGAATTGAAAATGAAATTAAAAAAATTACATCAGATGCCAAAGCAGAAGATGTGGTAATTCTTTATTTTTCCGGGCATGGCTCATCGGTAAAAACATCAGAAGGAGAAAAATTATTCGCTTTCCTACCTGCAGATTATCCATGGGGGGGAAATGAAGAGTTCGTTCTCAGAAAATCCGGTGTTCACAGCCAATTTATTACATCACAGATTAGAGATATGAAGCCTCAAAAAGTAGTATTGATCATGGATTGCTGCCAATCAGGGGACATGCAACTGGCGCTGGCAAACTCCCGTTCTGCATTAAGTAATAAAGAAATGCTCAACCGGCTTGCAAATGGTACTGGAGTTTTTCTTCTAACTTCATCTTCCGGGAGTGAGCTCTCGCGTGAGGAGCCGAAGATAGGGCATGGTCTGTTTACCTATGTTTTACTGAATGGCCTTAAAGATAAAAAGGCTGATTTTGATAATGACGGGGTAGTTACTGTCAAAGAATTATCGAGCTATATTGATCTCAATTTTGGATCTGTATCAAAAAAGATCATGGGCGACAAGTATATTCAGACACCTGTAGTGAAGAGTAATGGGCGCAGTGATCAATCAGCGAGGGTGTTGGATTTTCCGCTGGTGAAGGTGAAGTGAAAGTATGGTCATTATGAAGTTTAAAAATAAATTATTATTCCTGGTTATTTTAATTTTAATCAATCCTTTTATATTAAAATCGGGAAATAATTTATCAAATTACGATATAATGGTTTCTGAAATAATTGAAAATAATTCTAAAGGAATCGAACATTATAAAAATAAAATGTATAAAGAAGCTATAATTGAATTTGAAAAAAATCAATTATATGACCCATCTAAGTTAATAAAAAATAAAAGAGAATTTAATGTATTTTATCTTTCAATGAGAAATAGTGCCCACTGCTATTTTTTATTAAAAAATTATAATAAAGCATTAGATCTATTTTTAATAGCAAAATCAAATATTAATTTAGAGAAAGAAGATTATTATACAATTTTACAAATATTTCATATTCTGAATATTCAAAATGCTGTCGATTTATCAATAGTCTTACTTGAAGAATATTTATCAAAATATGGTCCAGATTATCTTTTTTTCGGTGAGCTCAGTTCCTTATATTATCTAAATAAAAATTATGCAAAATCCGGCCGTAACCTGCCACTGATTCCGGAGTAGACCTGCCACCCGTTCCGGCGGGAGGCTGCCACCCATTCCGGGCGAAACCTGCCACTTTTTCATGTGATTTTCCAGTCATTTAATAGCCTCTGTCCCTACAAAACAAACATTGGAAAGGATGGAGGCGTTCATGGCCCAAAGGAAAGTAACAATGAAAAAGATACGGGAAATACTAAGACTCAAAGAAGAATGCGGGCTCAGTCTGCGCAGGATATCACAGGCTATGAAAATATCACGGCCTGTAATATCAGAATATCTGGAAAAATGTACTCAAAGAGGAATCAATTTCAGGTCAGTCAAAGACTTGCCGGATGATGAATTGGAAAAGCTGCTAAAAGACGATTCACTACCCCGAAACGAAGATGACAGACATATCATTCTTGAAAAAACATTTCCATTCATGTCGCGGGAACTTAAACGCGTAGGAGTAACCAGGCATATTCTCTGGGAAGAATATCTGAAGGATAATCCGGAGGGATATGGATATTCCCAGTTTTGCCATCACTACCAGGTATGGGAGGCGAGCAAGGAGCTGTCTATGCATCAGGTTCACAAGGCTGGTGATAAGCTTTTTGTGGATTTCGCAGGAGAGAAATTATCCATCATAAATTCCATAACCGGCGAGAGTACACCGGTTCATATTTTCGTCGCGGTTCTGGGCGCAAGTCAGCTGACATATGTGGAAGCAGTATCGAGCCAGAAAAAGCGTGAATTCATTGAAGCCAATGTGAACGCTCTTCATTACCTGGGCGGAGTTCCAGCTGCCATTGTTCCGGATAATCTGAAGTCAGCAGTCACAAAAGCACATCGCTATGAGCCTGATATAAATCCCGAATACATTGATTTTGCACGTCATTACGGCATCACCATTCTGCCGGCGCGGCCGTATAAGCCACGTGATAAGTCTCTGGTGGAAGGGGCGGTTAAAATCGTATACCAGCAGATATATGCCCCGCTTCGGAACAGGGTATTTAACTCCATCGATGCATTGAATGCGGCGATCCGGGAGGAACTGGAGAGGTACAATGCCCGTACAATGAAGGGCTACGGCAAAAGCCGCCGGGAACTTTTCGAGGAAGTAGAGAAGGCGGTCCTCTGTCCCCTTCCGGACGAGCGTTTCTCTATCCGGGACTTCTCCAGGGCCAAGGCAGGGTTTAACTACCACATATACCTGAACGCCGACAAGCACTACTACAGCATTCCCTATCAGAATAGAGGCCGTGATGTAGACGTGTTTTGCGGCCCCAGAACCGTTGAAATCCACTACAAAAACGAACGGATAGCCCTCCATGTCCGCAACCGTATGCCATATCGTTATACGACCACTCCGGAACATATGCCGCCGAACCACCGGTTTAAGGACGACTGGAGCGCCGAGAAATTCCTAACATGGGGAAGCTCTATCGGAGAGGACGTACGCAGGGTCATTGAGGCGGTGCTGTCTACGCGTCAGCATCCGGAGCAGGGATATAAAACATGTCTGGCAATACTCTCCCTGGCCAAAGGATATAGCAATGAACGGCTGAGGCTAGCATGCAGAACAGCGGTATATATCGGAGCATATACTTTCAGAACAATTGAGAATATTCTGAAAAATAATATGGATGGATGTGAAGTACAGCCGGAACTTTTTGACTCACCGCTTCCTCTTCATGAAAACATCAGGGGAAGTGAATATTATACAACGGAGGAAATATGAATAACGCAACAATGGACAAAATGAGGGAGCTCAGGCTCCACGGGATGCTCCGGGCCTTCAGGGAGAGCCTCGACGGCAGGATGCTTGAATCCCTTACCTTCGATGAATTTCTGGCTCACCTCGTCGACGCGGAGTGGGATGATCGGTATAACAAAACCCTGGCGCGCCTTCAAAAAAATGCCAACTTCCGGTATCGGGCCAGAATCGAGGAGATAGACATGTCGCCGGGACGAAACATCGACAAAAATATGTTGAACCGGATCTCCTCCTGTGGCTGGATTGAAAAAACGGAAAACCTCATCATCACCGGGGTGACCGGTTCCGGAAAAAGTTTCATGGCCTGTGCTTTCGGCCACTCTGCCTGCATGCACAAATTCAATGTCAGGTATGTGAACTGCATGAAGCTTTTCTCTCACCTGAAAATTTCAAAGGCTGACGGGTCTTATGGCAGGGAGATCAAAGCTCTTGCGAAAATGGACCTGCTGATTCTTGATGACTTCGGTTTAAAACAGATGGATACAGACAGCAGGCTTTTTATGCTGGAATTTCTTGAAGACAGGTATGGGTTAAAATCAACCGTTATTTCAACGCAGATTCCGGTGGCCAAATGGTTCGATGTCATAGGGGATCCAACTATTGCTGATGCAATCTGTGATCGGCTTGTTCACAATGCACATACAATCAATCTCAAGGGAGGCTCAATGAGGAAAAATAAAGAAAAAAATTCTGGACAAAACCTGCCACCTATAAAATAATATTTTATGTACTGAAAATCTATGAAAAGTGGCAGGTCATTTCCCGGAATGGCCGGCAGGTTTCACCGGAATATGCAATTATTCTAAAGCTATTTCATTTGCGAAACAGGCTTTACCATTTGAACAATTGTATGTAAATTCATGCATGTTGCTTTTTTTATCTGAATTTGCATTAGGAAACTATCTTCAAGGGTATATATGGTTAACAAGAGGCCTTGAAGCATATGAAGAAACACATAAAAATATTATTACAAGGACATTAATTGAAATTAAAGATTTTACTCCACGAAATAAACTTGAATATTCGTTAAAATTATTTTTTAGTTTTTTCTTTTATAAAAAAATTGAACATATTGAATATAAAACAAAATGTATAGATAAATTAATTAAAGAAAATTTAAAAGATGAATTATTAAGTGTTATTAACAAATTTAATTTATCAAATAATGTTAGTTCTGAAGGTTTTTATTACCTGAGTTGTTTTTTTTCATTAATGAAACAACAACACCTTGCAATACAATCCCTTGAACGAGCTGGCAAAGGCAGAATTACAACGGAAATGCTAATTAATAAGGATGACGATCTTAGAAACATTAAATTAGAAATAAATAATTATATATTATCGTTATTTGATAAAACAGAAGTTATTATTCAGAAAAAAGGATTAAATGTTCATAGGGTTGAGTATTCAAATGACTGTAATTTTTTTGCAGTAATAAATAGTGCTTCAATTGAATTATATAATATTAAAGGAAAGTTATTAAAAATATTTTCAAAAGATACAAGAATGATTAACTCTATTGCTTTCAGTCCTGATGGAAAACTAATAGCATCCCATTCACAGGATGGTATTATCAGAATATGGACAATTGATGGTAACGAATTAATAACTATACCTAATAACGATTATTATGGAAATGTAGTATCTTTTAGCCCTGATTCAAAACAAATTGCTTTTCTTGAAAAAAATAAAACCGTTATTTATTCAATCAATGGAGAATATATTAGAAATACTGATTATATCTTTTTCGATACTAAAGGGAACTATTTTAAAGAAAATAGAAATAAAACATATATTAATAATATTTGGAATAATAATAGTCAGGAAATAGTAGGTATCGATAAACAAAAAATTATAGCAGTTTCGAATGATTTAAAAAAAATAATTATTAGAATGACTCCCTCAATAGTTACATTTTCTACAGCTGAGGGTAAAGTAATGAAATTTATCGATTATGGAAAAAATAAAATTAATTCATTATTATTGAGTCCTGATGAAAATATGTATATTGTTAGTTATAGTGATATTCATTTAAGATCATGTATTGATAATAAAACAATTGATGGAGTTTTAATTAGTACTATAAGTAGTTTATACAATACAGACTTTTCTAGAACAGCATATTTTGTTGATTCTAATAAGTTTGTAATGACTGGCAGTAATTTTGATTATGGATATGGCCTCCAATCCTCTACAATAAAACTTTGGGATACAAACGGAAAATTACTCAATGTTTTAAATCCAGTCTCTAAATCAAAATATAATCGGATTATTAGTTTTGATACTAAGTTCAATGCTGAATTAAATGATGCAAAAAATATGGTTATTATTAGAGATAATGATGATCATATAAAATGTATTTTATATGATCAAAATATTTATTCTATTTCATTGAGATATGATAATCATTATATTGCAACACTTTCTGGGAAAACGTCTACTGCTGAAACAAAAAAAATAGTGATTTGGGATATAAATGGTAGAAAAATTAGTGAATTTTCTATCGAAAATAATATTATTCCTACATTACTTCAATTTCATCCTAATAAAAAAATCATTGCAATCACCAATAATGTAATAAGAGGATCAATTATTTTTTATGATTTTAATGGGAAGCTACTAGGCAGGTTTGATGGGAAAAATAAAAAATTAGATAATAATGAAATCCCTTCATTTGCATTTAGTCCTGATGGTTCTGAGATTGCTATTGCACAAATGAATAATATTCACATATTAAATCTTGATGGTACATATATTCGTTCATTGCGAGGTCATAATTTCTGGATATTTAGTGTCCGTTATAGCCCAGATGGAAAATTTATTTTAAGCAGTGCTTTAGATTCAACCGCAAAACTTTGGAATTTGGAAATGGGAACAAATGTCACATTTGTGGCATACAATAATGAAATGGATTCAACAGGTTTAGTTAATAGTTCTTTATCACAAATTGGAATTGTTTATTGTGATGATGGATTTTATAAAATATCAGGTGAAGGAATAAACTCAATTACTTTTGTTAAGGGTCCGAAAGTCTACTCCTTCGATCAATTTGATCTCCGCTACAATCGCCCCGATGTTATCATTGAACGTCTTATAAATGAAAAAGGCAGAACTTTTGATCAGAAAGAAAAAATTGCTCGGTTTAAAAAATATTGGGAACTTCGCGTTGTACAAAATGGATTTACTCCAGATAAAATATATGCAACAACAAAAATTCATGCACCGCATGTGTTTGATATCAAATTAAATGATCAAGATATCAACAAAATTAATACTTCTGTTAAAAATAATATAATTAAACTCTCCTTTAAAATTAAAGATGAAGAAGGCTCCAATCTTGATGTTGTCGGTTATAAAATTTTAGTTAACGGTGTTCCTATTCATGGACAAAATATTAAACATTTTAATAAATCGGCAGCAATTCAAAGTGTTACTGAAACTGTGACACTCTCGTCAATATCTGACGTCAATTCTAATTCAGGCGATAATAAAATTGAAATTTCTGGATTTACAAACGATGGAGTCGAGTCACATCGGGAAGAAATATACCTCCATTATGAAGGTAGTGATAACCAAAAAAAAAGGAAACTATATATCGTTTCCATCGGTGTGAAAGACTACGAGAATGCAAAAGGATTCCCATCACTATCATATGCAGATAAAGATGCCGAAGATATTGTAAATATTTTTACAACATCTGGCAAATCATTGTATAGTGATATAATTTCAAAAGTCTACTTAAATAATGCATTTACCCGAAAATCAATTATTGAAATTCAAAGATTATTAAAGCAAACAACTGTTGATGATACTGTAATTTTTTTTATGTCAGGTCATGGGGTTCGGGCTGATACCCGTTCTGAGGATATTAACTCAATAGCAAAAGAACTCGGAATAACCCAGCTTAATGAATTACAGATAAATACAACTGACCTGAATAATATTTTTTATTTTATAACTGGTGATTCCGACAATAGTGAACCATGGAAAAAAGCCGTACCCATGGATTTTATTCGCTATACCCTCGACGGTATCCCAGCGCGGCAGAAAATACTGATGATAGACTCTTGCCAATCCGGTGAAAATCCGTTACTCATTGGGTATAAACCCTCAAAAGAAATATTGGATAAAATTCGTGAAAAAAAGAAAAAAATGGCAGAAACATCCTCACAGAAAGGAGGCATAAAGGCCATTCGCAAAGGGAATCCTGAGTTAGAGGAAGAGAAAATAATAACAGCTCAGGCAGTGGGTCTTGAGATGATGGAAATGAGCGAGATGTTTCCTGAACTCCGCCGCGGATCCGGAACAATTGAAATTAGCGCAGCTTCTGGGATTCAGTGGGCTGTGGAGAGAGACCGGTGGGCCAATGGTGCTTTTACTTATGCAGTGAAAGAAGCGATGAAAGAGGGCAAGACAAAATCTAAAGGGGGGAAAATAACTGTAAAATTTCTTCGTTCATATGTACTTGGGAAAGTTATGGAGCTTACCGAGGAAGAACAGACCCCTATGGTGTGCCGTGATATTCCAGGCAGGGATTTTGTTGTGGGGGAATGAGGGAATATTTACTTAATCTAACATTTTATGTTCACTCTTGAAAAATCACATTAATTGTTCCTTGCAAGCTTCTTCGAGACTTTATATGAATACACAGTTAAAAATTTTATCAAAAAGAGTTTTACATGAAACATAAAATAATTATAAAATTAATATTTTTTTTTACAATATTTGCTTTGTGTGCTTTAACAATTAAAGGCACATCACAAACCTACACTGAGCAAGATCTAGAAACATCAGATACAGCAGGTATGGCAGCCTATCAGAAGGGTGATTACAGTGCAATGATCGAAGCATTAGAACGCTCGGTGATTATCTGTGAACAATTATATGGGAAAGAATATATTGAAACAGCAGCTCACTACAACAACCTTGGTGAGGCGTATAAAAAAAATGGAGAATACGATAAGGCTATTGGGTATTATGAGAGTGCTTTGGATATTTATAAAAAGACATTCGGAGAAAAACATGATTATATTGCCTTGAGTTATAACAACCTAGGTGATGCGTATTATAATAAAGGAGAATACAATAAGGCTATTGGATTTTTTGAACACGCTTTGGATATTTATAAAAAGACATTCGGAGAAAAACATGATTATGTTGCCTTGAGTTACAACAACTTAGGAATTGCGTGGAGTAGTAAGTACGAATATGATAAGGCTATTAGGTATTATAAGAGTGCATTGGCAATAAAGTTGAAAGTTAAAGGAAAACATCATCCGGATGTTGCAATTAGCTATAATAACCTCGGCACTATATATTTTAGAATAAAAGAATACGATAAGGCTATTGGATTTTTTAAGAGCTCATTGGCAATAAAGTTGAAAGTTATGGGAAAACATCATCCGGATGTTGCAATTAGCTATAATAACCTCGGGAAGGTGTATGGCAATAAGAGAGAATACATTAAGGCTATTGAATTTTATAAGAGTGCTCTGGCTATAAATTTGAAAGCTCTAAATGAGAATCATCCAACAATCGCTAGTATCTACAATAATCTCGGTTATGAGTATTGCCAAATAAAGGAATTCGATAAGGCTTTAGGTTATTTTAAGCGTGCTATGGGAATATCAAAAAAAACTAAATCAAGATATCAAACTATTAGACATTCCGTAATCCTTGGCTATCTCCATTTGGAACGGAAAGAATACAAAGAAGCTAAATCAGCATTTGAAGAAGGCATATCTGTTATTGAATCGGGACGCACTGAAATAGGAACTGAAAAGCAGGAATTCATGACCAGAAACATAGATACGTACTACTACTCCTTAAAGACATGTTCAGAGATGAATGATATTAAAGAAGCATTTAGAATATCCGAGGCTATGAAAGCAAGAGGGCTTCTTGATAGAATGACATTCAATGCAGCGCTTTCAGTTGAAGGAATAATTCAAACAGATAAAGAAAATCTCATAAAATTAAACAATGAAATAGAATCACTAACGTTAAAAATAAACACAGAAATACAAAAAATAGAGATAAAAAAGAACAGTGAAAAATTTCTTTATCTTACAAAAGAGATTGAGGAGAAGGAGAAAACTTTTAAAGAGTTAGACCAGAGACTCATGGAGAATGAAAGATATAAGAACCTTCGTAAACCTCGTATAATCGAACTAGGAGAAGCAGAAAAACTCTGCATAGATGGAAGGGCTATTCTTGAATTCACAATTTGGGAAAACAATGATAAAAAAAGCTGGGCATACAAGTATAAGCAATCATACTGCATAATCATAACCAATAAAGGATCGGAACTTGTCCAACTCAATAAAGAATATCCCTATACTGATATGGTATACAACTTCCGCACTCACATCATAAATCATGATGCCCTATTCATGGTGTACGGGAAAGATGCTTCAGGCAGCCGAAGGTTATTCCCTATAAATACTGTAGATGCAATTACCCGATATAAAGCCGGCGAATCATACCCTTGTGATACAGAATATCTCCTGGATAACGACGGACACATTTATCGTGCCGAATGGAAACAAATTCCTGCAAGCAGAAATAACCTGCTTATATCCAAAACCGATACCGGATATAAACTAGATGTTGTATTGAAGGATTATGATGCACGTCAGAATGATGCTGCCAATGTATCTATTTCTCTTTACGCAAATCTTGTGACGCCCGTGGAAAAATTTCTTGCAGGGAAAACAAAACTCACTATTGTTCCTGATGGAGCCCTCGCATTCCTCCCTTTTGATGCCCTCAGAAAAAATGAGAAGGAGCCTTATCTGTGCGAAACCTACTCAATAACCCTCTCTCCATCGGTATCGGTAATGCAAATGGTCAAGGGCCGTGAATTTAAATCATCCCGCGAAAATTTTCTTGGTTTTGGTGGGGCTTTGTACGATGACGCTATGCCGGATGAAAACCGTTTACGACGTCTGGTCATGCGCGGAAAACCTTCTAGTCAGAAAGAGATGGAATATTATGCGAATAGGGGAGCAGGGAGCTACTACACAGGACTTAATTATAAATGGAATGATCTGATATACAGCAAGAATGAAATCGTTTCCATTGAAAATGACATTTATAAAAAAAAGAATACGAAAACCTTGTTGGGCAAGGATGTTACTGAAAATCAAATTAAATCGCTTTCAAAGAATAATGTGCTTTCACAGTATAAAAACATTCATTTTGCCTGTCATGGCTATTATAATTCTGACTTTCCTGGTCTCTCCGCTGTTGTATTATCCGAAGTATCAGGAAAACTAAAAAACGAAAGCAATGACGATGGCTACCTTACGGTTGAAGAGGTTGCTCTCCTAAAGCTTGAAGCCGATATAGTAAATCTCTCGGCTTGTGAGACCGGTCTAGGCAAGGAAGTCAAGGGTGATGGGGTCATCGGCCTCACTCGTGCCTTTCAAGTGGCAGGAGCAAACCGCGTTGGGGTCACCCTATGGAATGTTGCAGATAAGGCTGCTAGCGATTTTATGGTTTCCATGTACCGAAAGGTCGAGATGGATAAAAAATCCTTCCGGGATGCTTATACCGAGACAAAACGCGAGTTCATTCTAAAAAAAGAGTATAATAATCCTTACTTTTGGAGTTCCTTCATTCTGTATGGGGAATAAAAGTTATTTTCAACCAATATTTATAAAATAATTTCCCCCTATATAAATTAATTCAACTCTTTTGTCATAAATATCCCTTCCCTCCTGAATATATATTAAAAATATTCCGAGGAGGATTTTAAAATGTTACTAAATATCTCAAAACATCATGCAGTTTATTCTCTATTATTATTAGCTTTTCTAGGCCTTGTTTCCTGTGACAATGACTCCACTGGAGATCATTCCCAGACAAATAATAATTCATCAGCAAACACACCAACTACGCCACCACCGATTATAGCAAAGTATTATTATGCCATAAATTCAAATAATCAGCTTGTTAAATTTAAAGAGGGATTTTCTACAAGCAGGTCTGTTGTATATTCAGGATCTGTATATAATTTTGTCATAAAAGGTGACTTTATCTATATTGAAACTGTTCCTTCAGGCTTTACTGATTCATATATAGTTAAACTCGATCTAAAAACTAATGCAGTGAATAATTTTAACTGGACACTCAAGGGCCAGAATCCCGATGTCTCAATTAATAAAATCTATTTTGATGATAATGCCGGTAAAATAAAACGCTGCGGATTAAATGGGGAATCTGTTGAAGAAATCGTAATTACCAAATATTTCAATGGTACTTTATTTTACCCGAGAGTATCATCGGATAACTATTTATATGTTATTGAGTCTGTTCCAGGATACAAATGGTACTATGAAGATCAGAATTCAATCATCAAACACAATCTGACTACAGGTGTTTCATCCTTGGTTAATAATCAGAGATATGAATATTCAAGCATTTCGATCAGCCCAGACGGTACTCTTATAGCTGCAACAAGGGTGACGGGGATTACTCCTCCTCTTGGTAACATATATGTAATCAATGCAAAAACGGGTATTGAGAAACTGTTCCTCGACAGTAATAATCCATTATATGGCTCATGTAGATATCCGGTTTGGATTGACAATAATTCATTTATACTTTCTTCTGATAACAAAAAAGTCCCGAGCTATTACAGTTCCTGGGATGGCCAGCATTATTATGAAGCATTGTATGTTTATGATTTATCAAAAAACAGCCTTTCAATGTTGTCGAACTCTAATATCTATATGTATTTTGGATTTATCAGGGAGGAATAAAAATCAATATTCCTTCGATTATTTGTAAAATTATAGACAAGTGAGGTTAGTGAAATGAGATACAATACTTCAATATCAACCCTAGGATGTAATATTCATCTTTCAGTTTTTAAAGACATTTTATCCGATTGGGAAATTACCTTGGAATGGTTAAAACAAAAAGAAGAATTAATTTACAGATATGAACGGATAGGTGGAATAAAAGTAAATTCAACAATCAGTCCATTTTTTAAAGATGTGCAGATAAATTTGCAAATTTCAGGCGGTTATTTGGGTTACCTGGCTAATGGTGAAATGCAGGAAGAAAATTTCGGCTGGTCATGTGATTTAATTCCTTTTTACTTCGATTATTACCGATTTGATAAAGACAAAAACTTCTTTATTTTCATTGGTTCAATTCAGGCACCCATGAATGATTCGACTTTACCATTCATAAGCCTTGTTTCCGAGAAAGATGATAAAATCCTGGATTACACTTTGCATATGCTCCAACAGTCCTGTTCCAGGGAAAGATGGAATTCAACTCTGGGAGATCTCAACAGGGCGCTTAGTTTTTTTGGGAAAGATATCAAAGATGTTCCAAATGATTAATTATTAAATCCTGACTCTTTGGAGATAGACCGTCAATAGAATGAAATAAATAAAATTATGATATATGGTAAAATATAAACAAAGGATTATTTATCTATGAATAAAAAAATCACATATTTATTTCTTATATTATTAATTTCAGTAAATTGTAAAAAAAATGAAGTATCTCTTCCCATCCCACGAGACTTCCTCTCATGGGTAGATGCGATTTCCAGAGGTGAAATATCCGGAAATAATCCTATAAATACACTCCTGTATATCGAAGCGGAAGCCATTGAGAAACAGAATGTAGCCAAAACATACAAAATTTTAGGCGATATAATAAAAACAGTCAAATCCAAAGTTAACCCTTCATCCACTCCTATCCAACAGCTGCGATTGGTATTTCAAATCCTTGAAAGGGATTTTAATATCTCTTATCTAGAAAAAGTAGATAAACTTTTTTCCCAAAGCCTTCAAAATAAAAAACGTGATTGCGACACAGGGAGCTATATCTATTTGACAATTGCCCATGAATTGAAATGGCCCTTAAGCGCAATCAAGGTGCCCGAACACATCTATCTATGCTGGGACGATGGAAAAGAAAAGTTTAATTTTGAAACCACTACCGGTGAAAAAATTGATGACCCATACTATATCATAAAACACAATATTCATAAAACTTCCATCGAGGAGGGCGTATTTTTTAAAAAAATGACCGCCAGAGAACTGACGGGCAATTTCTTTTTTGACCGGGGCAATTATTATCTGGCACATAAAGAGAATGACAGGGCAATTTCGGATTTTACCAGGGCAGTAGAATACAATCCAAAAGATGCGGAAAGTTATTTTAACAGAGGTATCCTCAGGATTGTCAAAAATGATTTTTCAGGTGCTCTTAATGATTTCAATACGACTATTCGGTTGAATCCTAACAGCAAAGGGATAGTCTTTTATTTTCGGGCCGCCGCCCGATATGGACTAACATCAATCAATGATGCATTACCCGACTTCACCGAAGCCATTAATAGAGATAGTACCTTATACAAAAAGCTTCCCGATGAAATCAAAAAGAAAATTACCAGGGTTGAATCCGATGGTTCAAATAATAATTCTGAGCATATTCTATATGCCTTGAGATTTAATTTGAATGAAGGAATTTCTGTTTTTACAAAGTTACACAATTCAATTTTTGATTTAAAAACATCCTTGGCGTATTCTGCCCTGTTGCCGTCAATAAACTCTCAAGCAATAAACTACACCCCCGAGAAAGAACTGTATATCCTTATAAAAGAAGAGATCGTCTACGTCAATCTGCTCAACAACGAGGGGAAGGATATAAATCAACGATATCTGAGTGAAATCAAAAATTATGCAAAGATTTGCAGTGATAAATATGAAGATCCAACCACAATGATCGAATACTATTTATTGAATAACCTTTATTATATGTATATTGGTGCATATGAATTGGCGTTAGATGAAATAAAAAAATATGAATCCATTGTGTCAAAATTCAACAGACCCGATGATCTCGCCTATATTGCATCTATCAAAGAATGTGTAAGAACAAAAAATAAAGAAAAAGGGCTGATTATTTCCAGGCCTAAGATGAAAAGAATGTTCGATGAACACTTTGAATTTATTGTACGTGTAAAAAACAATTCAGATAAAATGATGAAAACACTGATTAAATAATGCATAGTTAATATTTGTGGCGCTTATTACTTTTAAATTCTACTCAAAACATCCAACAGCCGTTATGCGACATAAAGAAACTTATCGGAAGCTGCATTGGTATCACTCGACAAGGGTGCGCCCATGCCGGGCGCGCTAAAAAAAATCCCCGGTTAATTTTACCGGGGATATGTTCTTTATTTTGCGGTTATAATATTGTAATGATCTAAAAAATCGGTCTCCTTATTTATAAGACTTAATATGCGTTGAGCTGGTCCTGCAGGCTCATTAAAGCCGGACTCCCATGCCTCAACTGTTTTTGTAGAAACTCCCAATGCCTTAGCAAATGCGACCTGAGAAAGATTCGCTTTATTTCTTATTCTTTTTATAACAACTCCTTTAAAATGAGGAAGAGGTTCTATAGAAACTTTTCTCGTTCTAACATTTTTAAGGTTTCCTTTTTCGTATTCAATGGCCTGGTCAAGACCGGTCATTATGCTTTCAACTAACTCCCTCCTATCCCTTTTCATTTTTTTCTCCTTTTTTAAATTTATCTTACTATTTCCTCGCCTCCATTTTGAGACTGTTTATTTTCTTTTTTAACATTTTTTTTTCAGCATCTGTCAAATCAAGCTTTTCATTTTTCGAATAAACGTTTATTAAATATACCTTTCCATAAAAAGCAAAATCAACATAAACCGCGCGTGCGCCTCCTCTCTTCCCTTTTCCCGGAACCTTAAATCGAATCTTACGCAATCCCCCTGTTCCGGATACCAAATCACCCTTTTCCGGGTTAATCAATAATTCGTCTTGCAATTCCATTAAATCATCATCATTTAACCCTATATTTACCCACCATTTATCAAATTCAGGGAGCATTATAAATTCTCTCTTCATATTCATTGCACCATTAAGGACAAAATATACCCTATCTAATAGGATGTCAAGTGTAAATATTACTTTTTTTCCTTTTCCCCAAAAAAATAATCCCAACGAAATGCAAAATTTCATTGTACCATTAAACCGCAACATAGTGTTGCGAAAAATAATTGTGTTGACATTTCGCAATCAATATATTATAAGTACAACAATTGAGGTGAGAACTATGAAAAGAATTGATTTATTACCCATTAAAGATGCAAGCAGAATATCAAAAATACCTGAGAGAACAATCAGGGACTGGATAAATGAAAGTAGCCTTAAAAGCTATCGAAACGACGACAATATTGTTTGTGTTGAGCGTCGCGATCTCTTAACCATTGTACCAACAACCCTCACCGTTTTCAATCAAAAAGGAGGTTGCGGAAAAACGTCTCTTAGTGTGCTTCTTGCCGATTATTACGAGAAAAAGAAAATGAAAGTATTACTCGTTGATTTTGATCAACAGGGCAATTTAACTCAAACATATTTTGCTTATGATGAATTGAAGCCTTCCCTCAGTCTATATGATTATTTTGAAAAGAAAACGTCACTATCAAAAATAATGAAAAAATATAATGAATATATAGATATCATCCCGTCCAATATTAAACTTTCACGAAAAGATAATTATGATATCGATGACCTTGATGCAATGCGGAAGGATTTCATTCCTATATTTAAAAAGTATAATGTTGTAATTATTGATTGCCCTCCCTCTCTTAATTCTTTTTCAAAATTTGGGATTATCCTTTGTAATTATATTCTAATCCCGGTTATTCCGGAACCATATAATTACGATGGCCTTTTTGAGGTAATGAACACCATCAATCGACTTAAAAAGTTTATAGAGGGTTTCATTGACTACAAAGTAATTATTTCAGGACATGAGCAGCGAACAATTAAAATTCATGAAAATTACATTGAGCTGATAAGGAACGATCTTAAAGAAAAGGTCGCTGAACAGTCTATACCGAATTTTGTAGGTATAAAAGAGCGCGCCTTTCAAAAAAAGAATATTTTTGACTTGTATAGCACCGACAAATCTGTACAGAGGACAGAGGCTCTACTAAACGAAATAGATTCATTCATATATGACAAGAGAGGCAACTGATGGCTAAAAAATTCGACATAATAAAAATGAAACGAGGAAAAAGTCTTTCTGAGGCAGCGCAAAATATTAGCAGCATGGATGAAGAGACATCTCAAAGCATTGAGAATCTCATCCTTGAACCCCGGAAAGGAAATGTAAATAATGCCCTCGTTGCAATCAATCGCGATCAAACACTTTCGAAATCAAATAAAAAAATTCTCATCGACTCCCTTCGTGAGCAGTTTGCAGATCTCTTTAATTTTAACAACTGCCCGGATGATTACGAGACTCTGAAGGTTGAATTGTTATTTTTAAGTGAGCTTACACAGGTATCGTTTCTTCTTCTGGGCCAGCGCCTCATGAAAATCCGAGACAATGAGCTATACCGGAATGACGGTTATTCTGATTTCAAGTCTTTTGTTACCAATGAGATAAAGATATCAAGATCTACAGCGTACAATTACATCGATCTTGTCTCGGTTTTCGGTGTCCAAACGTTTGGACACGTTGACTCTCCCGATCCGTCTAAGCTCATTCCCCTTTTATCAATTTTAAAATCGGGCCGTGAAGAAATTCCATGTGAAATGATAAAATCTCAATTCATAGAGGAAGCAAGAACTAAATCCGCCCGTGATATCAAAGAAGATGCTAAACAGCTTAAGATTAAATACGGTCTATTGGATACCCCTGAACATACCGATCCGTTTGACAGGGCTTTCAACAGTCTTTTAAACGTTTTCCCTTCAAAACTTTCGGCATTGGACAAAAAAAAAATACGGAATTATATTAAGCAACTTAATTCTCTATTAGAGTCTAAGTAATCTAATTTCATTTATGTAAATTACAGCATCATAGATTTATAATAAGATGAGTTAAAACAGATACAACTAGCCTAACTTTGAGAGCTCAGCTATGGCAAAGAAAAAAACGAATAATTTCCTTTTAATATAATTTTTTGTTTTATTAATCGAAAAAAGGCTGAGGTGATCACAAATTGTGACCACCTCGCAGGCCTTAAATTCTCTAAAACTCTTCCCTATGCTTTCACAGAACATGGAGCCATCATGGCGGCTAATGTCCTTAACTCAATCCAGGCCGTGGAGATGAGTGTCTTTGTAGAGAGCTTTTGTTAAAGATAGGAGGTTCTCTCCACCCAGAAAGATCTTACCTGCAAACTTGCCCTTAGCAGAATACTTCTTGGACAACCTTTAGCGGAACAGGAAGAGCCGAGCGTTGAGCTTCTTAATGATACCGCTTTTTTATTCTGGAAATATTTCAGAATTGACATCACTCGCTGCAGGGATTGCGGCAAGGGGCATATTCATTTTCTTCACGGCCCGGCAGGTGGCGGGTAGCATATATATAAAAGAAAAATAGCATCCGGTTTTTAAAAGTAAAAAATTGTTTTCGTATAGGGCGAGGTATGTCCGGATGTGTTCATGATTTTTGAAAAAATACCATTTTTGATTTATCCAGTGATGTTAAAGAGACTGATTTTTTTAGAAATTGTTCTCTTCACTGTGAAATCTATTGTTAGTTATCCCGGGTAATTGGTACGATTGGGAATAAAACGGTTATTAAATTCCTATATGCATTGTATGTTTGGAAGTGGTTTCGTCCAACAAAGTCTTAACATAGCTGC
>VFJS01000018.1 GCA_009885955.1 Spirochaetia bacterium | reverse complement strand
CCAGCTCCGGAATGAAGAATCACGATTTAAAAAAATGATTGAAATCCAGCTGGTAAAGGGGTTATATGATAATTATGGAAGCATTTCCCATCTCTCCTCGGAGTTAAAGAAAATACAGTCGAAGATAAGTACCCTGGAGATTAAGGAGAGCATGGGAGGGGATGCGGAGATTGAGGAAAAAATTTATAAACTGGAGAACGGTTTTGGTTTGAGTTTTGAGGTGTTTGTTTTTTTGTTGTGAGCTGGTTAAAACAATTCCTTAACCGAACATCAGTAATAATATCAGGATGGTTAATAGGAAATATTTTGGTTAGGAAAAAGTTATATTACATTTGGCTTTTTCATCTATAATATATATGAAAAATAAAAAAACATTCTTACTATTATGTGCCTGTTACATTATAATGCTATGGTTTAGTTATTTTAATACTACAGATCAAATATTTAAATGGTTTCTTTTGATTTTATTAACGATTTTCATTTTAAATTTATTTTTACATTTACCCAGAATAATTCCAAATAAAAAGCTAGAATTTGGAAAAAATAGTATAATGTGGAAGCATTATTTTAAAATTTATGAAGACAATAATAATAACTTAAAATACAAATCATCAAGCATTTTAACAGTATTATATATTCATATTATATCCTTTTTATTTATCTTTACTGGAATTTTTATTATAAATATTATTCGATTAAAATCTTATGAATATAGAAAAAAATATTTTTTTAAAATAAAAATTTTTAAGAAAAAAATAAATTATTATTCAGTAGTTGATATATATTTGCTTCTAGTATTAATTATTGAATTAATCGTTTGGAATTATAAACCTGATTCTATATTTTTTTCTTCCTGTTTCCTTTTTATAATATATTCAATTACGATAATCAAGCTAAATGAAATAATTACTCTTGAAAAAGACAAACCGGCACTTGGATATAAAATTTATTCATTAAATAGGACTTTCATTTTATCAATTATTAATTTTTTTGAATTATTTTTATCTTTCTCTTATATTTATAAAAACATTAACATAATCAATCAATTAGATATAGATTCAATTTTTATTACATTCAATACTTTTTTATCTGGTGGTGTTTTCCAAAATAAAAATATTGTTATTTGTCAAAATCAAAAAAATTATATTGCATTACAATTATTTTCGTTTTTCATTTTCATTTTTATATTTATTACTAATATTTCAAATCTTTCTTACAAAAATAAACAAGCCAATACCAAAAAGAAGCCAAACGTCATATAACACGTTGATTACGTATCGCTCCCTGGCGGTCGATCGGTCTTGGCCTTATTTGTGAAATGAAATATTACTTGAAATAAATTTCATTGAATCATAATATTTGTTATGTTCCAAGTCTGCGACATACCGCCTGCGGCGGCGTCGCAAACAACGGGAACATTGTATGAAAAACCGTGCCAGTCTTATGGTGAAAAATAAATGATGTGTTTAAAACAATTTCTTAACCCTGCCCCCAATACTCCCGCCTTTCGTGGCTGGGTGCAGATAAAAAGAAACCATGAGACATTTAGAGGAGATACAAATGAAAACAATTCGTAATGCCTGCAAGCTCCAGCCCAACGCTCTGGAAATCAATGTCGGTGACCAGATTGAACAATTAGACCAGATTATTCACGATACAGACGGCAACGAATATTTTGGAAAGACTTTTATTACCGACGGTATGAGAATACTGCTTACAAAGGGGATGACTCGTCTTGCCGGCAAATCAAACGATACGGTTTTTCATCTCAAACAGGCGATGGGTGGCGGTAAAACTCACCTGATGGTTGGCTTCGGTCTCCTGGCGAAAGATGCAAAGTTAAGGAATCAGAAAATTGGTGAAATACCCAATCAAGGGGCGTTTGCAAGTGCGAAGCTTGCCGCTTTCAATGGACGTAACAATCCTCAAACCTATTTATGGGGGGAAATAGCCCGGCAGTTAGGTAAGGAATCATTATTCAAAGAGTATTGGGAATCCGGCGCGAAAGCTCCGGATGAAGGTGCCTGGCTGAAACTGTTTGATGGAGAAGAACCGGTTCTAATTCTTCTGGATGAAATGCCCCCGTATTTTCATTATTACAGTACGCAAGTTCTGGGACAGGGAACGATTGCCGATGTCATCACCAGGGCATTTTCCAATATGCTCACGGCCGCTTCCAAAAAAAAGAATGTATGTATTGTCGTCTCTGACCTTGAAGCTGCTTACGATACCGGCGGTAAATTGATTCAGAAGGCGCTTGATGACGCCACTCAGGAACTGGGTCGTGCGGAGATAAGCATTACCCCCGTCAATCTCGAATCAAACGAAATTTATGAAATCCTCCGGAAAAGATTATTTGTGTCCCTGCCTGATAAAAGTGAAATCGCAGATATTTCGTCAGTTTACGCAAACCGGTTATCCGAAGCGGCGAAAGCAAAATCGGTTGATAGAAGCGCAGAGTCGCTTGCCAATGAAATTGAAATGACATATCCCTTCCATCCGAGTTTCAAAAGCATTGTTGCGCTCTTCAAGGAGAACGAAAAATTCAAGCAGACCCGGGGCCTCATGGAGCTTGTTTCCCGTCTTTTAAAGTCAGTGTGGCAGAGCAATGATGATATTTATCTTATCGGAGCCCAGCACTTTGACCTCTCAATACAGGAAGTTCGGGAAAAATTGGCGGATATTTCGGAAATGAGGGATGTCATCGCGAAGGATCTTTGGGATTCGTCCCAGAGCGCCCATGCCCAGATTATCGATATCGCCAGTGGCAACCAGTATGCGAAACAGGTCGGCGCTCTTCTTTTTACAGCGAGTCTTTCAACGGCGATAAATTCAGTTAAGGGACTTTTAGAAAGTGAAATGCTTGAGTGTCTCATAGACCCGAACAATCAGGCCAGCGAATTTAAAAAAGCTTTCCTCGAGCTTGATAAAACCGCCTGGTATCTGCACCAGACACAGGAAGGCAGGTGCTACTTCGACCATCAGGAAAATCTGACAAAAAAACTCCAGGGATATGCCGAAAAGGCTCCACAGAACAGAGTTGACGAACTGATACGGCATCGTCTTGTAGAGATGTACTCGCCTACCACAAAGGAAGCCTACGAAAAAGTTCTGCCGCTTCCTGAGATGGATGAGGCCGCGGCCGCCCTCAAAACATCCCGGGCCATGCTCATTATCAGTCCGGATGGGAAGGTGCCGCCTGAAGTCGTAAAACAATTTTACTCCAGTATCCCAAATAAAAACAACCTTCTGGTATTAACAGGTGAAAAATCTTTGATGGCAAATCTGGAAAAGTCGGCCCGGCATTTCTATGCGGTAACCAAGGCCGACAACGAACTGGCAGCATCCCATCCTCAGCGTAAAGAACTTGATGAAAGAAAAGCCCAGTACGAACAGGACTTCCAGTCTACTGTCCTGAATGTCTTTGATAAACTGCTGTTTCCCGGGGCGCAACAGAATGAAGATATTCTCCGTGCCAAAGCGCTCGACAGCACATATCCATCAAACGAAACCTATAACGGTGAAAAGCAGGTCATAAAAACTCTTATCTCTGATCCCATTAAACTCTACACCCAGGTCTCGGTCAACTTCGATACGCTTCGAGCCCGTGCCGAACAGCTTTTGTTCGGCAGCAGCGATGATGCTCGCAAAACCGATCTGGTGGATAAGCTGCGGCAGAAAACACAGATGCCATGGCTGCCGGTAAAGGGCTTCGACCTCCTTATACAGGAAGCCTGCCAGCGGGGTATATGGGAGGATCTGGGTAATGGGTACATAACCAAAAAGCCCAGGCCAAAGACGACTGAGGTGGTATTCATCGAGGAGAGTTCTCCCGATGACACCGGGACAGTGAGACTAAAAATTGATGCGGTCAATTCCGGCAATGCTCCCCGTATCCATTATCAGGAGGATGGAGCGGTGAGCGCCAACAGTCCGGTCCTATCCGAGAATGTTCTGTCTACAAAGGCACTCAGGGTACAGTTTCTTGCTGTTGACCCTTCCGGCAAAAATCAGACGGGAGTTCCTGTTACCTGGACCAATCATCTGACTATCCGCAATAAGTTCGATGAAAATTCGCGTAAACTTGAGCTACTTGTAGCTCCCCGTGGGACGATACGCTATACCCTGGACGGTTCAGAGGCCAGAAACGGGATTGATTATACAAAGCCGCTGGTTATGAACGACAGCGCTCAAGCGGTCTATGTGTTTGCCGAATGTGACGGTATCGAAGAGAAGCGTACCTTCCAGTTTGCCGCAAAGGGTAAGCAGGAAATCGAAATCAAAAAAGATAAACCGGCTCAAATATACAGCACCACTCCCAAGCGGTTGGATAACTCAGCGAAGACCCATGAAGGTCTTAAAATGGCGAAAGAAAAGGGGATAACCTTTGAGCAGGTGACGCTCCAGATAGGCTCCTCGCCAAAGGTTATCCATCTTTCTTTAGGTGAAATGCAGATAAAGGCGGAATTTATTGAAACCGCATTAATCCATCTGCAGACTATTCTGCCTCCTGATGCGCCGGTCATTCTGTCCTTTAAAAAAGCCTATACACCCACGGGTTTTGATCTGGAACAGTTCGCCAAAGCCCTTGGTATCGAGCTTAAAAACGGCGAGGTGATTCAGGAATGAGCAACACCACCGATTTCGGCGCTCCCAAAGACTTCGGGGCGCATCACTTTTATGCGGATATACCGGCGGAACCGAAGGCTGCGGTAAGCATCTATGAAGATTATGGCTTCGATGGTGACGAAACAAGGCGGGAAACCACTGAAAGGCGGGTTATTCTCGCGCGGGAATTATGGACGAAAATCCGGGATGAAGCCCGCAGGGATTTTAATGAACGCTTGAAGGCAAAGAAGCAGAGTACCGGCACCTGGTCTACCGGCACGGTTAAACTTGACAGGTTCCTCGGGCGGGAGCTCTGTGTTCTGGCCTGGGCGGCCGAGCACGCGACACAGGAAGAATGCGGGGTTATCTGCCAGAAATGGCTGGCCCTGCGCCCGGAAGAACGCTGGTGGCTCTACTCGAAAACCGCGTCCGAAGCCGGTATGGCGGACCAAAAAGATCGCGGATGGAGAAAGGCCCTTTACTGTGCCCTCTCCGACGGAGAAAGCATTAAGGTGAGATCACGGTTTAATCCTAAGCTTCGAAAACGCGAAGAGCAGGAAGGCATGAGTCTTTTTGATTCTGTTAAAGGAGATGAATGACCATGCTGGAAAAACGGATACGGGCTTTACTCAAAGAAGGCGAAGGCCTTCGGGTAGAGTTTAAGGAGTGCCAAAAGGCGATAAATAAAAATGTGTACGAAACCGTAGGCGCATTCTTAAACCGCTACGGCGGAGAGATTTTACTCGGGGTTGATGATAACGGCGGTATCTCCGGCGTCGATGCCGGAGCCATTGACCAGATAAAAAAAAATTTTATTACCGCCGTTAATAACCCCTTGAAGATCACTCCTTCGGTCTATCTCTCCATTAACCAGGTTCTCATCGACGGCAAACATATTCTGTATATTTTTGTACCGCAGAGTTCCCAGGTTCATACCGTAAACGGGAAAATCTTCGATCGAAATCATGACGCCGATCTGGATATTACCGGCAAAGACTCGTTGATCGCCAATCTCTATATCAATAAACAGGGTGTGTATACCGAGAACAAGGTGTACCCCTTTTGTGAAATGGCCGATTTACGGACCGACATGATAGACCGGGCCAGACGCATGGCGGGTTTCCAGACGGCCAATCATCCATGGCAATCAATGAATGATGTGGAATTGCTGAAGAGCGCAAGGGTTTTTCTCCACGACTTCCAGACCGGTAAAGAGGGATTCACCCTGGCGGGAATTCTGATGTTCGGAAAAGATACCACCATTCTTTCCGTGCTCCCCTACCACCGGACAGACCTGATTCTCCGCAGGGAAAATCTGGATCGTTATGATGACAGAGATTTTGTAGACACGAACCTGATTGAAAGCTATGACCGGATTATCGCCTTTGGCCAGAAGCACCTGCCGGACCCTTTTTACCTTGAGGGGACACAGCGGATCAGCGTGCGCGACAAGATAATGCGGGAGATAGCGTCAAATATTTTAATTCACCGTGAGTATGTGAAATCCTTTCCCGCAAAGATAATCATTGAGAAAGAAAGAATTGTCGCTGAAAATGGAAATCGCGCCTTGGCTCATGGTCTTATAGATCCGGAAAACTTCACCCCCAATCCTAAAAACCCGGTTATAGCCCGTATTTTTAAAGAGATAGGTCTGGCCGATGAACTGGGCTCGGGTGTGCGTAATCTGTTTAAATATACCGCTGTTTTTTCCCGCTCGCTGCCCGAGATGTTCGAAGAGGATATTTTTAGGGTGATTGTTCATCTTACTGAGGAAGCTACCCAGCAAGTCACCCCGCAAGCTACCCAGCAAGCTACCCAGCAAGCTGACCTTGCCGATGAGAGGATCAAGAATTTGCTGGTTTTTTGCGCTATACCGCGAACAAGGGATGAACTGCAGGAACACCTCGGTCTTAAGGATAGAGAATATGTGAGGAGTTCCATCATCAAGCCATTGCTGGATGCCGGACTCTTGCAACCAACCATCCCCGGCAAACCCAACAGCCCCAAACAGAAATATGTAACGACAAGGAAGGTTCCCCTTGATTAAACCATTTGAATGGAAAGACAGGCCTTCGCTCAATATATATTTCTTTTAATGCAGAATATATCTGCAGAGAGTTTCAAGCAATAAGTTAAACACATATCGAGGAGTTAACAATGCAGCAACCAAAACCAACATACATGCCATACGATCAAATACTTTTGTCGATCAAAAACGGAACCATTAAAATTCCACAATTTCAGCGAGATTTCGTCTGGGAGCGGTCACGCTCCGCACGGCTCCTCGACAGTATCCTGAAAGGCTATCCCATTGGGACATTTATTTTGTGGAAAACAAAAGAGCGTTTGCGCGCCATAAAAGATATCGGAGGTCTTAATCTTCCAACACCGCCGGACGGCGATTATGTGCTTCAGGTTCTTGACGGACAACAGCGGATTACCAGCCTCTTCGCTGCGCTTGAAGGCCTTACCATAAATACCAATGAAGATTTTTCAACGATTATCCTTGACATGGATGCAGATCCTGAAAGCGACGATGCCCTAGTTTGTCCTACTGGTGAAGAAATACCTTCCGGCCATAAAACTATGCCATTTTGTTATCTTCGTACAAAGACTTCACGGGAACTGATGAAGGCCGGATTTACCGATGAACAGCTTGATAGAATGGATAAATATCAGAAAAGTCTTTCAACATACCCGTTCCCCTATGTAGAAATTCTTGATGCCCCACTTGCAGTAGCCACTGAAATTTTCACCCGGCTGAATACCGGCGGCAGACGATTGACGCTGTATGAAATCATGGTAGCAAAAACCTGGGATGAAAAACAAGGTTTTGACCTAAATGAAAAGGTCGAAGGTCTTAATATCGCCATCGATACTAACGGTTTCGGTACAATTGATCATACGATTCTTATGCAAAATACTGCTGCGATTGCTATACAAAGTATCAGGGCCAGGGAAGTTCTATCAATGAATAAACAGAAATTCATTGATACCTGGGAACAGGCGGCGACCGCCATCAAGCTCGCCATCGATTTTTGCAGATCAGATCTTGGCATCTCGGTTCGTTCACTCTTGCCGTATCAAAGGTCATTGATCCCTCTTTCTTATTATTTTTATCTGGCAAAGAATAACCCCACGGGAGATACAAAAAAAAGGCTTATTGATTTCTTTTATCGAGTTGGCCTGTCCGAACGTTATTCCAGCGCGGCCGAAACCAAGATCGATCACGACCTGAAAATTATTGAATCCATACAACAGGACAAACTGTACCAGTATGAATACGGCGTCGACACCAGTGCCGATTTTATCAAGCGGAACGGCTTTTTTAGAGCGGGAAAAGCCTACATTAAAACCTTGCTCTGTGTGCTTGCTAATGCCCAGCCACTCTGCTTTGAAACCGGCGGGAGGGTGATTCTTGACAACGCACTGATGAAGCAGAAGAACAGCCGAAATTATCATCACTTTTTTCCAACAGCTCAGTTTGGGAAAACCATCTCATCGGGTCTTGAAGCAAACCATATCGGCAATATTACTTTAATAGGCGCCAATGTGAATAAAAACACAATCCGCGCGAAACTCCCCTCTGATTACATCAGCGATTTAGCAAAAAAGAACATCAGCATGAAAGAATGTCTTGCCACTCATTTTATTGATTACAAGGGAATGGGCATTGATACCAATGATTACGATACCTTTTTCAATGCCCGATGCGAAAAAATCGCCTCTGCGTTGTCTGGTTATATTGTTCCACAGCCGATTGACGCCAGGGCGCCTGGGCTACTTACCGTAACCGACAATGAAAATGAAGAAGAGACTGCACAGGAGTAGCATATGCTTAAACCATTTGAATGGAAAGACCACCCTTCTCTCATCGAACACCTCTTCCCGGTGCAAAAAATCTCTGCGGAGAGTTTTAAGGAACAGATGGCCGGTGCTGGCAAAACACTCACTGCTCTGGGCAGTTATTGGAAAGGCCGCAAACCTCTTATATTAAATAAAGCCTGTATTCTCGGTTCTCTTTTACCGGCAACCGATAATCCGCTGCGTGATCTTGAAATATTTGAAATGCTGATGGGGATGGATAAAGAATCGCTTCGGTATCGCCTTGCTGAAAAAAATGATAAGGCAAGCCGTTTTATATTGGCACAGGAGAAAGAGGTTGCAGAGGTAGCATCATATAAGGAATGGGTGTATGCGGCAAGTAGACCGGAAGAATGCGGCGATGGCCTGTTTGAAAATATCTGGGATAATGTCAATGCGCATTTGGGCACAAACGCAAATAGTTTTCCTGAGTTGGTGGAACAGATAGGGATTGCCCGCTTTGGCCATAGGCCGAAGGTTGGAGATGTTTTTTGTGGAAGTGGTCAGATTCCTTTTGAAGCAGCGAGGCTTGGCTGTGATGTTTATGCGAGTGACTTGAACCCGATTGCCTGTATGCTCACCTGGGGTGCCTTCAATATAATTGGGGCAGCTCCTGAAAAACGGAAAGAAATAGAAAAAGCCCAGAAGGTACTGGCCACCAAAGTCCAAATGGAAGTTGATGGTTTGGGTGTGGAATGTGAAACATCATCACTATGTAAATCCGATAAGGAATGGAGAGGGAAAGCATATTTGTATTGCGTTGAAACAATTTGTCCTGAGTCTGGGTGGACAGTTCCTTTGTTGCCTTCAAGAGTCATCAGTACCACGAATCGAGTTGTAGCTAAATTAATACCGTTGATAAAAGAAAAGCGGTATGCCATTAATATTGTTTATGTAAAAACTGAAGAGGAAGTGGAAGCCGCAAAAGTCGGAACTATACAACAAGGAGAGCTGGTACACTCGCCTGATGGTGTTATTGTGTATCGCACAAAAATTAGCACTCTTCGCGGTGATTACAAAGACGGCAAAGAGAATCAAAACCGCCTGCGTCTGTGGGAAAAATCAGATTTTATCCCCCGTCCCGATGATATTTATCAGGAACGACTCTACTGCGTGCAGTGGATGCGCAAAAAACCTTCGGGCAAAGGAGATGAATACCAGTTTCGTACGGTGACTGCTGATGATTTGTTGCGTGAACAGAAGGTGATCGAATATGTTGGCTCTCACCTTACAGAGTGGCAGAAAAAAGGGTATGTGCCGGATATGGTGATTGAAACGGGGTATAATACTGACCAGCCAATACGTGAACGAGGATGGACTCATTGGCATCATCTGTTTAATGCGAGACAACTAATGAATGCTTCTATCATAAATCGATATTCTCCAGCGATTTTGAAATTTGGTTTCTCCCGAGCAATTAATCAAAGTTGTCGTCTCAGTAGGTGGGATAACGCAGCTGGTTCAGATAAAATTCAGGGAGTATTTGACAATCAGGCTCTGAATACTGTTTTTAACTACGGGGCAAGGAGTGCTGTATTTACCTGCAACCTTCTTCTTGCTGATTTTAAATCTTTTCCATTCATTCGGAAAAATACTATCTCTTCCCACCCCGCCTATGAACTCACCACCTCCAACGACATCTACATCACCGACCCTCCCTACGGCGATGCCGTTAAATACGAAGAAATCACCGAGTTCTTCATCGCCTGGCTCCGCAAAAATCCTCCGCCGGAGTTCGCCCACTGGACATGGGACAGCCGCCGCACCCTCGCCATCAAAGGCGAAGACGAAGGCTTCCGCCGCGGCATGATTGCCGCCTACCGTAAAATGGCAGAAAAAATGCCGGACAACGGCATTCAGGTGCTCATGTTCACCCACCAAAGCGGTTCCATCTGGGCCGATATGACAAATATAATTTGGGCAAGCGGCCTGCAGGTCACTGCCGCATGGTACGTGGTCACCGAAACCGACAGCGCCCTGCGTCAGGGTGCAAATATCACCGGCACGGTAATGCTGGTCCTCCGCAAGCGCACAAAACAACTCGAAACATTCCGCGACGACCTGGGCTGGGAAATCGAAGCGGCGGTCAAAGAACAGGTAGAGTCACTGGTTGGCCTTGATAAAACCGTCAGGGAACAGCGCTCGGAAGGATTATACACCGATGCCGACTTACAAATGGCCGGATATGCCGCCGCACTCAAGGTGCTCACCGCCTATTCAAAAATCGACGGTAAGGACATGGTCACCGAGTCCGAGGCTCCCCGCGTTCCGGGAAGAAAGACTTTTGTCGAAGAGCTCATCGACTTTGCCGTACAAACCGCAGTGCAGTTTCTGGTACCTGCCGGCTTCGATAAAAGCGAGTGGCAAAAGCTTGCCGCAGTAGAACGATTCTACCTTAAAATGGCCGAGATGGAACACCAGGGTATAAAAGCCCTCGACAACTATCAAAACTTCGCTAAAGCCTTCAAGGTGCATCACTTTGACCAGCTCATGAGCGACAAATCCAAGGCCAATGCCGCGCGTCTTAAACTCTCCTCCGAGTTTAAAAGCTCGCTCATGACAGGTGATGCCGAAATCGCTTCGGTTCCGCTGCGGGCGCTTCTCTATGCCCTGTATGAAGTGACCAAAGAGATAGAAGTGGATGATGTTCTTCTACACTTGATGCAGAATTGCGCGAACTATTTGCAGGTAAAACCGATCATCATAAAAATGGCCGATTACCTTGCTGAAAAACGGGAAAGCTTGAAACCGACCAAGACCTTCCGTCCCGACCTCGAGGCAAGCTCAGCACGGGTACTGGCGGAAGCTCTTCGGAATCAGAGGGTATTATCATGACAATCCGTCGATTTTCTTCCCGCACTGAACCGCTTGATACTGAATTTCTGGCAAAATCCCTTCAAGGTGCCACAAAGTATTTCCGCATCGCGGGTTACTTCCGCAGTTCCATATTTGAGCTGGTTGGTGAACAAATTGCCCAGATACCCGAAGTAAAAATTATCTGCAATTCCGAACTCGATTTGGTGGATTTTCAGGTTGCCACTGGTCGTAATACTGCCCTCAAGGAACGTTGGAACGAAGTCGATGTCGAGGCCGAAGCACTGCTTAAAAAAGACCGCTATCAGATTCTCGACAGACTGTTACATGCGGGTAATGTGGAAATTAGGGTCGTTCCCAAAGAACGGCTCTTTCTGCACGGGAAAGCTGGTTCAATTTATTATCCCGATGGTAGCCGTAAAGCATTTATCGGTTCGGTCAACGAGTCTAAAAGCGCCTTTGTCCACAACTACGAGCTGGTGTGGCAGGACGATGATAATGCGAGCGCCGACTGGGTGGAAGAGGAATTTTGGGCGCTCTGGAAAGAAGGCGTGCCGCTTCCCGATACCATATTAGCTGAGATCTCCCGTGTTGCCAATCGACGTGAAGTTACCGTTGACGTCCTGAAACCGGCCGATGTCCCCGGTGCTGCCATGGCGGAGGCTCCCATCTATCGCGGCGGTGAACAGTTACAACCCTGGCAGCGTTCTTTTGTTACCATGTTTCTGGAACATCGCGAAATTTACGGAAAAGCCCGCCTGCTTCTTGCCGATGAAGTCGGTGTCGGAAAGACCCTCTCCATGGCAACCAGCGCCCTGGTGAGCGCCCTGCTTGACGATGGCCCCGTTCTGATTTTAGTTCCTTCAACCCTTACAATTCAGTGGCAGATTGAAATGATGGACAAGCTGGGTATTCCTTCATCGGTCTGGTCTTCACAAAAGAAAGTGTGGCTTGGAGTGGAAGGTCAGATACTTTCTCCCCGCGGTGATTCAGCATCAATAAAAAAATGCCCCTATCGTATTGCCATTGTTTCCACAGGCCTTGTCATGCACCAGCGGGAGAATAACGACTTTATCAGGGAGGCAGGATTGCTCCTGAAAAATAAATATGGTACAGTGATTCTCGATGAAGCCCATAAAGCACGGGCCAGGGGCGGTCTGGGTGAAAAAGCCGCAGTGCCCAACAACCTTCTTGCCTTTATGATGCAGATAGCGAAGCGGACACAACACCTGATCCTTGGTACCGCAACGCCAATACAGACGAATGTCAGGGAACTCTGGAATCTCCTTGAAATATTAAGCAGTGGAGCTGATTTCGTTATGGGGGATGAACTGTCTCCGTGGCGGGACTTTGAACGTGCAATCCAGATTGTAACCGGGAATGAACAACCCGCTACTACAAGCGAAGTGTGGGAGTTGCTGCGTAATCCCCTCCCTCCCGCGAATGAACATGATGTAATTTCCCGTATTCGTGATAATTTGAGTATTAGTCCTGCCGACTTTTACTGCGGCCATAATTATGACGACCTGGAATATCTTGTAAAGGATTTGTGGCTATCAGAATGTTTGAATGATGGGTTCTTCCGGCAATATAATCCGGTGCTTCGTCATGTGGTGCTCCGCAAGCGAAAACAACTCGAGGATGATGGGCTTCTGGAGCGTGTGGGGGTCAACACCCACCCCATTCAAGGAAAGCAGGCGCTCTATCAGTCACGGTTTGTCAATCTCGGTATCAGAACGAACACACCCTTTGAGGTGGCTTATAAGAAAGCAGAGGAATTCTCCCGCCTTTTACATCAACGCACTCCTTCGGCAGGATTTATGAAAACCCTGATGCTCCAGCGCATCTGTTCCAGTTTTGCCTCCGGTTTGAAGACGGCCCGGCGAATGTTGAAGCATACCATCTCCAATGAAGATGAAGATACAGTCGATTCTGTTGAACATATTTTATCACAAATGACGCCGGAAGAGGTTGCCTGTCTCAGGGAAATTGAAAATCAGTTATCTAGACCGGAAGCAACGGATTCAAAGCTTGATACGGTAAAATGGTTTTTGAATGAATTTCGCTCCGATGGAAAGACCTGGCTTGAACATGGCTGTATCATTTTCAGTCAATACTATGATACCGCGGAATGGATAGCAGGTGAACTGGCCAAATCACTTAAAAATGAAGTTGTAGCGGTATATGCGGGCGCTGGCAAAAGTGGTATGTACCGAAATGAGCAATTCAATACTGTTGAGCGTGAAGTCATAAAAGCGGCTGTTAGAACTCATGAAATCCGCCTTGTGGTGGCTACCGATGCCGCCTGTGAAGGGCTCAACCTTCAGGCACTTGGCACCCTTATCAATATCGATCTACCCTGGAACCCCTCCCGGCTTGAGCAACGCCTCGGACGTATTAAGCGCATCGGCCAGGTAAGGAAGTATGTTGATATGCTCAATCTTGTGTACCATGAAACCCAGGATGAAAAAGTTTATAGCGTACTTTCGGAACGGCTCCAGGACACCTATGATATTTTTGGAAGCCTTCCGGATACAATTGAAGATGATTGGATTGAAGATGAGGAGAATATGAGGGACAGGGTAGACAGCTACATCCATGAACGGGATAACGCACAAAATGCATTCTCGGTAAAATATCGCACATCTTTTGACCCTGAATCCAATAAATGGGAGCTGTGTGCTGAAGTTCTGTCACGAAAGAATATAGTTGATATCTTAAGTGAACCGTGGGGGTAGAAATTGCTAGAGAATTAATTCAAATCAAGTTAGCTTGAATATAATTCTTCCTTGGCAACCCTCCTCCGCTCTACATTATTTTCCTCCGATAAAGTGGAATCAGATAAAAACTTTGTCACTAATGCTGTTTAAAACACATTATTATACTTAACGTCGGTAATACGCCGAGAGATGTATCATTCCTTGCCCCGGGAACTTTTTTCATTTTTTTCATTTTTTACAAAAATTTTTTCAATTCCCTCCTCCCCCAATCGTATTAACAATAGAGGCCTTCTGAAAATTCAGTCTCAACTTTTTTCAGAAATACTAAATTTTTTTTGCTGATTTTGGCTTCTCAGTACATTCATATAGTAGGGTGGTGAAAGTTAAGCTTCAAAAAATGGTCGTAATGTGACATAAAAAAGTAATTGACTAATTTTTCAGGGTTTTATAGGGTCATTTTTATGTATTTTTGCCCATTTGGGGCTATTTTTATGAAGGTTAACAAGTATGACGTGAGTTTAGATTTTTAACTAAAACTAAAACAACAAAGCCTGAAGCGGCAACTTCAGGCTTGGGTTCGGGGTGTTAACCCGAATTGACATCTAATAGTTCAATAGAACGAATATACTATTGCAGTCACAATTTTGTCAATTCGAAAACACCTGATTTTCTAAAATTTATAGGAAAAGGTGTTTTTTTTATGAAAAATTTTGATAATTTTCCATTATCCCACTCAAATTATAATCACCCAGGTTCATTGGATCCGTTAAAAACGGAGTCACTGCCTTTCATCGGTTCTCTGTCTCTTATATCGCTGTAGCATCACCAGGGTATTGTCGGTGATCCGGGTAAGCAGGGGCATAATCAGGCTCATGAAGCAGATGGGCGGGCAGTTCGATGACTACCGTTATTACGTCATTGCCCGCCATCACTTTTCTAAACGCTCAGGGATATTCTCCCTTGATGAGCTCTGTGATCTCCTGCATACCGAATATGGTTACGAATCGCTCCATCACCGGCCAGGCAATGACCGCCGCCGGCGCATAAAGCGCCTCTCCGCGCTCCTTGGGGGCTCCATCCTGTTCACGGTACTTCTTGACGGCCGCTTCCGGGCTAATTCCGAACGCGGTCTCTTTTTAAAGTACGATAAGAAAGCCCGTAACGGATGGTACGACCTCCCTGACCCTACAATACTATCGTCCAAACAACGCTTTTCAGATTTCTGCGTCGGAACTCTCCTATCCGGGAACAAGTTCCGTTCGAATAAAAATATTGCCTCCTATTGTGGTTGCACGGTTCGCCGCATCCAGTTCGCCACGTCCCGCAATCATAAAGGCGACCTTTTTATCAAGCAATACAATTTCATAGAAGACTTCTCCGGCCCGTACGAGGAAGTCCTGCGGTTTCGCGCCGAGCTTTTTAATTTACACGGGATATCCTCACCCCTGCCCTCCCGTTACAAGGGGGAGTGGGTGCTGAGGCTCAATGCTCCAAATTCCTATCGTTCCAACGTGTTGAGCGGGGTTAAAGGGGACAGGGCTTATCAAGCCAGTCAGGCTCAACCAACGGTGCAGCAGGTTCGAAAAGAAGAGTGTTGGTTCATTCCCGTGCGGATAAAGAAGGACAGGCAGCTGAAACTGTTCAAGGACCCTTTGTGCGAGAAACGCTGGTTTTTCAATATAAAAGTCTACAATACGGACCGCTATGTCCAGGAGCACAGCAGGTTTTTGGCATGAATAATTGTTTTAAACCTTTTAGTGTTTTCGTTCACCCTAAAGGGGTTGTTGGCCGTATTGGTTCTGTCTTAAATCCCGGCTTTTGAGCTTTTCTGTTTCTTAAGCTCTCTGGCGGTTTTTGTAGCGGCTAAAATAATTTTGCCGAACCCACGCCCGGGGGTGCCCCGCTTTCGGGAGCATTTTTTTCGGGCAATTTTTTAAAAGCCGTTTTTCACACATTATAAATATTTAAAGTTCGGGCATAGGTCCGTAGAATTTGAATTGCATAAATAAAATTTGGCCTTCGGGCAGTAAATAATTTTTAAGGAGAGCTTTATGAATATTGATTATGTTAAACATGTTGAAAATGATAAATCCGGTTATTCCTTTCTTCCCGAGGATTTTGATATTTGCCTCATCACAAAATATTCAATTTTTAAATCCGACGCTAATAATATTTTAAAAAGGCTTTTTTCAAAAACACAAACTTACGGAACAATTTCACAAATCCCCTTTGACGAATTGTTTCTAATCCATAAACAGTTATTTTTGACTCTCCGGTATTTTTATTGTCTCAAAGGTGATTTAATAAAAAGCCTTGTGAATAATAATAATAAAATTTTTGATTTAAAAAGCCAGGAAGGCAATGATTTTATCTGCAGCCTTCATTTAAAAAAACAAAGACGAATTAATGTCAAAATAAAATATTTTGATTACATCTACGACTTTGACAGATATATTTACAATATTCTTGTTTCAAAAATGAGCTGATGCATATTTTGTTTCCAGTAAATCAGACTTTAATGTTAATAATTTTTTTTAACTGAATCGGAGTTATCACTTTAACTTTTTCTAATATTTTCTTGAAGTCTTTTATTGTTTTCATTTTGTCATAGATATCGTCTCTGCCAGGATCCTTTTTATATCTCATTTTATATTGTTCCAGCAATTCAACAGCCTTGTGGGTGATCAGCTTGTTAATCATTATTTCTAAAATATCCCCACCCTCTTCCAGCTTGGTGGCCTGGACGGGCCCTGTCTTTACCTGTGTACTTTTCTTTTTATTCAGTACCTGTTTTTTGTATTGTTTTCCATCCTGGCCTTTGACTATCTCCAGGGGGCGAATTTCGCCCCGTGATTCAAGCTTTTCTCTTTGTGATTTTACCGTCTCTTTTGTCGAACCTGTTTTTTTTGCTATTGATTTATTTGACTGTTCCGGATCTGCTTTTAAAAAATAGTTAATCAAATTTTGTTTTTGCTCCCTGGTTAAATGCCTTCGATTCAAATTATCATTAATGACAAGTTCTTCCTTTTCTTTAACTGTTAATCCTTCATAGACATCATAAGGTATTTTAATATCAAGTTTTAATTCCTTTACAATAAGCCAACGGTTTAACCCGGCTAATATCATTAATTTATCTGTTTTATTATTATAATAAACTTTTAAAGGGTCACGTATTTTTTTTGTTTTTTCAATATCATTTTTAATTCTATCCCTATCGTCTGCGGTTATAGGCATAAGGGATTGTAATTTTTTAAGTTCCGGAGATGGTTGAAAATAATTAACATTTTTTGTAAATTGAATTTTTCTGTCATCCCTGCCCATGGTTAGCCTCCTGAATATTAATGATTTGATACTGTGGCCGTAGCCTGGCCATATTGGGGGAAAGATTAGTTTTACTATTAACCGTTATTTTATGTTTCACCATTTCGTCTATACGGTGTTTTAATTTCCCCTAACATGTAATACCCCTGCCGGAATTAAGGTATCATTTATCATTACATCTGAATAGAATTTTTTGTATAATAATAAAAATTAGCAATCATTATTTCAATTTATTCGTTATTCATATATTTTCGTTAAATATAAATCTCTCCCCCCGCCCACCCTTTAAAGGTAAAAAATGAACTCCCTTCAGCCCTCATAAATATTCACAATCCCAGACCAGCTCCTCCCATTCCGCCGGCCTG
>VFJS01000017.1 GCA_009885955.1 Spirochaetia bacterium | reverse complement strand
CGGATTGTTCACTGGTTAGAGTCATCCCTCTCCTGCCAGGAGAGGGACTGAGGGTGAGGTCAAATGGGTTATAATGTCTCAAAAGGTATTCTAAATCTGAGTAATATAACCCTTTTTATATTCACTTATTTTTGCCGTTAAATGATTTATATTCTGATTATCCTTTTGAATGAAAAAATTTTTTATTTCTCCGTCCAGATTAAATAAATTAACCCTTGCGGACTGTATATTATGAAGACCCAGCAAATCTTTTTCAAACATTACGGTTAAATCATCATTTAACGAGTTAATATAATAAACAATATTTAAGGTCATCCATGCATCTCCCTTTCCCCACATCAATGGATGATGATTTTTTTATTTTTCATTTTTTTTCATAAAAAATGTATTATCACCACACAGCATATCATTGTTGACAAAAAATCCCATTTATGATAAAAGTTTATTAAAATTTATCTCGTCGGCCTGATTATACCAGTCCGGAGTGCCCAATACAACGCATTTAACCGTAAACACATACGGTTTTATTGAGTATCTGACAACATTTATTTTCATTAGAATAATGCTAATCCGTTAAAGAGTTCTTGTATATATATATTACACAGCTCATAAAGGAGATTAACCTATGACCAACACGTTGGACCTTGCCCTGATCGGCAATTGTCAAATCAGCGCGCTTGTTGATGCCCGGGGAGAGATCGTCTGGTGCTGCATCCCCCGCTTTGACGGCGATCCGGCATTCTGCTCCCTTTTACGTGAACATGAATCCGGTGTTGGATATGGTTTTTTTACTATTGAACTTGTAGATCAGGTATCGTCCGATCAGTCATATATTCCCAACACCGCAGTGATTGTAACGCGCCTGACCGATGCCCATGAAGGGATCGTCGAAATCACCGACTTCGCGCCCCGTTTCCGCCAGTACGGCAGGATGTTCACTCCAATGATGCTTATCAGGCAGATCCGCCGCGTCCAGGGGAGCCCAAGGATAATCCTGCGCATCCGGCCAGCTTCAGGTTACGGCCGGGAGCAGTGCAGTACAACATGCGGCAGCCATCATATACGCTATATATCTCCTGAATGGATTTTACGGCTTACAACCGATGCCTCCATAACAACCATATTACAGGAGATCCCTTTTTTCCTGGAAGACTCTTTAACCCTCATATTAGGCCCAGATGAAACAATACCCGAGGCAATCGGGGAGTTGTCCCGAAGGTTTTTTGACGAAACGCTGGCTTACTGGAACGATTGGGTCCGTGATCTTGGAATTCCCTATGAGTGGCAGGATGCGGTAATCCGCGCGGCCATTACCCTGAAGCTCAACACATTTGATGATACCGGCGCAATTGTCGCGGCCATGACTACATCCATACCGGAAGTTCCAAACTCATCGAGGAACTGGGATTACAGGTACTGCTGGCTGCGGGATGCTTATTTCGTGGTCAATGCCCTTAACCGGCTCGGTACAACGCATACCATGGAGCGTTACCTCAGTTATCTTGTAAATGTGGTTGCCGGCACACAGGATGGATTGCTTCAGCCGGTTTATGGTATTGACGGGCGGGCGCTCCTGGAGGAACAGCATATCGAATCACTTCCGGGTTTCAGGGGTATGGGGCCGGTACGGGTCGGCAATCAGGCTTACAAACAGGTTCAGCACGATGTATATGGCTCCGCTATCCTTGCGGTGGCCCATGTTTTTTTCGACCAGCGGCTTATACAAAGGGGGAACGCTGCCCTTTTTTACAGGCTTGAATCCCTTGGGTCAACGGCCGTAAAAATTTTTGACCGGCCCGATTCCGGGCCGTGGGAACTTCGCGGTATGAAGCGGGTGCATACTTTTTCCAGCATTATGTGCTGGGCGGCCTGCGACCGTCTTGCGAAAATAGCAGCAAGACTTGGTTTGATAGAGCGTGCCGCTTACTGGCGCTCTCATTCTGAACAGATCCATGCTGTAATCTGTCTTAGGGCCTGGAATCAAAATAAACAGGCGTTTGTTGGCGCCTTCGATGGTGTGAATCTGGATGCCAGTATGCTGCTCATGCACGATGTCGGTTTCCTTGCGGCTGATGATACCCGTTTTGCCTCTACTGTGGCGGCCATCGAGAGAGAGCTCAGGCACGGTGATTATATTTTTCGATATATAGAGGCGGATGATTTCGGCGTACCGGAAAATGCTTTTATTATTTGCACCTTCTGGTACATATACGCTCTTTCCGCACTTGGCCGCACCGATGAAGCCAGGTCCCTTTTTGAAAATATGCTCGCCCGCAGAAACCGGCACGGACTTCTCGCGGAGCACATTAATGTTCAGACCGGTGAGCAGTGGGGCAATTTCGTCCAAACTTACAGTATGGTTGGTTTAATCAATGCAGCAATCCGTCTCAGTAAACGCTGGGACAGCGCCTTTTAATTTCAAGGAGTTTATATGATTTCATTTCGGTCTCTCCGCCTGTCATTGCGTTTTGTCATACCTCTTGCTGTTGCCCTGACGGTTCTGGCATATGCCTTGGTACCGCTTGTGGACAAACTTACCCTCCGCTGGTTCATACGGGACCTCGATAGCAGGTCCCGGCTGATCGCCACTACCCTTGATGAGCCTTTAATCCAGCTTCTCGAACAAAAAAACCGCGGAAAAATAAACTCCATGCTGCTCAGGGTTATAAAAGATGAGCGCCTGCACGCAGTTGGCTACTGCGACAGCGATGGGAAACTGCTCTACAATACATCAACCTTCCCAAAAGCCATAACATGCCCTCCAGCCAGGTCCGGTGAAAAGGAATCAAGTTCTATCCATAATTTTTCTAAGTTAACGGTTCATGTTGCAACTCATCAAATTGAGCAGGGAAGCATTAAAAGCGGTTATCTGATTCTTGTTCATGATATGAGTTTTATTACGCTTCGCAGCGCTGATACCAGAAAGTACGTGATAATCCTGTTTGCAGTCCTTGGAATAGTTATTTCCATAATCACCGTGTTTGTAGCTCACCTTAGCTGGCGGGGCTGGCTGGAAGGGGTCAGGGCGATGCTCCGCGGAGAAGGTATTCTCCGGCCGTTCAATCAACAGACAACAAGCCCGGAACTTCAGCCCCTTCTCGGTGATATGCGTGCTCTACTCCGGACTATCGACGCGGAGCGCCGGTTTGCTGATGATGCTACCATCACTTGGAGTCCCGAATCCCTTAGAAAGCTTTTGCACAGCCATCTGGCCGGAGAAAGGATAATTGTTGTTTCTAACCGTGAACCCTATATACATGTAAAAAAACATAAACTGATTGATATAAACCGCCCGGCTAGCGGCCTTGTCACAGCCGTGGAACCTGTAATGCGCGCCTGCTCCGGCACCTGGATTGCACACGGAAGCGGCTCAGCCGATCGGGAAACCGCAGACCGGAATGGCCGGGTTCCGGTACCGCCCAAAAATCCTGAATACACATTGCGTCGCATATGGCTCACAAAAGAAGAGGAAAAAGGTTATTATTATGGTTTCGCGAATGAAGGGCTGTGGCCTCTGTGCCATATTGCTCATGTGAGGCCCATATTCCGGACTAACGACTGGCAGTATTACCATGCGATTAACCAGAGGTTCGCCGATGCCGTGATTAAGGAGGCTGACAACGATGACCCCGTAGTGCTGGTTCAGGACTACCACTTTGCTCTGCTGCCAGGGATGATCCGGCAATCCCTTCCAAAGGCTACAATTATAACCTTCTGGCATATCCCATGGCCAAATCAGGAGTCCTTCGGAATCTGCCCCTGGCGCGAGGAAATTCTGCGAGGGTTATTGGGAAGTACAATTCTCGGTTTTCACACCCCCTTTCACTGCAAGAATTTTCTTGAGACCATAGATCGTTATATGGAAACCAGGATCGAGCATGAATCCTCAACCATTTCACACGGCGGCCAGCTTACCATGGTGGAAAACTATCCTATCTCCATTCAATGGCCGCCTCCCTGGCAGAGCACATCCATTCCGATTTTGCAAAATCGAACCGAGATTTTGGCCTCCATGGGGCTTCCAAAAAACCATATGCTGGGGCTTGGAGTTGACCGGATGGACTATACCAAAGGGATTCTCGAGCGCTTTATGGCAGTGGAAAGAATGCTTGAAATCCATCCGGAACTGGTGGGTCGCTTCAGCTTTGTACAGATCGCGGCCCCCAGCCGATCGGATCTGGAGGAATATCAGGGGTTTCAGGCGAGGGTACATGCAATGGCGGAACGCATCAACATTCGTTTCACTAGTAATGGACATCAAGCAATCATCCTAAAGGCCGCACATCATGAACCTGATGAGATTAACCGGTACTATCGGGCTGCCGATGTCTGCATGGTTACCAGCCTCCATGACGGGATGAATCTCGTTGCAAAAGAATTTGTGGCAGCACGGGATGACGAACAGGGAGTACTTGTACTGAGCCAGTTTACCGGCGCAGCCCATGAACTGCATGAAGCGCTGATTGTGAATCCCTACCATGTTGAGCAGACAGCCGATGCCCTCTACAGTGCCCTTACGATGCCGGATAATGAGCAGAAGGAGCGAATGAGCAGTATGCGCGCCATGGTACGCGATTTTAACGTATACCGCTGGGCCGGCAGGATGCTTCTGGATGCGGCCAGGGTCAGGCAGCGTGAAAAACTGACTGCACGAATTGGGCGCAATTTATGACGATTAATAAATCCCCAGTCTACCTGTTCGGCAAAACCGGGCTGGAGGTACTCAGTAAATTCATCGACAGAACAACACTCTTCGCCTTCGATATCGATGGTACCCTGGCACCAATAGTCGCCAATCCTTCCATGATCATGGTTCCTCACAAAATCAAATCTGATTTGATCCGTCTCGACCGGATGGCTGCTGTTGCCATTATCACCGGCCGGGCCAGGGCCGATGCGCTGGCCAAAATTGGATTCAATCCAGGATTTCTGGCTGGAAATCACGGCGCAGAAGGACTTCCTGGCCGCAATGAAATTGAGCAGAGTTATGTATGTATGAGCACTGAATGGGAGAATCAGTTACAAGTAATTCTGCCGCGCGACAAAAACGGATGGATCGTCATTGAAAACAAAGGTGCTACACTTTCCATCCATTACCGAAAAGCTCCAGACCAGGATTCAGCGCACAAAAATATCCTCGCCGCCATTAATATGTTAATTCCCGTTCCCAGAAGGATTTCAGGCATGTATGTCGAAAATATTATACCGCCGGATTCTCCCAATAAAGGGGAGGCTCTATTAATTATAATGAATCATTTAAAATACAGAAAAGCGCTCTACATCGGCGATGACGAGACAGATGAGGATGTATTCCGCATCGGGGATGATAAAATCTTTGGAATACGGGTGGGGTTGAAACCGAGGAGCGAAGCTAAAAATTATATTCGTGAACAGAATGAAATTGAAAACCTTCTTAATGAGATTATAGCAATATATAGGAAAGTCCACAAATAAATGAGAAAAACTCATCCCGGAAATCGAAAAAAAACCAGAAAGTATTGTCGAGTAGACATGTCGCTACCCCCATATATTTAATATGTAAGGCAGCGCATGCCCCTCACAGAACCGTACTTGAGGTTTTCCCTCATACGGCTCTT
>VFJS01000006.1 GCA_009885955.1 Spirochaetia bacterium | reverse complement strand
CGGATTGTTCACTGGTTAGAGTCATCCCTCTCCTGCCAGGAGAGGGACTGAGGGTGAGGTCAAATGGGTTATAATGTCTCAAAAGGTATTCTAAATCTGAGTAATATAATTATATATATCATCAAATTAAACAATCTCAGAGTTTATGGGCCAGTGTATTTCTATGAAAATATTATTGAGACGAAAATTATTATTAAACTTCCTTAAGGCAATTGCACCTTTTTTATCATTAAAATTTCTTTACAGGTTTGATAGAGAAATTCATACCGATGATTTGAAACCCGGAGAAGTGGATTCATCGAGAAACAGTAAAAAATCATCATCGAACAATAATACTCTGCTTAATAAATTTATCCATCTCCATAATTATTCATACTATTCATTTTACAATAGCATCATGAGCTGTGAGGATTTTATTAATGAATGCATTGCTGATAATTCAAAAACATTAGTATTGACTGTCTGCTTTAACATGCATGTGGCATTAGAATTGGTAACCATTGCTCAAAAAAATAAAATTGAACTGGTCATAGGCCAGGTATTTAATATTACTGCTTTAAATCCGAGTAATAAATATGATCAGATATTTAAAATTCTTCTTATAGCAGCCACAGAAGAAGGTTTTATAAACCTTGCAAGTCTATCAACCCTCAGCTGGAAATTAAATAAGATCAATCCATATATTGAAATTGATCTTCTCGATGCTTATCATAAAGGACTTATATGCCTTATTTCAGGAGTAGAAAGTGAAATATCACAGAATATAATAAATAAAAAATTTAAGAAAGCTGAAGCTTGCGTCAAGATCCTCAAAGATATATTCCCCGCAGACCATCTATATCTTGAACTTCAAAATCATGGTTAGTATGAAGAAATTGTTATGATGTATAATGTAAATACCACCCTATAGTTTAAAAATTAATTCATGGAAAAATGAAAATGAAAAAAATTGATAATTTAAATGCAATAAATACCCAGCATTTTTTTAATCCAAAATATACTTTTGAAAATTTTATCATTGGCCCAAATAATCAATTGCCTCATGCGGCTGCAAAAGCTGTTGCTCACGCTCCAGCATCTCAATTAAATCCACTTTTTATATATGGAACTCCAGGTCTGGGAAAAACACATCTAATGCAGGCAATTGGTTATTTTGTTGTAAAGGAAAAAACTTTTTTAAAAGTACTTTATGTTCCAACAGAACAATTTAATAATGAATTTATTCAATCGATATTGTCTAGTATCATGGAAAATTTTATAATTAAATGTATAGATATTGATATCCTATTAATTGATGACATTCATTTTATTGAAAAAAATGAAGTGATTATAGATGCTTTCTTACATATATTCAATAACCTTTATGAAAGTAAAAAACAGATTGTGATATCAAGCGATAAACCACCGCAACAATTATTCACCTTTATGGATCGACTGAGATCACAATTTGAATTGGGTTTGATCACTGAAATACAAGCTCCAAATCTGGAAACAAGAGAGGCTATATTAAAGTATTACGCAGAAAAAAGCAGCCTGTTCATATCTGATGAAGCGTTAAATTATATAGCACGTAGAATAAAATCAACAATACGAACTCTTGTTGCTTCAATAAACAGACTTGTTATGGTTTCATCTCAATTTAATGAACAACTTACCATAAACCACGTTAAACAGCACTTAAAAGATTTATTCGATGACGGTATGAATTAATAAATTATTATAAACGATTCGTTGTATATAAAAACGAAATAAAAATAAATAAATATTTTTTCACTGTTCTCAAATATTTATTCTTTATAATGGACCTTGGAGTATAAATTATTGGTTAAAACCATTAATTAAATATACTCCTGAAGAAATGTGTGTTTATTTATCTGACTAAATAGCCTTAAATGATTTGTTTTTATTGATATAAAAAAAATAAAAATTCTCAATTTCCCCGCCCGCCCTTTAAATGAAAAAACGATTCCAACGGTTCTAACGACTTGCTTGCTGGAAACATGAAAAGAATACAATAATCATAGAGGTAAATTATGCAGGCTCACGTGAAAACGCCTCATATTAAAATTGATATAGAAGGTGAGATTCATCCTAAAATACTTACTGTACTAAAGGAAATCTATGGAAAAAAAGTTATATTTGTTAAAGATGACAATGATGGGTTTGTTGATATATTTAAAACTGAATGGTATAAAAAAATTAATTCTCAAATGACTCCAGGTAAATGCATGAAAATTTATCGTGAAAATTTTAAAATGACACAAGAAGAATTAGGAATAAAACTTGGTGGTATATCAAAACAAAATATTTCACATATGGAAAGAGGAATTAGACCAATTAGTAAAAAAAATGCTAAGTTATTATCAAAAATATTCAATATTCCGGTAGATCGATTTATATAATTTCCACCTGTCTACGACTGTTGATTTAATAATGCAGTGGGTACTTAGACTATTTTTGCCACGGCATATAACACAGTGTGGAACAAGGACACAGGTAACACTTTTTGGCACAATTATTTCTACAAGTACATTTTACTAAGCATTGTTTAACCGCGGAATCTCAGCCGCATTACTTGATTAAATAAAAAAATATTTGCCATGTTATAAAACAATGATATACTTTAATATTGGCATTTAAAATTTAGTAGAAATAAGGAAAATATATGGACAAAACTAAACCAAAATTCGCAACTATCGATGAATACATCCGCTCCTTCCCCGAACCTGTCCATAAAATGCTGCAGGAGCTGAGGGAAGTTATCAGGAAACAGGCTCCCCAGGCCCAGGAAAAGATCAGTTACCAGATGCCGGCTTACTTCCTCAATGGCAGGCTTCTTTATTTTGCGGCCTTTTCCGGGCATATCGGCTTCTATCCCATGGCAAGCGGCATTGAAGCCTTTGAATCCGAGCTGTCAGAATATAAACATGCAAAGGGCTCGGTTCAATTTCCCATAGGGAAACCGTTGCCTATTAAACTGATAAAAAAAATAATTAAATTCCGGGTTGGTGAGAATTTGAAAAAGATGAAAAAGAGGTAAACAGGTTTTTTAAAGCACCATTACTTATCCATATACTTCGCAAGAAAGCACATTATTTTTTCTACATTGGATACACCATTGCTGTCATTTTTTTCATCTTTCAATGATGAATTTTTTGCCCCGGAAATCAATTCATTGATAAACCTGCTGCCGTCACTGTTCACCCATTTGCCGGTTACTTTAGCCTTAATTCCACCGCCTTCTTTAATAACTACAGCCAGTGCATCGCGGCCTGCATTGTCCTTTGCTTCGTCATCAACCATTTTTCTTGCAAAGCTCAATAATTCGCCTGCATGTTCATCATGCTTTGCGAATACCACCGCAGCGGACATGGTAACCGCTTTGCCAAGATGAGTCAAAAGCCTTTCCCCTTTGGCGGGTGTATATTCAGAAACGCATGGTTCTATGGTTCCGTCACTATTGATTTTCGCAAAAGCTGTCCGGTAAAAATCCCGTATCTCCTGGGCTGCCTGTAATGCTGTATGAACCGGCAGGGCAGCGATCACATCATCGCCTCCGGCATACAATATCCGGCCCTTATACTTTTTTATGACATAGGGTACGGTGTACAGGGAGAAGTCAGCCAGGGATTCACTGAGGAACTGGTGGACAGAGGGGAAAATCATCCGTTTTTTGTTTAATATTTTTTCCATGTTTCCCCACGGCCCCGGTATATTTTTTCTATTCAGTTCAGCAATAATTGCCGGCACCGTAGAATGCATGATCTCTTTCCAGCTTGCGTATTTTTTATTTTTTCCCTTTACCAGATTTCCCATTTCATCACCGTCCATGCTCAATATGGCTATGTATTCCCGGGATTTTTCAGAAGCAAAGAAATCAGCATAAACGGTATTTTGAAAAATCTCTTTCAAGGGCTGAGGCAAAGCGTGATGGAAATGGGAGGCAAACCTCCTGGTCATGCATACTGGGCATAGCCTCTCTGAATCAAGCAATTCAGAAGCGGAAATTTCCTGAATACTTTTTAGATATTCATTGGATAATACGGGATCTTCCATGAGGTAGGATATGGAATTTTTATCGCAAAGGGAGCACCTGTTTGAGGGAGCTTTGCTTTTTTCCCTTTCCCTTAAACTCATTTTGTGTTCATGATTCCTCTTCTGGCTCAATTCATGGGAGGCCTGGTAAAGGACTCCCGGCATTGAAGAATTACCGCTAATCTCCTTGAAAAGGGCGGCAGTTTCCCTGGCGCCGGCAATGTCTAAGGATGTTTCTTTCAACAGGGGATCATCGAAACTTTTGAGCCAGGGCGAGGCGCCATTCCGGAATACCCAGTAGTTACTGATATCCCTGTCCCAGAGCTCTTTGCTGATCCCTTTGCCCTTAATTTTTATTGCACTGAGCTTTTCAAAGACTGAATTCGAGACGATTTTCCAGTCTCCCATTATTGAACTTTCTATTTTTTGAATCATTGATTTAAGAGAATTTTTGGGAAGCACGGCTACAAAGCTGTTGGAAAAAGAGGGTATTCCCATTTTACTTTTTTCAAATTCAGGGGATAATTCGGTCATTCCATTTCCGATAAGCCAGCGATGAAACAGGGGCTGCCCGGAAACTGCCGGGTAGAGAATATGGTCCGGCCCGAATTCATCACACACTGCCCGCATTCCGGACCATAAAAAATAGGAAAGCATAAGTGATGCAGCCCAGTACTCTCTGAGTGTCAGAGAGGGGCTCACAAAATTCATAGGACCGAAGGAAAAAAATAAAAGATGCGGCTCCTTACCTGAGGCACAAAGCGCCGATGCCAGCGCATTATGATGCCAGACTGAATGATCCGGAATTAACCAGTCACAGGGAATTTTTTTCCATACAGGCCCCAGATCATTATCTTCAGATGTCAATTTTTCTTTAAATAATTCATACAATGAATAAAATAACATCTTGTCTGACCTATTCGATCCGTTAAGGATAGTATTTAGTATTTCTATTGTACTCTCCCCGGCCAGGGTTAGGGGAGTGAGGTGTACTACAAGACGCTCCCCTGAAATTGGGTGGGTTATTTCCGGTTTTTTGATAGTTGAATTACATAGTTCTTTGTAATTCTTAAAGAGATCTTTTAAATCCGTTAAGGCCGATAAACTATCAATTTCAATAATTTTTTTGGGGGTGAGGTTCTCTTTTCCTGGGAAGATTAATGTCTTTTCATTTATATTTTCAGGACTGAAAATTCCAGTTACGATCCCTCTTAAATAAATCTGGATTTTTGTCTGCCAATGATTCACGGGTATATCCTTGAGTAAAATTTATAACACACACCCCTCTCCCTTTCCCAATTTTTAAAATGGGAGAGGGGCCGGGGGTGAGGGCATTATCTGTTTAAAATATTTTTATGAGTACGGGTAGATTATACCTTTTTATTATTCCCCTGTCAAGATTGTATTGTTTTTACTTGACGCAGGAAATTTTTTTATTTATTTTACTCAAATGGCACTGGAATATATACTCTATGGAAATATGTGCAGCGGCAAAACAACTGTCGGGCAAATATTGAAAAATGAACTGGATTATACGGTTGTTTCCGCAAAGGACGTCATCGGCAATAATATCAAAAACGCCGGTGAATCCCTGCAGAATTTGAGAAAAAAGGGATATCTTCTTCCCGATACTATTGTCACGGAATGGATATTCAATGAAGTAAATATCTTATTGAAAGAAAACAGGCCTATAGTGCTGGATGGGTATCCCAGGACTGAATACCAGGCAAGGGATGTCCTGAAGTCATTCGGCTTCCGGGGGAAAATCATGTACCTGGATTTTGATTTCCGGGTAATCGAGAAAAGATTTATTAACAGGATTATCTGTGATAATTGCGGCATGCCCTTCAGTAAATTGTTTCAGGATTTTCATAAAATATGCTTCAATTGCCAGGGTAGTGAATTCAGTCCCAGGATTACTGATAAACCCGATTATTTCCAGGTTAAAACCTCCCAGTTCACCGATACTTCCCTCAAGGTAATTTCTGTATTTAAAAACAACGGGCTTGAATTTTCTGGGTTAAAAGACCATACTTCGTATCAAGAACTGAGAAAAGATATTTTAACACTGGTTTAAAAGGAAAATATTTTTGGAAATTAATTACGATTTTAACGGCAGTCTTCGCCTCACCGAGGTGGTGGAGGATTTTTTCTTTTCAAGGTCTACGGGACTGTTTGTCTACCGGCACCCGCTATCTGTTGATGAAAGGGTATTAAATATTGCCAATGACCTTGGAATAAAGGTCCAGGCCAGCCCTGAGAAGTGGCTTGTGAACGCCACGTTATCGGACTCTCTCAGGATACTTGAAGGGCTGGGCTCTGCCGGCATGAGCCTCCCTGAATTTTTCAGGATTAGAAAAGATGCAATGGATGCAGGAGATGAGGATATGGTCTCGTCCCTGGAGTCTGATCAATTCATAGAGATGCTTTCAACTATATTTTTATATGACAGGGAGATGATCCACCATCCCCGGACAGAGGGCGCCCTGGTTTTTTCCGGGGACAAAATTCCAGTACATACTCCCCGGGGCAGATACGGCTGGTTTAACCCCGGTGAGGTTGATCCGGAAACCGGATTACCCATGGAGGTGAAGTTTGCCCGGAATATTGATGATGAGACATTCAAATACTGGGATACCCACACAGACATCGGGAGGGATGGATTATTGATGGCTGTCAGGGGATTTGTCACTTCAGTAGGGAAAATATCCCTGGACCTGGGTTTTCCCGCAGACGCCGTCTCACACAGGCTTTCCATAAGGGAGGTCAGGCGCGCCAAGCCGGAAGGAGCATTAGATGAAGAGACACTTGATGAGGCAAAGGCACTGCTATTCAATTATTACAGGGACCTTGAAGATAAGACCATGTATGAGAAAATACCAGTGTGGCACTGCGATCTGTTATCATTTATTAACAGAAGAATATTAATATTGCACTCAGCCAGGGATGTTGCCTCCCAGGTACTGAAAGAGGATATATATGATGTATTGGGAATACTCTGGTCACTGGCTCTGAAAGGCAATGATGCATCATTGGCCGGTAAGATCATGGAAACAGCCCTGTCGCTTTCCAGCCTGATGCCGGATTCCATAAGTGATGAATCCTTTTCCACATTTGTATTGAACAGGAAGGATAAAATAAAAGAAGCCGTAAGAAATCAAAAAAGCATCGTATTTGTTATGGGCCATAATAATCCCGATACAGATACCGTTGTCAGCGCACTGGCAGAAAGTTACCGCCAGCACCTTCTGCATAAGGATGAATCCGTTTTTATTCCAGTGGTGCCCGGTGCTGTTCTGCCTGAGGAAATTCATGAACTTCTGGGAGATGAATTTTCCGGCTGCCTTATTTTTTCAGAGGATAAAGAATACCGGACCGCTTCCACAACAGGAAGGCCGGAGTGGATCATGGTGGACCATAATATCGGGCCGCAGCAGCCCGATACAAGGGCCATCATCGACCATCATTATCCTTCAGATGTGTGCCTGAAACAAAAAATTCCAAGGAGAATAATATACGCCGGATCCACAACGGCGCTGGTAGCCCTTAAAATATACGGCGCGGGTTTAACCATTCCCCGGAAGCTCGCAAAAATTCTTCAGGGCGCCGCTTTGATGGATACAGAGGACAGGTTTATTGGAAAGATGACACCACTGGATGAACTGGTCATGGACAGGCTGAAGGATGCATCTTCAGTGGACAATGAAAGCGTTTTTTACCAGGGATTGATGAAAAAGCTCATTTCCTGTTACAATCCTGAAGAGTTGTTTATCCGGGATTACAAGGAGGATTGGAGCTTTTTCGGTTTTGCAGTTGCAAAAGGGATAAAGCTCCTGAGTAAAGAAAATAGTAATATTATAGAGAGACTGGCTGAGCACTCCGGGGCAAACAATAATTCAAAAAACCTTCCCCTCACCATTTTGAAAATTGTTGATTATGATGATGATGCAGAAACAATAAGAAAGGAGCGTGTGTACCCGGTATTTATTAAAAACAGCTCAGATGATTTTAGAGAAGCGGTCAGCAATGCTATTGTGACTGTGATAAGGCATGAATCAGGGAAAGATGTTCATATAAAAACAGAGAAGGGCTATATTGAGTACAGGGGTGTGGGGACCCAATTGTCCCGGAAGAAGCTTGCACCTGTGCTGGAGCTGGTAGTGAATGCCTTTAACCGGTATTTCTATTCTCCTTCCACTTCAATGTTTTTCAAAAGAGATTTTCTTAAAAAAGACAAAAAACTTGAAGAGGTCTCCAACAAATTTAAGATAACATATCATTCCAATGAAGAGGGGATAGTAGTGGGAAATCCGGCCCAATTGAAATTTTTGTTACAAAAACTCGGCTTAATCTGCGCAAGCCCTGCTGAATATTTTAAGGCTTATTTTGATGCCTTGAAAGTGAATGATAAAAGAATGGTATCACACCTTACTTCAGCAAGATATCTGGAAACCCTGGATGCAATAATTGAAGATAAACAGGTGCTGGTAGAACATCCGGAAATAATCCCTGAAGGGGGAGGGTTTTCCTATGACAAGGTGAATCGGAAAAAAGTGAATGTACCCAAAGGCGAACCAGGTTTGATTGATCCCAAAAAGATAGATCCCGATACCGGGCTCCCCACTGAAGTGCATGATCCCAGGCAGTACGGTACAGGGCTCTGGAGATACTGGAGCCCGGACAGTGACTGCGCCTGGGTCTTGAGAAGCACAATCTTTGCCTACGATATGCCTGCGCTGGATTTAAAATTTCATTTTGACGAGGTGCTGCCGCGATTAACCATCAGGCCGTGCGTAAATGAGGTCATTCACCCGAAGGTGGATATCTATGAGAAGGATAATCGAATCATGGTTGATATTACGGATTAGGCTTTTTTTCTGCCAGATTTTTAATAATATCATTAGTGATTAATTCAATACTTTCCTTTTCACCTGTTACCGTATCATATCCAATGCTGTTGCTGTCAAGGAGTTCCTTTGTAAGCCTGTCCAGCTCTTCCGCCTGTTCCAGAGTCTGAAGCCTCCCTTTTCTCATATATTTTTTTTTCCTGGTCAGGAAGAAATTTTTATTATTATAAGAATTGAAAATTTCCAGGATAAGATGATCAAATGTTTTGCTTAAACTTTTATTATATAAAATGATCAGAACAAGCGGTGAATCTGTAATAACTACGTCAACTTTATTCTTAACCCGCATGATTCTCTGAAGCTGCTTGGCAAGGATATAGACCTGATTTTCAAAAATAGAGTAGGATTCCTCCCAAACCTTTTCCTTTGCGTATTCCGTTGCCAATTCGCAGTTAACCCCGCGCCATTTTAATTCGGAGAAGACCCCTGCAGCCATTGTGCTTTTGCCTGTACCCGGTCCGCCGAAGAGGTTCACGATCAGGGTTCCGGATTTAAACTCATCAGGCGGGGAATTCTGAATGCTATTAAATAGTTTGGATGTATTTTCCATTACACTGCTCCATGCCCTGTCAATTTTTTATTATAGCTGCTTATCAAGATTTTAGCAGATACTGTATAGGTGCCGCATAAGTACTGGTTCTGAATTTTTTGGATTTGATATTTTCATATCTATGGACTTCATTCATAATATAAAAGGAAAATTTCAATTAAAATTGTTATAAACCCTCCGGGAAGTCAATGAAATTTTTTTTCTTTTGATTTTTACATTTCCAGGCTAATCAATTTATCAAAAATTAGATAAAATCGTTGACAATTATCAAATTCTCAATATAAAAAACTTATGCCATGTCACAGTTCAGGTAATAAGGGTGTCAATTAATCATGCAAAAATTTTTACAAAGAAAAAATGAATTTTAAAAATGAAAAGGGACTATGATGTATAAAAATTTATTCAATCCAATTACAATAAACAATATCGAAATTAAAAACAGGATTATTTATCCTTCGCTTGCCCTTCTTTACTCATACGATAAAAAAATTAACGACAGGTATATCAATTATTACCGGGAACGGGCAAAAGGAGGCGCCGGTATCGTAACCGTAGGGCCGGTGGGGTTCGATGCATATGGCGCAGGTTTCATTGCTCTTTCAATTGAATCAGACGAAGCAATCCCCTCTTTCAAAATTCTTTCCGATGCCATTAAAAACGAAGGCGCCAGGTCCTGGGTCCAGCTCTATCACGCAGGGGCCTATTCAAGCTCAATGCTGATCAGCGGAGAAAAGGCGATTGCCCCATCGTCAATACCGTCGAAATACACGAAAGAGACTCCGCGGGAGATGACCGCTGAGGATATAAAAAAAGTTCAGGACGATTTCGCTTCAGGCGCGCTCAGAGTAAAGGAAGCAGGGTTCGATGGAGTTGAAATAATTGCATCAGCCGGGTATCTCATTACTCAGTTTTTATCTCCCTTGAAAAATAAGCGAACAGATGAATACGGCGGAAGTTTTGAAAACAGGACCAGATTCGTGAAAGAAATAATTGCTCTCATGAGGAAAAAAGTAGGAAAGGATTTTGCCATATCAATCAGAATGGCAGGAAATGATTTCGTACCGGGAAGCAGCACCAGTTCCGAAACGCCGCTCTATGCAAAGGTCTATGAAGATGCCGGAATAGATTTAATAAATGTAACTGGAGGCTGGCACGAATCACGGGTACCTCAGCTTCCCATGGAACTTCCGCGAGCCGGATTCTCATATCTTGCAGCAGCCATAAAGAAAAATGTTTCAATCCCGGTAGCTGTTTCGAATAGAATTACACAGCCCTATATCGCAGACCAGCTTATCAATGACGGTGTTGCTGACATGATAAGTATCGGACGGGTGCTCCTCGCAGACCCATACTGGCCCCAGAAAGCCCTTGAGGGACGGGAAAACGAAATACGGCCATGCGTTGCCTGCTCCCAGGGATGTACAGACACGCTTTTCAGCGGAAAGCCCGTCTACTGCATTACAAACCCTTTCTGCGGGTTTGAAGGCGAACGGAAAATTAAAAAAACGGATTCCCCGAAAAATATCATGGTTATCGGCGCAGGCCCTGCAGGAATGGAAGCTGCAATCACCGCAGCGCAGTCAGGCCATCATGTATCACTATATGACAGGGCTGATGAGTTAGGAGGGCAGCTATGGATCGCAGGAACGCCCCCCCATAAACAGGAACTGTGGGAAATGGTCCGCTACTACGATGAAATGCTTTTCATCAATGATGTTGATGTTATCCTTGAAACTGAAGTAACCTCGGACCTTTTAAAAGAGGCGAAACCTGATTTCATCATTTCTGCTGAAGGTGCCGGGCCGTCTATTCCGCCAATTGAGGGAATCAGGGGGGATGATATTTTAACCGCATGGGATGTTCTTGGTGATGACCCGATGCTCGGCAGGAATATCGGAGTCATCGGGGGAGGGGCGGTGGGGCTTGAGACTGCCCATTTCCTGGCAGAAAAGGGGACGCTTTCACCGGAACCGCTGCATTTCCTTGTCAGGCACGATGCTGAAAATATTGAAAAATTAAAGGAACTTGTACATACCGGGACAAAAAATGTTACCGTATTTGAGATGCTTCCAAAAGCGGGAAATGGAATCGGCCGTTCTACAAAATGGGTAATTCTAGGGAATCTTGAATCTCTTGGAGTAAAAATAATCACTGATGCAAAAGTTCTCTCAGTTCACAAAGGCAAAGTTACCTATGAAAAAAAAGGGGTTATAGACAGCATCCAGTTTGATAATGTCATTAATGCAGCAGGTTCAAAGTCTGTGAGAATAATGGCTGACATTCTTCCATCCCTGGGGATACCATTCGCCGTTGCCGGGGACAGTGTACGGCCTGCCCAGATCGGCGATGCCGTTCATGAAGGCTTCCTTGCTGCCCGGAAAATAGATACCAGTGATTAATGTTTAGAATATGACTGCAGAAAAAAAAACAATTCTCCTTGTTGAAGATGAGCCCTTCATTGCAATGAAGGAGGCATCGACCCTGGAAAAGTTCGGGTACAATGTCATAATGGCAAATACCGGGGAAAAGGCGTTATCGATTTTTCTTGATACCCTGAATATAGACCTTGTCCTCATGGATATCGACCTGGGCAAAGGAATGGATGGAACTCAGGCGGCTGCCATCATACTCGGAAACCGGGACGTTCCTTTAATATTTTTATCATCCCATACTGAGCGCCATATCGTTGATAAGACCGAAGGGATTTCATCGTACGGGTATATTGTTAAGAATACGGGAGAGACAGTTCTGATCGCATCAATTAAAATGGCCTTCAGGCTTTTCGAATTACGGATGAAGGATAAGGAAAATGATTCATTCCGGAAGAGGGTATTCGAAAGCTCGATGATCCCCATCGTGGTCATGGACAGCAAAACGTTTCAATTGATTGACTGCAACCCGGCAGCAGTGTCAATATACGGTTTTACCTCCCGTGAAGAGACACTTGGGAAAACATTGCACGATGTATCTGCCCTGCATCAATATGACAGCATACTGTCAGCCGAGAAGGCCCGGTATTACATCGACAGGACGATAGCGAGCGGACAGGAGGTCTTTCCATGGCTTCATCAGCGTCCGGGCGGGGAATTATGGGATGCCGAGGTTCATATCATGAGTTTCTATTCAAATGATCACCTGTACCTGCAGTTTACCCTGAAAGACATCACCGAAAAAAAGCAAATGGAGCGGATGCAGGAGATTCAGCACCAGCTTATACTTGACCTGAACTCCTGCAGCGATTTGCCCGGGGGGCTGGATATAATTCTACAGGCAGCAATGGAGTTTGATTGCATTGACTGTGGCGGGGTGTATATAACAGATTTAATCGACGGGTCCATTGACCTGGTACTGCATAAAGGCCTGTCGAGAGAATTCGTTGAGCATGTTTCACATTATGACTTTGATTCTCCGGGGGTACGCCTGGCTTTGGCCGGCACGGCTCACTATGGATCCTATGGCAAAATCCTGCCGGTGGAAGAAGAAATTCTCAAGAATGAAGGATTGCGTGCCTTTGCCGTTATCCCGATTTTAACCCAGGGAAGGTTGATTGCCGTGTTCAACCTGGCGTCACACGACCATGATGTTATTCCGTCTGTCACCCGTTCGGCATTGGAAACAATTGCATTCCAAATCGGCGGAACCCTTCTCCGTCTTCGTTCCGGAGACACGTTGAAAAAGAATTAATACATGTTCGGGCAGTTCACGGGCATCTGACCGGTTGCGGTCACCTCATGGACTCTTCCTGTGTCCTGATTTCCCTTCTCAGAAGTTTCCCGACCTTTGATTTGGGGAGCATGTCCCTGAATTCTATATACTGCGGTATTTTGTAAGCTACGAGTTTGTCCTTGCACCAGTGGATCAGGTCATAGCCTGTAATCCCTTTCACATCATCTTTGAGGACAACAAAGGCCTTGATTCTCTCTCCCACTTTCGGGTCCGGTATGCCGATGACGCATGAAGCGATGACCGCCGGGTGTTCCTGCAAGACTGCCTCCACTTCAGAGGAGGATATGCGGTAGCCCTTGTGTTTTATGAGATCCACGGTCCTGTCAACAAAGAAGAGATTTCCGTCATCGTCGAACTGCATAATGTCCGAAGTGCGGTACCATTTTTTGCCGTCTATCTCTATGAACGATATTTCAGTCTCTTCGGGTTTGTTCAGGTACGCAGAGACCATGTGGGCTGAGCGGACCAGCAGTTCACCCGGTTCTCCTGTCTTCACCGGTTCAAGTGTTGCCGGGTCAACGAGGAGCACTTCCTTGCTCGGTACAACCCTGCCCACGCTTTTCGCAGGATTTTCATCTGACGGGTAGCACATGGAAATCCCGCCGCAGGTTTCCGTGGCTCCGTAACCCTGGAATATCGGCTTATGAAACCGGTCAAACCATCTTTTCCCCACTTCCACCGGGAGCACGTCCCCTGCGCTGAAGCAGTACTGGAGCGACGACAGGTCATAGTTGTCAAGACGGTCATGCTCCAGGATCATCCGGTAAAAGGTTGGAACGCCGATCATTGTTTTTGCCCGGTAACGTTCAATGGCCGCAAAGGTGGCATCCATGTTAACCTTGGGCTGAAGGATGATGCACCCTCCGGTCAGGATGGTGCTGAGACTGCACGTCTGCCCGAGGATATGGAAGAGCGGCGCCCCTGCGTAAATGACATTCTCTTCCGGCGGAAACATGGGCTCAGTCACCAATATCTGCTCCAATGCCGAAATGAGAAAGAGGTCATGTGACATGGGAACGCCTTTCGGGTGCTTGATAGTCCCCCCGGTATAAAGTATCTGCGCAGTGTCAGAACCGCTTGTGCTGTGTTCCGGCATGGAGAGGTCCTGGAATTTCATTGAAACCAGCTTCTTGAATGAAGCGGTATGCCGGTCATACCGCACTTTTCCGCCCGGGATGATATCGAATAACAGTCCGAATAACCTTTTGTATACCGGGAGAAGTTCTATGAGGGAGGATATGATGACTTTCTGGATCGCCGTATTTGCGAGGACTCTCTTTACATATCCGAAGTTTGTATCTGAACAGATGATGGCCCCTGCCTGGCTGTCCCTGGCAATATATTCTATGTCGTACGGGGTGTAGATTGGGGTGATTGGAACCGTCACTGCGCCAAGCCTCTGCACTGCAAGCCATGAGACTATCCACTGTATGCTGTTGGGGATGTACAGGATGACCTTCTCCCCTGAATGTATCCCCAGTTTTGAAAGGCTTTCAGAGAAATTTTCCGCCATTTTTTTCAGATTCGCATAGGTATATTTTGTACCGATATAAATGACCGCAGTCCTCCCTGGGAATTTTTCCGCGGTTTTTTCAAAGACGCTGTAGATTGAGGAGTCGGTGTTATTCATCATTTATATCCCGAAGTAAGCTGTTTTAATCTCAGGGTTGTTCATCAGCGCCTCGCCAGTGTCGGTGAGGGTAAGCATACCGTTTTCTATTATATAGCCCCGGTCTATGATGGGGAGCACGGGCCGGGCAAACTGCTCGCTGATGACTATTGTCAGTCCAAAATTTTTCCTGAGTTCCACGATGGCTTTTACCAGGACCGACTGGAAGTGGGGGCTCAGGCCCAGGAGCGGTTCATCGAGGAGCAGGAGTTTCGGCTGAACAATGAGGGCCATGCTGATTGCAAGCATCTGCTGCTCGCCGCCGCTCAGGAAACCGGCTTTCCTTTTTTTTAAATCATAGAGTACCGGGAAGAGCATGAAACTGTCGGCCAGGGATTTTTTAAACTCGCTCTTTTTTTTCAGATAGGAGGCAATTTTCAGATTTTCCATTACAGAGCTTTCACGGAAAATCGGGTGCCTCTCCCTGGAGAGGACTATCCCCCGCTTAACCCTTTTCGAAGGCTCCATGAAGGTAATATCTTCATCCTGGAAAAAAATTTCCCCGTGGATGGTAATCCTTTCCCCCCGCCTTCTTTTTTCCTGTATCTGCCTCTCGATTAAAAGGCCGGAAATGGTATTCATGAGCGTGGTTTTTCCGGCGCTGTTTGAGCCGATGATGCCGATGATCTCGCCCTGGTTGACCTCCATGGAAAAATCGTTGACTGCAAGGGCATTTTCAAAGAAGATCATCAGATTTTTCAGCTTAAGCATTCCCTTCTCCAAATTTTTTTCATCCCACTTCAGCGCCAAGGTAGGCTTTTTTAACGGCATCGCTGTTCATTACATCAACCGCATTACCCTGGGCTATTTTTTCACCGTAGTTCAATACAATGATGGAATCGGCGATCCGGAAGAGCTCCTTCAGCCTGTGCTCTATCATGATAATCGCTTTCCCCTGGTACTTCAGTTTTTCTATGATCGGTATGATGCTTGCCACCTCGGCAAGGCTCAGGCCCGAGAAGAGTTCATCGAGTATGATGAGGTCGGGGTGGAGGGCTATGGCCTTTGCAAGTTCCAGCCTTTTCAGATAGCCCTGGGGCAGGGTGCTTGCTGGTTTGTACGCGACCCTGGAGTCCCTTTCAAAACCGACTTCCTCAAGAAGATCAAGCGCCATATCATCCCTGTCTCCATATTCCCCGCCGGCAAGTTTTTTTACCCTGGGCGAGCAGAGGGGGATAATCAGATTTTTATATGCCGGGAGCTGGTAGAAGGGCTTCACCATCTGGAATGTCCTTGCAATACCGAGCCTTACGCGGCTGTGCGGGGGAAGGTGCTGTATGTTTGTTCCGTGAAAAGCAATGGTCCCGTGGCTCGGCTTTACAAATCCGGTTATCAGGTTAGCCAGGGTGGTTTTGCCTGAGCCGTTGGGCCCTATCACGCCCATGAGCTCCCCTTTTCTTATGTCAAGACTGATTTTGTTTACCGCCTTGACGCCGCCGAAATTTTTTGATATATCCGTTACGATGAGAAGTGGTAAAGAGTCCATTAGTTTATCTCAACCCATCGTTCAAACTGCTGGTATTTTCTTTTAATCTGCGGAAATATGCCATCGGGCATTATTACCACAAAGAATGAAAGAAACAGCCCGTAGAATACAATCCTGAGCCCGCCAAACTGCCTGAGCGCTTCTGACAAGGGGACCAGTATGAAGGATCCAAGTACCGGTCCGGCAAAAGTGCCCACGCCCCCCACAACTGATGCGGCTATTGGAATGATGGAATAATCCATGGCAAATACCGGTATCCCCACAAAGAGGTAGATATGGGTAAGAAAGGCGCCTGCAAAACAGCCCACGGAGCTGGCGAGAAAGAGGACCTGCGCCTTGTACACGTAGAGGTTTATCCCGGAACTTTTTACCGACTGGTCGTTGTCATGTATCCCCTTGAGAATGATGCCGTAGTCAGAGGCCATGAGCCTTCTGAATCCGAAGAGGACAAGGAACAGAATTATTATTATCGGATACAGTTCAAGGAGATGATGGGGCAGGGGGTCAAGGCTGATGAGACCCTCGGTGCCGCCGAAAATCTTTGTAGCTTCAATGAGCCTTTCAAGAAATATGGGGAGAATAAGGGTGGTCATGGAAAAATATATCCCCCTCAGCCTCACCAGCGGCAGCAGTGTTGCTGTGCAGATGATGCCGCCCAGGATGACTGCAATGGGTATTGTAATGAATGGATGAATTTTGAAATAATAGTTCAATGTGCCCGATACATATGCCCCCACGCCGAAAAAGAAGCTCTGCCCCAGGGAGATCATCCCTGACTGGTTCAATATGTCCCAGCTGAGTGCCAGCAGGCCGAATATCGATATGGAGAGGAGTACCCTCTGCCAGTAGGGAGGAAAAAAAATTGATGCCAGCGCAACCAGGGCTATGGGGATAATCCTGGGTCCCGAGAGATACATCATCTCCTTCCATGAGGTGAGCGCAAAAATATCATCGGAGCGGGCCTTTATGCCCCTGTCGATCCTCTCTTTTCTTTTAGGCATTATACACGTTCCTCCAGTTCTTTCTGTTTTCCGAAAAGGCCCGAAGGTCTGAATGCCAGGACAATCAATATGAACATCGAGGGGACCAGCATGTTCCACTTCGTGTCAATATATGCCGATGTAAAGGTCTGGGCAAAACCGATAATGAAAGATGCGACAAATATTCCTGCTGAAGAGCCGAGGCCGCCCACGATGCTTACTGCCAGTGCATTTATCAGAACTACATAACCCTGGTCAATGGATATGATGCCCAGGGGGAGGATAACCAGCGCCGCTATTGCAGCGATAGCCGACCCGAATGCGACGCTCAGCATCGCGATGAAGTCCGAGTTAATTCCCAGTGTCAGCGCGGTGTTCTTCTCCTGGGCTATCCCCCTGAATGCCAGGCCGATCTTTGTATGGTGGGTGAATAACCATACTCCCGAGACTAGGAAAAGCCCGATGATGACGATGAGGATGTGCTGAATAGATACCGTAACGGCAACCAGGTTTATGCTCCCTTCAATCATCGGAGGGAGCGCGTAATTGAAGCCGAAAAATCCAAGGTATCTGAAGAGCTCCAGCACTGCCAGCCCTATGCCGAAGGTGGCCATGACCTCGGAGAGTTCTATGCCCCGGACCCTCTGTAAAATGAGCCTGTAGAGCAGGGCCCCGAAAATGGCAGTGGCGGTAACTGAAAGGAACATGGCTGCAATATACGGAAGGCCCAGTGTATTCAGAAAAATCCATGCAATGAGCCCTGCAAAGATGTACATGGCGCCGTAGGCGAAATTGGAAACGCCGCTGATGCCGAAGGTCAGGTTGAATCCCAGGGCCAGGAGCGCAAGGATGACGCTGTTTATGATGCTTAGTAGTATTGTTGATATGATCATAATAAATAAAATTGCAATCTAAAAAGTCTGCCACAGAGACACAGAGACACAGAGTTTAATATTATTTTATTCAATGCTGTTTGATTTAAAATAATATAAACAATAATACACATTTTATTAAAATATGTATTATATATTACTTCTTCTCTGTGTCTCTGAGCCTCTGTGGCAAAATATTATTTCCCTATTGTCAGTCCCCTATTTTTTTCAAATAATTGTGAAATCTGTTACTTGGCTATTTTCACCCAAGTCGGGAGAATGATCTTGTCTTCTGCAATGGATGCAGGGAATACAAGCTTTCTTTTCCCGTCAGCAGACCACTGGATGAACGCTGCAACTGCTGTTTCATTGGGGTCATTCCCGAAAATTACCTGATGCTCAGGGCTGAACCTGATGCGGCCCATGACACCCTTGCGGTCCGTTTTTTCCAGCTGTGCTACGATGTCGTCGGGGTCAACGGAATTGGCTTTTTCAATGGCATCTTTCAGGATGTACACCGATTCGTAAGATGGTGCCGGTCCATGGCCCGACTGAATAGCCTTCCCGAATTTTGCCTTATAGTCATCATAGAATTTTTTTGCCGGAGCATATTTTTCAGTAGGGACATTTCCTATCTCAAAGAATGCGTTCAGGAGTCCGCCGATGTCTTTGTTAAAGGTTGTCCATGCAGTTTCGCCTGCCATGGGTGAAATGAAGCCGGCTACAAGGGCCGAAATCTGCATGCTCTTCCACTGTTTCACCAGTACGCCGCTTTCCGGCATGTCAAAGGTCACGAAAAGGACCTGGGCCTTTGAATTTTTAACCTTCTGCAGTGCAGGAGAGAAATCCTGAGTACCGATTGGAAATTGCTCATGCCCTGATACGGTCCATCCGGTTTTTTCGAAATAGTTCTTTTTCATGGCGTTTGCCGTCCCCTTTGCCCAGTCAACATCCTGGTTCATGAGGAAGACATTTTTGGCTCCGAAATCCTTTTTCAGCGTCTCCATGGCGCCGCCCAGGAGTTTGCCCCAGTAGCTCACATTCAGGGAGGTCCTGAAGGCATATTTATATTTCTTGGGGTCGGCCTTTATCATATCCTCGGTTTTTGTTCCCATGGCTATTGAGCCCAGCATTGGGATTTTATGTTTGGCAATGATATCCATGCTTGCATAGAGGGCTTCCGAGCGGAAAGGGCCTACAAGCAGGGCAGTGGGGTTTTTCTCAAGAATGATTTTTTCTATACCCAGGAGGGCTTCCTGTACCGGTACGCCTGCGAGTCCATCGCGGATGTCTATGGCTTCGACTTTCATCATCACCTTTTTCCCGTCAACGGCAACCCCGCCAGCCTTGTTGATCTCATCAACGGCCATCGTTACCGCATTGAAGGACTCGCTCCCTTCAAGCAGCGTCAATGATGTCGGCAGACCGAGGACTATGGAATCGCCTTTGACCTTTTTCTTCCCGCATGAGGAGAGCATTACTGCGGCAAGGCCTATGATCATAAAAAACAGAATCTTTCTTTTCATACACAACTCCTTGTTTATCATTAAGGCTTTATATTTCAGGCCCAAATGAATTTGTATTTTTACGTATGTATAATTTAAGAGGTTTTAAGAAATCCTTTAAATTTTAACAACAATAGCTATAAAGCAGTCACTTTATAGCCAAAGTGTAGTTACATTTATTTATGAGTCAATATAAATATTTGTCAATAATAAAATTTTTTGTGTCAGATTGATTTTTATTTATTAAATTTTTTTATCTGCAATCCGCATTTTCCTTGATTTTTTGAAGGGATATAAAATAATATAAATACTTTTACTATATTCTTAAAAGCTGAAATTCTATGTTATAAATAAATTTTGTACATATAATATTCTAACAAATAAGGGGGTTTTACCTGTACTTTTAAATGTTCTCATTCTAACCGGTACAGGGAAGGGAAAAATGAAAATAATTACAAAAGTCGGCGTAGTAGGTTCAGGGACAATGGGTTCCGCAATTGCCCAGCACTTCTGCATGAAAAACCTCAAGGTTGTCCTGGTGGATATGACAGAAGAGAACCTTGACAGGGGGCGGAAACTCATCCAGGGATCCCTTGAAGAGGCGGTAAAGAGAAAGATCATGTCAGAGGATGACATGAAGGCCTTTATCGGCAATATCAAATTCACAACGGATTACGGCGATTTCAGGGATTGCCAGTTTGTTGTGGAAGCTGTATTTGAAGATTTCAAGGTAAAGCAGGCAGCTTTCAGGAAAATTGAGGAGGTGGTATCAAAGGATTGCGTTATTGCATCCAATACCTCATCATTTCCCATAACCGACCTTTCAGCCGACCTGAAAAATCCCGAGAGGTTCCTCGGCGTCCACTATTTTTATCACGCGGCGAAAAATAAACTCATCGAGATAATTCCCGGGAAGAAAACCTCGGAGGAATATATATCCAGCCTGAATAATTTTTATTTTTTTTATGATAAGCTTCCAATCATCGTGAAGGATATTCCCGGGTTTGCGGTAAACCGTTTTTTCGTACCATGGCTTAATGAAGCGGTAAGGCTTTATGAAGAGGGTCTTGGTTCACAGGCCTTCATAGACAAAGTGGCCATCGACGCTTTCAGGGTGGGCATGGGGCCCTTTGCCCTCATGAACGCAACCGGCGTTCCCATTGCCATGCACGCGGCCCAGACACTGGCAGACGCCTTCGGGCCCTTTTACTCCCCCGCTGACAGGCTGAAGGAGCAGGTGAAATCAGGGAAACCCTGGGAGATAAGCGAAACAGGCGGAAGCTCCAATGAAGATGTAATCAGGGACCGGCTCCTTGGCGCCACACTTGGCGTTGCAGCGCAGATGGTGAGTGAAGGGGTAACCAATCCCACCGATGCCGACATGGGCGCACGGATCGGCCTCCGCTGGCCTGCAGGCCCCTTTGAAATGATGAACCATGCCGGGGTGGAAAGGATGAAAGGAGTCATCAGCGGCATATTTAAAAAGTGGGACCTCAAACTGCCGGAAATTTTCAGCACCGTTGACCCGAAAAAGGGATTTGCCTGCGACTGGGTGAGCAGGCATGTTGTGAAATCCACGGGCATCGTTGAATTCAACAGGCCCGACAGCATGAATGCCCTGAACGAAACGGTCATGGAACAGCTGGCCGGATGCTTTGACAGCCTGGAAAAGAACCCCGCTGTTGAGAAGATCGTGTTCATAGGCAAGGGGAAGGCGTTCATTGCAGGGGCGGACATAAAGTTTTTTATCGATAACATCGAAGCGAATAATCTTGAAAGGATCTATGCATTCACCGATTTCGGCCAGAAAGTATTATCAAAAATATCAAACTCAAAAAAGGCAACCATTGCCTATATAGACGGGCTTGCCCTGGGCGGCGGCCTGGAATTCGCACTGGCATGCAAATACCGCATAGGGACAAAGCGCACCATGGTCGCCTTTCCTGAAACCGGCATAGGCATATACCCCGGGCTCGGCGGCACCCAGCGCACCACAAGGATCACCGGCAAGGGCATTGCCAAGTACCTGGTAGCCACCGGCGCCATGATCAATGCAGAGAAGGCCCTGAAGTTCGGCCTCATCGACGCCATTTCCGACAGGCTGGCAGGGCTTGATGATTTTGCGAACCTCAAAGCCCCTTCAGGGAAAACAGCACGGGAAAAATCCCCTGAAGACGAATTCCAGTCCTTTGACGGGGTGGTATCGGACAGCCTTTTCGGAAGCGAGATTTTCAAGAAAAACGAAAAGTCTTTGAGAAGCAAGGCGCCACTGGCGCTCAGGAAGTCCATGGAGCTCATTGATGCAGGCGAGAAGCTGAATATCGATGAAGCGCTGAAGCTTGAGCTCCAGTCGCTGAACTGGATCTTCTCAACGGCAGATGCAAAAGCGGGGCTCGAGAGCGTTATCAAGAGGGCCAGGCCTGTATTCAGCGGGAAATAGAAGGCTGGGCATTTGCGGCGGTACTGCTCTGATTGGCAGTACCGCTTTTACTTATAGGAAATTCCACAAATAAATGATAAAAACAGATTCCGGAAATCGATAAAAAACTATAAAGTATTTCCTCTCCAAGGGACATATAACTTCTTCTCGGAATCAATTTTCACGAAAAAAAGAAAGTTTACGCACTCTGTATTAAAATTTGTATTCAAGATTCAGGGGATGGGGGGATAAGAAATGTGATATGGGGGAGATATTTAATAAAAATTATAGGAATGTTAAATCTTTATCATGAAATAATAGTTCAATATACATCCTTCCTATGAGATACTTTCACAATCATTATTATCAATTTCTCATGCTCAACTGTGTATATAACACGATATACCCCGATTCTTATTCTCCAGGCATTTCTACCCTTTAGCTTCTTTGTTCCAGGTGGAAAAGGTTTACTTGAAAGATCATTGATTTTCGATATAATTTTTTCTTTATATGTCTTAGGGACCCCTTCAAAATCTTTAATGACCCTTTTTTCAAATAAGATGATATACATGGATTATTTGGTTTTTTTCAGAAAATCCTCTGAAGTTATCCATGTGGGATTCTTCATCCTTTCATCGAAATCTTTTATGTCCTCGTAATCCTCGACTATTTTCATGATTTTTTTAAATTTATCCATACCGATCATTACCGCAGTCTTTTTCCCATTTTCGTCAACAATATATTTTTCATGTAATTTCAGCATTTGAATATACCCACATATAAATTTGATCAATCTTGATTCAATTATATTTTTATTATGCAGTCAACTATATTTTTTTTTGATTATTTTTAAAAAAGTCTCCCCAGCTCGTACCCTAAGCCCAATGTGGCGCCTACGATGATGGCCGTTTTCATAATATAATATCATTTATACATATAGGATATTACACAAATAAATGATAAAAACAGATTCCGGAAATCGATAAAAAACTATAAAGTATTTCCTCTCCAAGGGACATATAACTTCTTCTCGGAATCAATTTTCATGAAAAAAAGAAAGTTTATGCACTCTGCCTTAAAATTTCGCATGCCCCTAAAAATGAAAAGACATACCTCTTCTGTATACTTTTTCAGTAATAACCATTTAAATAATGTCAACAATTTTTTGCTAATTTAGAAACTCGAATTCCTATCATGGAGGTATTAATTTTCTGTTCTCTTTTTTATGAGGAATGAAATATGACGCTCAAGGATGAGCTAATGGCAAGCTTTATTGAGCCATCCTGGCCCATGCTTGCAGGCAGTCTTCCTGACTGCACTCGAAGCCGCACAGGATGTGCGATAAGGCTTCGACCACTTTTACAATAACATGTGTTTTAATCAATTTTTTGATTTCCCTGTCAGCAAGGAATGAAAAAATGGTATCAGGCAACATAAAAGAAGAGCACTCCGGGCATTCTTCAGGAGCTTTTTCAAAGGAATTCTGAATTGCCAGAGCCCAGGTTTTACGGTCTATCTCTTTCAATTTTAAAAAGATTAACCACGAAAGGGTCGTACGGCACGAAAAAGAAAAAATATTTTTTAATGTTTTTCGTTGTTCAATTCTTTTCTTTTATAGTATAATCCTCTCAATCACTGACTTAGGATATGAACAAAAATTTACAAGAAGCCCAATTCTAAACCCTGTTGATTTTAAATAGTTTAACACTTGTGCCCTATGGATATCGGTAAATGTGGAAACTGCTTTTAACTCGATGATAATTTTGTCATAACAAATCAAGTCTGCTTT
>VFJS01000092.1 GCA_009885955.1 Spirochaetia bacterium | reverse complement strand
ATTATCGAAGAGCCGTATGAGGGAAAACCTCAAGTACGGTTCTGTGAGGGGCATGCGCTACCTTACATATTAAATATATGGAGGTAGCGACATGTCTACTCGACAATAATTTCTGAGTTTTTTTCATGATTTCCAGGGTCTGTTTTACCCAATTACTAACGGAAATTCCTGGATATAAAAGGGATATTATACTTTTACAATGAGCGAGTTTTCCCCTTATACAAAAGAAGCACCTGATCAGTATCTGAAAAATCTTCCTGTGTCTGTTTATGTTCCAGATACATATAAGAAAGAAAAGGCAGCAGGCCTTATGATTTACATATTGGGTACTTATCCTAATCAGGAATATAAAAAGGTAATGGATAAAAACAATATGATCTGGGCTGGAATCAACTGTTACAGTTTTAACCTGAATGACATATTGAGAGGGAAAGCTCCTCATGAGGTTTTTACACTTGGAATGGTCTATAATATGATGAAGCGCTACAATATTGACCCATCAAGAATTTACATGGCTGGATTATCATGGGGCGGACGTCTTACAGGAATAATTCTGCACAGGTATCCGAATATTTTTAAAGGCGGAATCGCAAGCGGCGGGTGCGATTCTCAACTTAGGGATACTGGAAAACCCGGATTTATCGATGCTTTCAATTATGCGCAGCAGAAAACCGCTATTGTAGTTTCAGCAGGCGATTATGATTATAACAGGGATGAGGCTTATAACATGGCAACTGTGTTCAAACGGCAGATGTTCCGTAATGTTCATTACATGCAGGAACCAGGCAAAGGGCATGTCGAATTATCCGGTGAAAATTTTGAAAAGGCATTACAGATGCTTGATGCAAGATAGCATAGGTTGTTCCATCTTTTTCCGGAATATAAATGGCGGGTGTGCTGGTTGACAGAATCGGTATTTTGTTTAAAAAAGTATTGACTGATTCATAAACACCGTATTACTATTAAATTTTGACTAAAATTATTTAAAAAAAGGAGAGTCATATTATGAAAAAAATGCTTATAGCACTTATTATTTTATCAAGCACAGTATTTTTTTCCTGTTCTTCAAACATAATGAAGAATACGAAAACAACCGGAAACGGAGCGAACTTAATCGCGCGTATGGGAGAGATTCAAGTAATGCAATTAGGACATATTGCAATGCAGGAATTTTATTATAACAATCAGGTCAATGAACAAATGCGCCGTGAAAGTCTGGGCCTGCCGCAAGAGAAAAGCCAGGAAGCATGGAATGTATTCCTGGCGAAAAAAGGCCTCTATGAGCCAAACAGATACTATGTCTTTACGATTAACCATACTAAGATTTGCAAACTCGGCAAAGATGACTTTATGTTTTCAATGACTGATTCTGCAGGCACGACTATTAAGGCTGTCATATACCTGGAGATGGATTATAAAAGAACCTCCAGTTACACTCAAGGCCAAGGTCACAACCCAACACACTACCGTGAACTTTTAGTTAAACGTTGGATTTTGAAAACTGATACACCTGTCACCAAGCAGAATTTCAAGGATCCGCTTACAGTAACAATCAAACTGTTCAATGATTATGAATTAACTTATACAGGAGAAATCCCTGATAAATAAATGATGTTTAAGATTTTATAATATTCAATTACTATTATTTATCAGCAGACGGAATGTCAATGTCAGTTTTTTTGACATTCCGTCAAACGCTGTGAAACTGTCTGGTAAGCAGCCTTATGATACAAACTGGATGCATGAACAAAATTAAAAAACTATTTTTTTTTCTTCGCTGCCAGTTCTGATCTGGCATAGTCAAGAACACCGAGTGTATCCTTCTGATAATTTTCACTGCTCTCTTTCAAAAGCGTTAATGCCTCTTCAGTTGGCGGAATCAGGGTAAGACCGGCAGGGGCATGTTTGATTATTGTATCCGCACTGCGCTTTAATTTGGCAACCGAATCATCCCATCCATCATCTTCGTCGTAAAGCTCCATGACGAGATTAGGGAATGTGACTTTCAATGAGATCCTGGCAATCATTATGGATCGGCTTTTTCCTACGGTAACTTTTTTCTTTACCAGGCCAAGTTCCGCTTTAGTCATCTTTGACCAGGGTAGCACAAGTGTTTCCTCAAATACCCTGTTGTGGGTTATGCCCTGATCATTGACACGCAGGTAACTGTTAAACAGGAAACCAAGAATAATGAGACATGTAGCTATGATACCCAGCGAAATCTTTTTAATTGGCGGCGTTAACAATTCTTTTTGACCTTCAGGATTGTAAAAGCGGCGCATGAATCCGATGACCGGGATTGATGATGCTATCGCTATAAAAAGAACCGGGAGTCCCATCGCGCCCCATCCTGCTATTGTATTGAAAGCAGCATCGGATGGTGTGCTGAATTGAGAGACCTTGAGATATTCAAGAAGAAAAGGAGTTGATGCTGTAATTAAAATAATATATACTAAAAAAAATACTGCTTCCCAGATAGCTTGAACGTTTTTTTTGTCAGCCATGTGCCCTCTCTATTGTAAATAGGTTTTTAGAATTTTTATTAAATTTCCAAGTATAAGCTTTAAGCCGTTTACAAAATTAAAAAATTATATTGAATGCTTTGTAATTGATGAAACTTTTTGAAATATATTTGAGTTAAATATATGGTAAATTATTTATCTTCTTCTGCGCCAAACCATACTACTGCAAAACCGCCATAAATGCCGATTCCAATGGCCTTCCAGGGATATCTTTTCCATGCTCCTTCATTTATGATTACTGCATTATGACCTGGACTTCCTTTCCATGCTTTAAGCGCGTATAGTGCAGTCATTACGTAGCCATCATAACGCGGATCGCTTGAACCGCAGGCAATTTCAAAGCCGCTGCCTGTGTAAGTTGATAATTCTTTCGGTTTATCCCACATGCATTTGGATTGTGCATGATCAGGTGTATAGCAGCAGGGGCTCCATATTCCACCGGCAGACCAGCTGTGTGCATTGCATTTTCCCAGATCAGGCTTGCTATTTTGCAGATCTTTTACGTGTGTCTGAGCTACATAGGTAAGAGATTTTGAAACGGGTATTACAGGTAAGCCTTTATCCTTTCTGTAATCCATTATAATATTATAAAGTTTTGTTTCTTCATCTGTTAAAGATTGTGAAAAAGAATAACTTGCTGTCAGCATGAATAATAGAAGCACAAAATGCCGTTTGGTTAATGTTTTTAATTTCATTATAAACCTTCACTTATGAATTATTTTTTTAAATAAAGTTCTGTATGAAAATAAAAAGTTTTATTGAGTTCGATTCAGCAAATGTATAGAAAGCAATTCTATACATTTGCTGCTGTAATTTTTTTTAGTTAGGGATAATCAGAACTGATAATCCGTCTTTTGATTGACTTATCATTATGCTGATACTTTTGCCTGCATTATTTTTATTTGATGAATTATAGTAAACTTCATTTTTCCATTTTGAAATCGTAAACTTGTCTTTAATTGCAACACCGTTTATATTTTTATTCATATAAAAATTTATAACTATCTGCGCTTCTTTTTCAGCATCGTTCATATTTTTTGCTTTTATATTAAAATTAATTCCTCTGCCGTAAACGCTTTCTTTAGGAGTAGGGTATACTGAATTTATTCCTGTATAAATCAGATATTTAATTCCTTCATAATCAGCAAAACCGTTTTTGACAGCAATCGGATTTTCCTTTGCAGAAATTTGCGATATCCCTGTGAAGGATAATGCAATAAAGCAGATCAGCATAATTTTTTTAAACATATCAGCCTCCAGATTTTTTATATAAATATAGTTGCGGAAAATAAAATATCCGATAAGGATAAATTTTAAGACAGTCACCATGAATCTTTTCAAATGTCATGAAAATTGATTCCGATATAATTCCATATGTCTCTTGAATTGGGTTGTATGAGTGCGCCAAGCAAAGCTTGTAATATCTTATCGGTTAAAGTCCGATACAGACAAAGCCTAACCAGCAGTCTGTCACCGACAGCGCATTGGTCGAGGTAACGGAATCAATGAAGCCGCTTAAAGGGAAATATCAGACCGCAACGCAAGTGAAGGTATTGAGCCCCGTAAAACCCAAAATTAAAGAGGCCGACAGTTTTTATACACTGGAAGGCAGCAAGAAAGGTTTCGAAATGGTAAGAAACAGTTCTCTCTTTCGGGGTCTGAGGCCGTGGTATGGTATTGAAAGGAGATTACAGGAACTTGGGAGACCCGAACGGTTTTCTGGGAACAGAATATTCACCGACAATCCGAAGAGGAGAGGGAGTGGAAACGACCGTCCGGGAGTCGGACTGATTCATAGTAGAGGGGTAGCAGGGGTAATGTCCTGTGAGAGCGGAGCTCACTCGAAGGGGTCAGCGGTAGTATGCAGAGGCGAAGGGAAACTTGGCCTGTACAAGGAGATAGAAGAACCATGCAGACAAAACTGAGCCTCATAACAGAAATAGCAAGGAGAGACAGTAAGTGTAAAATTAACAACGCAGCCTATCTTTTAAATGCTGAGAATTTGAAAGAATGCTTCATGATGCTCAAAAGGGGCAAGGCAGCAGGTATAGACGGGGTAAGCGTAGAAGATTATGAAAAGAATCTCGACGAAAACCTGGGAAATCTGGTAGAGAAGATGAAAAGACAGGCGTATAAACCGCAGCCGGTAAGAAGAACGTATATACCCAAAGCAAACGGGAATATGCGACCGCTTGGTATTCCGTCAGTAGAAGATAAAATTGTACAGATTGGGATAGCCCGAATACTGGAAGCGATATACGAAGTGGATTTTCTTGACTTCTCGTATGGATTTCGGCCTAACAGAAACTGTCATCAGGCGTTGAAACGGCTTAATCAAGTAATAATGATAAAGCCAATCAATCATATCATAGATGCCGATATCAAAGGCTTCTTTGACAATGTTAATCACGACTGGATGAAAAAGTTTCTTGGGCACAGGATAAGCGACCCGAATCTGCTCAGACTAATAGCCCGGTTTTTGAGAAATGGATACATGGAAGAAGGCAAGGTGTACGATTCCGACAAAGGAACTCCCCAGGGAGGAATAATATCACCGATACTTGCAAATATTTATCTGCACTATGTACTCGACCTGTGGTTTGAAAAGTCGGTTAAGCCCGGATGCAGGGGAGTAGCGGAAATAGTCAGGTACGCGGATGACTTCGTGATATGTGTTCAACACAAAGATGAAGCGAAAAAGATTCTTGAAGCGTTGAAGATTCGTCTTGGGAAATTTCATCTTGAGCTTGCAGAAGAAAAGACAAGGATAATTGAGTTTGGGTGGAATGCCAAAGTCAAGGCGAATGTGGAAGGAAGGAAACCGGAAACATTCAATTTTCTTGGATTTACACATTTCATCGACAAGACAAGGAAGGGGAAATTTAAACTTGGGCGGAAGACTGAACGAAAGAAAATGTCTGCAAAATTGAAAGAAATAAATCTTTGGCTAAAAAAAGTCCGAAACATGTTTCCTGTAGAGGAGTGGTGGAAGATGCTGATAGCCAAACTGAGAGGGCACTTTCAATACTATGGTGTGAGCGGCAATTACAGGAGCATATGCAATTTTTATCATCAGATTAAGTGCATCGCATTCAAATGGCTGAACAGAAGAAGCCAGAAAAAGAGCTTTAACTGGAAGACATATTTTGAATATCTGAAAAGGCATGAGCTTCCTAAACCGAAAATACATCATGATTTTTACACTGGATTCAGCTATTGATGTGAATATTATCGAAGAGCCGTATGAGGGAAAACCTCAAGTACGGTTCTGTGAGGGGCATGCGCT
>VFJS01000042.1 GCA_009885955.1 Spirochaetia bacterium | reverse complement strand
CCTCCTTATGCAGCAAAACTGCTTTACTCCCGAACAGGAATAAGGGAGTATTCGGGCCTCTCACCCGATGGGTTTATTTTTATATACACACGCCTCTTGGCGTACCGGCATTCACTGCATCCTGCAGATCGATGGCAAAGTAGCGCACTGCATAGGGCGCGGGAATTGAAAAAGTGTTAGATGAAGTTTAAACTAACTCAAATAAGATGATGGGAGAATGCAGGCAATCCATATTCCACAACTTTTTGTCTATTGGGTAAATTTTACTTTTCAGCTGTAAATTCGATAACTTCACCGGAAGCATAACATGTTTTTGTTATAACGAAGGGAATAAAACCAGAAGTTACAATGTCAGTTGTGATATTAATGACCGCTCTTGGTTTGCCGATTAAATCTGCCTTGTTAATCATATCTCTTCTAGCCTTACCCATCAGATTCTGTTCATCAGCACCGAAAAAATATAAAATGTAGTCATCGCTTGCCTGGCCGCTGACTGATTTTATGACTTTATAATTTGCCTTTGTCAAACTGATTTCAGTGTTAATCGAATGTCCGATATATCCATTATGAGAGTAGGTACATCCGATAAAAAATGCAAACAGCAAAATGATACTGGAGAGAATCATTTTCATCTTTTTCTCCTCGATTCATGGATATTTATAATATGTATGATGGATATTATTTCATTTACATTATGAATGTACCTAATGTCAAATAATAATTTTCAACATGACATGAACGCTATTTTTTTTGTAATGAACGACATCTTGAATTAAAAATATACATGGAAATCTAATTAGTTATCTGCCTGACTGGATTAAAAGTATGAATTTTCAATGAACTGGGCGCAGAGAAATTTCTTTTTACAACTGTCCATATATCATAATCAAATTTTTCATAACAAAAAAATGAGTAAAGTTGTATTCCATCCCCGCCGTCACGGATGACAGCGTCGAGGCGGGCTTCAAGAAAAAATGCTTGAGCGAGCCAGGAAGGAGAGTGAAAGGCGCCGAGGACAGGCAGGATGCCCATCCGCAGGCGAAAAAAACAAATTCATGAATGGAAAAAGTCAGCCCTCTGCAAGAGCGACGCGGGGGCCGATAGGTGCTGAACAGGACGTTCGAACGCAAAGCCGCGACAGGAGGTCGCAATTGGCTTTGCGACGGCGACCGTCGGGAGACGCCCCCTATCACGAGCCAGTCCAGGCACCTGGATATTCCCTTGCTGTCGTCATACCGTACAATTTAAATGATATCAGGCAGGCACCTTGTTAAAATTTAAAGATATGCCGCTTATTCTGTTATCTTCGGGTTTATATGATAAAAGCTCAATCCCGATTGGTTCGCCATTATCGGGATTCTTTATAAGAATAACCCCATCATCCATTTCAGTGCAGATCTGGTTTTTCCTCGGAGATTGCCAGAATATGGTCATCAATTCCGTTTCGGGTTCAAAAAATATTTTTATTTCTGCCATAATATTTCTCCTTCTTTAATCCTGTCTGTAATATACACAGTAACAAGGAATCCGTCAATATCCGATTTTTTTGTTATCGCACACAGCCAGTTTTTTGAATCCTTTGAATAAAATAAAAATATGAACTCATCTCTCCTGCTTTTTCTTATCTCTTATGTTCTCATAAAATTAAATTAAAGAAATTCCCTTATGAAAATTCATGATATTTATTATGAACTATTTTACAGTTAAGTCAAGCTAAAAAAATTTGAATCTTTTCAATAATTTTGATGCAATAATATTGCGACTCATTCTCTGAAGCCATGGATGATGGAAGCCCAATGGATATGAAAAATAAAAAATATTGAGCAAGCCACGAGGGCGAGCGAAATGCGCCGAGGACGCGCACGACGCGCATCCGCAGGCGAAAGAAATGAATTCTTGAATAGAAAAAGTCAGCCCTCTGCAAGAGCGACGCGGGGGCCGATAGGTGCTGAACAGGACGTTCGAATGCAAAGCCGCGACAGGAGGTCGCAATTGGCTTTGCGACGGCGGCCGTCGGGAGACGCCCCCTATCATGAACCAGTCCAGGCCCCCTGGACATTTGCTTACGGGCGCTCGCCCGCACAAAAATTTATGAAAACTTACCAGTCAATCTCACCCAGCTCCCTGGAGCGAAGATATGCATTCGTTTTCGAAAAAGGCTTTGATCCGAAAAAACCGCGGAATGCTGAAAGCGGTGAAGGGTGCGGCGTTTTTATAACAAGATGACGTTTCGGATCTATAAAGCCCCCTTTTTTCTGGGCATAGGCGCCCCATAAAATAAAAACAAGATTATTCTTCTCTTCGGCAAGCCGGTGCAAAACCGCGTCAGTAAAAGTTTCCCATCCTTTCCCCGTATGACTTGCAGCTTGATGCGCTTTAACGGTAAGGGTTGCATTGAGAAGAAAAACACCCTGCTCAACCCAGTGCAGCAGGGTCGAGCCGGCATGGGGTTTCCGTCCGAGATCATCTTCGATCTCCAGAAAAATATTTATTAATGAAGGAGGCTTGCGGATGGCGGTATCCACTGCAAAGCACAGGCCGTTCGCCTGACCTTCATCATGATATGGGTCCTGTCCGACAATGACAACTTTTACTTCTTCAAAGGGACAGAGATCGAAAGCCCGGAAAATGAATTTACCGGGCGGATATACCGCACGGGAGCGATATTCTTTTTTAACGAATTCCGTGAGACTGATAAAGTACTCTTTTCTAAATTCAGCATCCAGACGGCTTTTCCAGGACTGTTCAATTTTAACATTCATACAGGGTATGATGAAAGAATTGTTTTAAAATGACAAGCAGTTTTTAGATATGAGTGAATGCGGAAACATTTTCGACCTCACCCCCGTCCCCTCTCCTGGCAGGAGAGGGGTGTGTAACAGAAATAATCATGTTCCTACAGAACAATGAGCCCGTCACGACGACGGGCGAAATGCGCCGAGGACGGGCAGGATGCCCATCCGCAGGCGAAAAAAAAACAAATTCATGAATAGAAAAAGTCAGCCCTCTGCAAGAGCGACGCGGGGGTCGATAGGGGGCGGCCGTCGGGAGACGCCCTCTATCAAGAGCCAGTCCAGGCACCTGGACATCCCCTTGCGGGCGCCAGCCCGCCTGAAAAAAAATTCTTTACTTTTTTATATACTTCAATTATATCATGTTTAAAATATTAAATTTTTGTTAAGGAAATAAATTCCAATGGATACAATACGGATTAACACTAAAATTAATGCTGATGGACATTTAAAAATTGATATTCCTACCCTAATGATAGAAGGTGATGTAGAAGTAATTTTAATTATAGAAAGTAAAAAAAAGATGACTCATAAATATACGTTTTCCGATATTTCCGGGAAACTTAAATGGAATGGAAATCCTATGGATACTCAAAGGTTACTGCGGGATGAATGGAAATAGATATCTCCTTTGATGATAAATCCTTATTCAAATTATTCACCGATAGAGTTGAAATTATCGGTATTGATTTTTCAAATAAATATTTTATTGACCATATAATCAGCTTCAGAATAAAGTATAAGGTTAAACTACCGGATTCTATAATCTTATCATCAGCCTTTATACATAATGCAGATCTTATATCAGCAGATAAGCAGTTTAAACAGGTAACAGATATCAGGATTATAGATTTTAAATACTAAGATACTATACAATCCCATTAATATACTCATATGCATGCATCGCAGCCGACGCCCCGTCGGACGCTGCCATGACGATCTGCCGGAGCGATGCCTCCCTGAGGTCTCCTGCGGCAAAAAGCCCTTTCATCCCGGTCATGAACCTGCTGTCCACCATGGCCTCTTTCTTGTCATTCAGGAGATTTTCCGGCAGGTAGCCGGTATTCGGGTCGAATCCGATAAAGATAAATACGCCGTCCACCTTCAATGATGACTCATTCCCGAATTTTATATTCTTTATGGAAAGGGCTTCGACCCTGCCGCTGCCATGAATGGCCATGGGTATGGAATCATAAACGGGTTCAATCTTTTCACAGGCCAGTACCCTGTCCTGTAAAAGTTTCACCCCCCTGAAGCTCTCCCGCCTGTGGACCAGGTAGACCTTAGCAGCAAAGCGTGTTAAAAAAATTGCCTCTTCCAGAGCAGTGTTGCCGCCACCGATAACAGCAACGGTGCGGTTCTTAAAAAAAGCCCCGTCGCAGGTGGCGCAGAACGATACCCCTTTTCCGATGAACTCCTTTTCACCGGGGATATTCAGTTTCCGGTATGAAGAGCCCGATGCGGCAATTACCGTCTTCGCCTCCAAAGTTTTACCGCCGGCAATACCGGTGATGAGTCTCCCATCGGCGCCCCTGCTTACGGAATGAATGTCGCCGGAAATTATCTCCACCCCGAGCCTGCGGGCCTGCTGCTCCATCCTGGACATGAGGTCCCACCCGGCTATGGGCTCGGCAAAGCCGGGATAATTCTCAACTTCATAGGTATTCATCACCTGCCCGCCCGGGGAGAGTTTCTCAATGAGCACAAGATCCATTCCGCTCCGGACACCGTATATGGATGCGGTGAGGCCTGCAGGGCCGGCGCCGATTATTATCATATCCTTCATGTGAACACGTCAATCCTTAAAATAACATTCGTTGTGCGCTATTCCTTTCCCGAGAGAAGCACCACCTCGTCCTCCACTCTGTCAGTCCCGCTGAGGAATACCTGGATCTTTTCATCGGACTTTGTTTCCACGGTAAAACCGCAGTAGTCAGCATGCAGCGGGAGCTCGCGGTTGCCCCTGTCCACAAGGGCCAGGAGCTTCACTGCCGCCGGCCTCCCGAAGGTCATGAGCGTTTCGATTGCCGCCTTTGATGTCCTGCCGGTGTAAAGGACATCGTCAACAAGAAGGATGATTTTGTTTGATATATCAAAGCCTATCCTGGTCTCCTTGATTTCGGGGAGTTTGCCCCTGGTGATAAGATCATCCCGGTGAAACGTGATGTCAATGGCGCCTGAGGGTACGCTCCTTCCTGAGAGCATTTCAATTTTCTTCCTGATCCTGTCTGCCAGTTCAACACCGCGGGTCTGTATGCCGACAATGGCAAAATCATTCAGGCCGCTGATGTCGCTGAAGACCTTTCGGGAAAGATCTTCAATGATCTCTTCTATCTGAATATTGTTTAATAATACTTTTTTTTCCATGATCACGTAACCTTTTTATGATATTCCTGTATAGGGAGTATGAATATGTCGTCTTTTTTCCTGACCTCCAGGATACCCCGAATGGCAGCCTTGGCAGCCTGGATAGTGGTCATGATGGGGATGTGGTACCGGACTGCCGTCTGCCGTATATAGTAGGCGTCGTCCTTGGATATTTTTCCCGAGGGGGTGTTGATGATCATATTGATTTCATCGTTCTTGACAAGGTCGAGAATATTGGGCCTCCCCTCGCTCACCTTGCGTATCGTCTCGCACGTAATACCCTTATCACTATAAAACCTGGCTGTACCTTCCGTGGCCACGAGCCTGAAGCCGTTATCAAAAAGAGCTTTCACATCACTCAGGAGCTCCTCCTTGGATCGGCGGTTGATGCTGAGAAAAATTGTCCCCTTCATCGGGAGCCTGTCGCCTGCTGCAAGGGAGGCCTTGTAGAAGGATTCGCCGAAGTCCATGGATATGCCCATCACCTCGCCCGTGGATCTCATCTCAGGAGAGAGGAGGATATCAACGCCCGGAAATTTATTAAAGGGGAGCACTGCCTCTTTCACGCTGATAAAGGGGAACTTTTTCATTTCCGAAAGGCCGAATTCCTTCAGCTTTCTGCCGAGCATGAGTTTCACCGCAACCTTTGCCAGGGGAACGCCAGTTGTCTTGGATACAAAGGGGACGGTCCTCGATGCCCTGGGATTCACCTCAATGACAAAGAGTTCGCTCTCCTTTATGGCATACTGGATGTTCAGCAGGCCGATGACCTTCAGCTCCATTGCCAGTGACTCGGTGGCGCTGATGATTCTCTTTATCATCTCCGGCGAAAGGGATATGGGAGGAATGATGCATGCCGAATCGCCGGAGTGTATCCCGGCCTCCTCTACGTGCTCCATGATTGCACCGACATACACGCTCTCGCCGTCGCACAGGGCGTCCACATCGATCTCCACGGCATCTTCAAGGAACTTGTCCACCAGGATAGGATGCTCCGGGGAGAGATTGGCAGCAGTGGTTATGTAGTCCACCAGGCTCTTCTGATCATAGATGATTGCCATTGCCCTGCCGCCGAGCACATAGGACGGCCTTACCAGGACCGGATAGCCGATCCCGGCTGCAATTCCCAGGACATCGCCCTGGGTGTAGGCAATTCCGTTTTCCGGCTGGAGAAGGTTAAGCCTCCTCACCACATCGGCAAAGCGCTCCCGGTCCTCTGCCTGGTCAATGGAATCGGGGGAGGTGCCGATGATCGCGACGCCGTTTTTTTCCAGGTTCTTTGCAAGCCTGAGGGGTGTCTGGCCGCCGAACTGCACAATGACGCCATCGGGCTTTTCATTATTGTATATACTGAGTATGTCCTCAAGGGTGAGCGGCTCAAAGTAGAGCCTGTCAGACGTGTCATAGTCGGTGGATACGGTTTCAGGATTGGAGTTCACCATGATCGATTCCACTCCCTCCTCCCTGAGGGCATAAGACGCATGGCAGCAGCAGTAGTCAAATTCTATCCCCTGGCCTATCCTGTTGGGCCCGCCGCCAAGGATCATGATCTTCTTTTTATCCGAAACAACCGATTCATTTTCATCATCATAGGAGGAATAGTAGTATGGTGTAAATGCTTCAAACTCGCCGCCGCAGGTGTCCACAAGCCTGAATCCGGGGATAATCCTATTGTCAATCCTGAACCGGCGCACATTCTTCTCCACTTCCTGGAGTTTCATGGAATATTCCTTCCTGGCAGACTCGCCCTTTTCATATAAAGCAATAAGCTCATTCTTGTTTGAAATAAAACCGAGCTGCCGGTCCGAGTAGCCTAATTTTTTCATCGTTACTATATTTTCCGCGGTAAACCCGTTTTTCGAGTAATCCGCGGTATATGTATTCTCACCGTCCACAAGCTCCTTCATCTGGGCAAGGAACCAGGGATCTATCTTTGTGAGCTCATAGAGGCGTTCCATGCTCCACCCCAGCCTGATACCCTCCCTGACATAAAAAATTCTGTCGCACCTGGGGTTGAGAAGCTCCTTCTCAATGGTGTTTATATCCTGCCCCTCAGCCATGTATCTGATGGACTCCTCAATCTCCATGTTGCCGTCGGAGCCGAACCCGAAACGGTCCGTCTCAAGAGACCGGAGGGCTTTCTGAAAGGACTCCTTAAAGGTCCTTCCGATTGACATCGCCTCCCCCACCGATTTCATCTGGGTCCCCAGGGTCGTATCAGCGCCTTCAAATTTTTCGAATGCCCAGCGGGGGACCTTCACCACCACATAGTCAATTGTGGGCTCAAAGCATGCAGGGGTCTCCCTGGTGATGTCATTGGATATTTCATCAAGGGTGAGGCCTATGGAGAGCTTTGCCGCGATCTTGGCAATGGGAAACCCGGTGGCCTTTGACGCAAGGGCGGAGCTACGGCTCACCCTGGGGTTCATCTCTATAATCATGACACGGCCGTCATCGGGGTTTACGGCAAACTGGATATTGGATCCCCCGGTATCGACGCCTATCTCCCGTATGATCCTGATCGACATGTCCCGCAAAACCTGGTATTCTCTGTCGGTGAGGGTCTGCTGCGGCGCAACGGTGATGGAATCGCCGGTGTGTATACCCATGGGGTCCAGGTTCTCAATTGAACAGATGATGACCACATTGTCCTTCCTGTCCCTCATGACCTCGAGCTCAAATTCCTTCCAGCCGAGGAGTGACTCCTCGAGGAGGACCTGGCTGATGGGGGATTCATCGAGCCCCTTCCTCACCAGGCCGGCAAAATCCTCCTTGTTGTAGACAATGTTGCCTCCGGTACCTCCAAGGGTGAAGGCGGGCCGTATGATGATGGGAAGAGGAATCTTCTCAAGGGTGCCCATGGCCTCCTCCACGGAAGATGCGAGAACGGACCGCGGCACATTGAGGCCGATTTTTATCATCGCCTCCTTGAAAAGCGCCCTGTCTTCAGCCTTTTTAATGGATTCAATATTTGCTCCGATGAGCTCAACATTGTACTTTTTCAGTGTGCCCCTCTCCTCAAGGGCAAGGGTGATATTGAGGGCGGTCTGCCCGCCCACCGTGGGGAGCAGTGCGTCGGGCCTCTCCACCTTTATGATCTTCTCCACAATCTCGGGAGTTATGGGCTCTATGTATGTCCTGTCCGCAAGGTCGGGGTCCGTCATGATTGTTGCCGGGTTGGAATTTATCAGGATAACCTCATATCCCTCTTCTTTGAGGGACTTGCATGCCTGTGACCCGGAATAGTCAAATTCACAGGCCTGCCCGATGAGGATTGGACCCGAGCCTATGATCAGGATTTTTTTTATATCTTCTCTTTTCGGCATTGTAACCTCATATATATAAAGTCAGCCACAGAGACACGGAGTCACAGAGTTTTAAAGAATTAATTTTCAAAATATTCCATTAAAAAAAATAATATTAGAATAGTGATCCCTATTTTATAAAATTGTGTTCTGTATTCCCATTTCTCTGTGTCTCTGTGCCTCTGTGGCAAAATTTTCATTATTTTTTTTCCAGCCTGGCTTTCATGATAGCGTTATATTCCTGGCTTATGATCCTGTCAAGGAGATCCCTGGCAGGTTTGTACTTGAACTTCTTTCCATTGATGAACAGGGTCGGAGTTGACGTAATCCCCAGTTTATCTGCAGTTTCAATCGCGGCTTTCAATTCATCAAGGGTCTCCTTTAATTCGAGATCGGAGAAAAACCTTACCGGATCCAGGCCGGCAATGTCCGCAAGTTTTTTCATATGCTCATTACCGGGATTTTCAACGCGTGTCTGAAATGCGATGTCATGGAAAACCTCGAATTTTCCCTGCCGGGCCGCGCTGATGCTCCCCCTGGCGATGAGGCATGCGCCTGCATGGAGCTGCCGGTTCATTGACCTGTTGCATTCAATGTCAAGGGGGTAGTTGAGGAAAACAACTCTCACCATGCCGGGTTTTTCCTTCATGATATCATGGATCGCCCGGGCGGCATGGGAACAGTAGGGGCAGAGGAAGTCCGAGAATTCAACGATCTCAACCGGAGCATCAGGGCTGCCGATGATGAGAGAACTTTTTACATTGAGCTTTACCTTTTCTTCACCGGAGAACTCTTTTACTATCCTGTCATATTCGGCTTTTTTATATTCCTCGATAAATGTTTCCCTGCCGGCCATCAGAGTAGCATTTACTTTCCAGACAGCCAGGGCTGAGACCATGACAACAAAAATGGACACCAGAATAAACCTGGCAGCCGGGCTGCTCTCTTTTTTTATCAGTTCAACGGCAATGCCGGAAAATTTAATTGTATGGAGCCTGTTCCTGAAAAAATAAAATGAAAATAAGCCCAGGGATATCCAGTTAACGAGGTACGTGGCAACACAGAGTGAGCAGAGTGCCCTGATTATAAAAATACTTATAAAAAAATAAACAAGGACAAAGGTCGAACCGAAAATAAGAAACCAGAGGTAGAGAATTGACAGAAAATCCCTGAACCTCTCCTTTGCCAGTAATAATGAAGAAGAGAAAACAGCCATTACAATGAAATAAAAGAGACCCCAGAAGGACAGCGGCCTGCCGAACAGGACTGAATAGGGGGATTCCTTGATTTTACTGCAGTTTACATAAGACGTGTCGCTGCCGCATACCGTACTGCTGAAAGGGGAAAAAACGCTGAGCTTTTCACCGGTCTTCTTAAAAATCTCGGAAAAATAGAAATCCTGGCCCAGTATATATGTTACTATGATGCCAAGGATGCTCAGGAGAATAATTAAAGCCATTATTCTTCTAAAATTTCTGTCCATGTATCCAATCTCCAGTTATTTCTATTGATTCAGTCTTGAAAACTTACCACTAATTTCCAAATTTAATAATAGGGGCAACACTTTTTTTATTAATTTCCCGAATTTTTATATTTACAATTTATTATTTTCTATATATTTTATTATGATAATAAAATCGATTATACTTAAACCGTCATGATTCCGACCATGTATAAAATAAGGCTTATACAGGAATCCCGGGATTTAATATAAATAATCAGAATAAATTACCTATTGGTGAGGTTGACTAATAAGTCAGCCACAGAGACACTGAGGCACAGAGAATGAGAGAATTTATTAAAAAATGTATATTATTTTTCATTTTCTATTTTTAGTATAATTCGCTAACTTTACTCCGTGTCTCTGTGCCTCTGTGGCAATCTTTTTTATTTTTAGATATCAAACCAATATTAAAGGGAAATGTATGAATTATAAAATACTGGAAAACGATCGGGTTAAAGGAAGGGTGATACTGAAAAGGTCCAGGGGCCTTGAACTATTCCTGAGCATTATTCTCTATATGTTTGGCGGATGTATGCTCCCGATTGGAATCCTTCTTTTTTTTGCCCCTGATACCGGGAAGTATCTTCCATTCTTCTTCACAGGTTTCGGGATGCTGATGATTACCGGCGGGATTATGCTGAACACGCAGATTAAAATCCCGGAATACCTTATTTTTGACAATGTGAACGGCCAGTTCAGGCTGATAGAGGGAAAAAAGGATACAAAAGAATTCTCTGCCTTTCCCTATTCCCATATTGCAGGTTTTCATACAAGGATTCACAGGTCAAACAGGTCAAGTTTCCATGTAGTGGAAATGGAAAAAAAAGACGGCGCCTTCTGGACCATCTACTCATCGGCCAGTGAAAAAAAAGCAAAAAATTTTCTCGATGAACTTGCAAAGCTTGTGGACCTGAAAAACCAGGGCAGAGAGCAGTCTCTGGAAAAGGGAAGTACCGGCTTTGATGTAACACGGGAACAGGGAAAATCGGCAATACAGTGGAAAAAGAGATTCGGTGCTCTGAGCTATCTTTTCAGCTTCACGGTAATTGCATCCATGGGGATGATTATCTACGGCATACTGGAAAAGGAGGAGGGTAATATCGGGGTTTATATTGCTGCCGGGTTCATCATCCTCATTTCCCTCTTATTTCTCTTTAACATGATTAATGGAATCGGGAAGGTTTCGGTTGTTGAAATTACCGATAATGCACTCAGCTTTTATTCAAAAGGAGGGATATTTAAAGGAAACAGCTTTTCCCTGCCGCTGAAGGATATTGAATCCGTACTCTTTAATTTTTCAACATCACAGATGGACAGCACCATATATCTCCTGCGCGCAGAGGAGAAGGCCCTTCTCCAAAAGATAAAAAGGGGTACCATAAGCCTTGACCAGATAATCACGGCACTGTCGCTCATGATGAAGATTAAAAAGCTCGATGCCGGGAGCCTGGCCACCGGCGACAAGATACGGCTGGAGAATAGTATCCAGGAACTGATCCGGGAAAAGACCGGGAGGGATGGAGCCGGGGGGATGTAATTTTATGTAAACCCTCCCTTTTCGTGATTTTCGTGCCTTTCGTGGTTATTCTTTTTGAGGGGAATCTGAAAAATTAATATTTTCCCGGAGTTTTTCCACTTCAAACTATTATTACCTATCATGGAGAACCGCATATCTTACTTATTCGAGATTCCCTTATTTCAGCCCTATCTTCCTGACAAAAAAAAATTAGATATGCTTGACTTTTAGATGTATTATTGTACAATTGAGTTGTACAATAATACATAAGGATTTAGATATGAAAACTATATGTATAAGCGAACTCAGGAAAAATCTCCAGCTAATGTTAAAAAAAGCAGCGGCAGGAGAATCTTTAACAGTCACTTCCAGGGGCAAAAAACTTGCAATGATCGTACCTGTGAAAAAAAATAATAATAATTCAGAAAAAATTCTTAAAGCCCTGAGGAATACTGCTATTATAGATGACATTCTTTCACCGGTACAGGAGGATTGGGACGCTGAAAAATGATTACGGCCGATACGCATATTATTATCTGGAACGCCTTGAAGCCGGAAATGCTTTCCGATAAAGCAAGGAAAGCTTTATCCAGGGCTGACAGGGGTGATGGAATAATTATCTGTGAAATTTCGCTCTGGGAAATCTCGATGCTGATAAAGAAAAAAAGGCTTATTATCGATATGGGAATCAGAGAATTCCTTGATATAATCCTGGATTCAAAAAACTATATTCTGAAAGGCATTACCCCGGAAATTGCCGAAATTTCTGTAAATATCACCGGCCTGAAAGGAGACCCGGCAGACAGGATCATTGCAGCCACATCCATAGCAGAAAAAACAGCATTAGTCACTGCTGATGATGAATTAAGAAGGTCGGAATATGTGAAGACTGTCTGGTGATGGGGACGGGGTTCTGTCTGATCAACTCTGTTTTCGATAGCTATTTATTCCACCGGATTATTCGCAATACTTTTTTTATCAGGAAGAACGAGCTTATATTCTGAAAAAATAATTTCTTCATCATCACCTTCTACCTCTTTTATAATTTTTTTTATTTCCGCCTCTTCACCGTGAGATTCTGGAATGATATATTCAACAATATAGCGCCTGGTTAATATGGTTTTCATAATTTATCAATCTCCTTTTCTATAAAGTCCTTTATTTTAGAATCCTGAATATCAAATGCTGTAATAATAAAATAATCATAATCGCTATATTTTCGAAATATACGAATACCTGAATACCTATTTCAGTACCTATTTAATGAGGTACTCTCTATATTAATTATTCCTGCGCCATTTCGCGTCACGGCCGCGGACTATGCAGATAATTGAGCCTTTTTTCTGATGTTCTTTTAATATCTTCCGGACCATATCTATACTCACACCGAGACACTTGTCGAGAATATCACTGACAGAAAAATCAATAGCTAACGAATTTATGACATTCTCAACCATAAGACGTTTCGAACCGCGGGGAGCAGAAATGCTTTTTACGCGGGCTTCAAATTCATTGCATGCTGTCTTTATAGTATAAAGTATAAAATTTATATATGGCCATGGATCATTTTTTCCTGAGTGCCACCCTTCTGAACTCTGCTCAAGGGTTTCATAATAGCGGTCTTTTGTCTCTTCTATAATCCGTTCAAGGCTTATATACCGGCCTACTTCATAGCCCAGGTGATAGAGCTGCAAAAGAAGCATGAGCCTTGAAACACGGCCATTACCGTCACGAAAAGGATGTATGCAGAGAAAATCAAGATTCCAGGCTGCCAGAAGCAGGAGTTCAGGTACACGGAAATGTTGAGGAAAATCTTTCCATAACGAAATCAATTCCTGCATTGATACCGGTGTTTCGGAAGCAGATACTGTTGTAAATCTTACACGCTCCCTTCCGTCAGGATATTTCTCAATAATATCACTGTTGACCTGTTTGTAAAGACCGGCGTCACCTGCTCCTCCTCTCGACAGGTAATGAAAATGTCTGACCGTATCCTCATTCACCGGTAGGGCTGAACCTTTTTCATGAATAAGCTTCAGCGCATTTTTATATCCGCGAACCTCCTCCTCATCACGATCCCTTAATATGGACTTGCCGAAAACAACCGTGGCCACACGTGATCTTTCAACAGTTACACCTTCAATCCGGTTTGAGGACACAGCGCTCTCAATAAGTGCATGTTCTCTGAGTGTTTTAAGCTTCTGCGGAGACTGCTTCGTATAAAGCTCCTGCCTTCCCCGCGCTTCACCTAAATCCGCAAGGTAGATCGCAGTAACAGCCGGGACCATAAGGGGTGATGAAGCAAAAATTTTCAGAGTGTTCATTATAATTCCTGTAAATATATCAAATTTAATCCTTCACGATACCATATAACATAAGAAGTAAAAAGTATCGGAGCGATTCTATTCTTTTAAGACTTCCACTCGGTAGTTTCCATCAATGTGAACCCACATAGCAGATCCCATTTTCTCAGTTTCCCCATAGTCCATTGAGATGGGGAATAGGAACTGCTTCTGAATAATTCTCTACTACTTTCATAGATTAAACCGCAATTATCATATTAGTTTTTTTATAAAATTTTGCCGGTATAGGCTTTTGTAGTTTCCAGGTTATACTCATCGGCCGCGATCCTTCATGGGTTATATAATCTGCTAGTCCGAGGAAAGTATATGCGACCGCACCTGCTTTATCAGACTTATACTCCCTCACAAACAAAGCTATCTTGCTACCTAGTTTCCTGTGGTTAATATATCTTAAACCAGTTGGTGAATTATCAGAAGTAGTGCTTTGTGACTGCCAGTGAAAAAGAGTCTCATTTATTGAATAATCATTGTACATAGTAGTAGGCGAATAGTCCTTATCAGATTTGTTAAGTGTAATCAGAAATATGTCAAGTTTTTTGTCTGCTAGATATTTCACTCCTTCACGCATATCTGGCATTTTGTCTTTAGTGTAATAATCTACTGCACTTAGCAGCTGATCCCGACTATATGTACAATGGAGATCGAGGGGGCAATCAAAACCTAAATCAACTCTTTCATCAATAAAATCTATTTTATCATATCGAAATTTCAACAAGTCAATCAATTCATTTAACATCACAGGATTATTCTTAAGAATGTTGATACTTTCTATCAAGCTTACAAAGCTACTGTCCTTCACTGGTTTTTGCCATAATGTATAATGAAACATCAAAAGCATTCTATATTCGAATCCATTAAAACTCATTTCTGTTTTTGATTCAAACTTTGAAAATATATCAAGGAGAAACTCAATCCACCTGCGTGAGTCTATATTGCAAAGCCTTGTTAATGCCCCCTTAATTTTTTCCTCATCAATCTCTTTAAATTCTTTTTTTACACCTGCTTCTACACAAAGCCTACTAAAACAGCCTTTACTATATAAATCCCTTAAATCAATATGATAATGATCTGCAAACAATGCTAATGCTGGTTCAAATCCTGTATCCTCATTAAAAGATGCTATTTTTGATATTATGCCATCTCTAGAACCTAAAGCCTTCTTAATATTGTCTAATATATATTCCCTAGCTGTCTTTTCTAATGAGATGAAACACCCACTTGGCAAATTAGCAAAACCATCTTTTATCTCTTTCTGTATGCCATGATTGGTCCTGGATAAAAGTGCTTTAAATTTTTCTTCAAACCTATACTTCCTGTTTGCTTGACCTATAAAATCAAGCACTGTAAGACAATCTTTTCCCTCAGATAATCTAAGGCCTCGACCTAACTGCTGGAGAAAGACAGTTAAGCTCTCTGTTGGTCTTAAAAACATAATGGTGTTTACTTCCGGAATATCCACGCCTTCATTATATAGATCTACAACAAATATAAAACGTATATCTCCACGGATCAATTTCAACTTTGCATCATTTCTTACTTTGTCCTCTGAATCAGAGGTTAATGCAATTGATAGTATATTCTGTTTGGTAAAAAAGGCAGCCATATATTCTGCATGGTTTATTGACACACAAAAACCAAGCCCCTTCACATCATTTATATCTGTACAATATCTATCAAGTGATTGTATGATTTGCTTTGATCTTTTATCATTCCCCGTATAAATATTAGCAAGTTCAATCTTATCATACCCACCACGTGCCCATTTCAAGTTACTTAAATCAACCTCATCAGCTACCCCAAAATACTGAAACGTGGATAGTAGTTTTCTTTCTATAGCTTCAGGAAGCCGTATTTCTGCTGCAATGCGGTTATCAAAGTACTGTAGAATATTCTTCCCATCCATACGTTCCGGAGTAGCTGTTAAGCCGAGGAAAATTTTTGGAGTGTAGTACTCAAGAATTCTCTGATAAGATGGTGCTGCTGCGTGGTGGAACTCATCTATAATAATATAATCATAAAAATCTGATTTTGTGTGTTGATCAAACTGTATAGAATTAAATGTTTGAATCGACATGAATAAATTATCTATCTGTGAAGGTTTATAATTCCCAACAAATAACTCTCCAAAATTCGGATCTCTTAAAACAGCTTTAAAGCAATGAATGCTCTGTTTTAATATCTCTTCTCTATGTGCAATAAATAGTAATCTGGTAGAATTACCTTTATTTTCGTCCCGAAATCTTTTATAATCAAAAGCAGATATAACAGTTTTCCCTGTTCCAGTAGCTGCAACTACCAGATTTCTCCAGTGATTCCGAACTCTCCTTTCTGCATTAAGATTTTCAAGAATCACTTTTTGAAAAGGGTAAGGAGTTATATCAAAATGATATGCAAAATCTGTAATACTTACTGATCTTTCTTCATTAATAGCTTTTTCAAGGTTTTCCTTTTCAGATTGTGTATATAAAATAAATTCATTATTGTTCCAATAGTTTTCGAAAGTAGCTTCAATCTTTTTGATTGTATCCGGCAGGTCTTTTGCTGTTATTTTCACATTCCACTCAAGTCCATCTGACATTGCAGCATTTGACATGTTCGAAGAGCCCACATATGCTGTGGTAAAGCCACTATCACGAAAAAAAACATAGGTTTTTGCATGTAGTCGAGTCCTTTTAGTATCATATGATATCTTTATCTCAGTATTCGGCAGTTCCCTTAATTTTTCAATAGCCTTAAGATCTGTTGCACCCATGTATGACGTTGTTATAATTCTCAACTTATTATTTTTTGTAAATTCTTTTAATTCATCAATAATAAGTCTTAATCCGCTGAACTTAATAAATGAAACCAACATATCTATTCTATTACAACTTAATATCTCTTTTTTAAATTCCGAGGATATACTTGGTTCATGGGGTGCACCTGTAAAAAGCGAACTTAGGGATATGGAAGTCTTAGGTCGGACGACATCTCTTTTATTATCTATAGCATGAGCAGTATTTTGCTTCTCGAGAATTGTAAGCAATAACTCAGCTTTCTTTTCTATCACAAGCTCCTTAAAATATTCTTGTTGTGTAGCGATTGCTATGTCATCAATAATTTTATTACAAAATTCTATTTGATCCGATAAACCCGAACCATTATCCTTAAAATTACTTAATCCCTTTTCTATTATTTCAGACAAGTATTTTGCAAGTATTTTAGGGGATTCCTCTTCCCCAATTTTTTCAGTTTCTACTTTAAATTTTTCATCACTTACCTGACTATTTAAAAGTCTGTATATTACTTGCTCATAAATTCCAAATATCATGCATTACCCATAATTATTAGTTTATTGTTTTCAATTATTTATTTTATACATCCACAAGAATAAAATTTTCCATTTTTGATCAACTAACACTTTGTAATATTACTTATCTCTAGTTTCATTTCATAAGTTTTGGCAGCCAATACTTTTTATTACTTTTTGGAATATTAGCTCTTGCACACCCCTCATGCCTGTGCCAGAAACATCCATGCACGAAAACTACTGTCCTATACTTCACCAGCACAATATCCGGCTTTCCCGGCAGCACACCTTTCGGATGAAACTTCCTTGACACCTTCCCGTTCAGCCTGAACCTGTATCCCATACTATGAAGTAATGACCGCACAATGAGTTCAGGCCTGGTATCCCTCCCCTTTATACGGCTCATGTTCCAGCTTCTATGTTCCTTTGTGATTCTGTCCATATTTTATTATTTTTAAAGAAGGCCATCCATGATAAGTAATGTATTACGCATGGCCCCATGGAGCTTAATATTAAAACCGGCATAAAAATTTACTGAGTTTGATGTTTGGAAATATATTCCATTGCCGCAGAAACAAATAATCCCGAACGCGACTCGCCTTTCTTCTTTGCAAAATGGTCAAGCTGATGTAAAAATCTTTCCGGTACGGTTATATTCACTCTTTTTGCTTTGCCCGATAGTTCTGCGAGGTCAATTGTTACGATTGCCCAGACGCCGTTATCATATTGATGATTTTTTTTGTGATTCTCTATTAACCCAGGTTCAGGAATACATTCTTCATCAATAATAAGCCCTTCAATATGGCAGAGAATCGCCTCTTTCACATTTTCAATAGCCTCTTCCATGGTTTTCCCGGCAGAAAAGCAGCCGGGAAGATCAGGCACGGTGACTCCGAAATCTGATTTTTTTTCTTTATGAATTACTACAGGATAGTTCATATTACTTTCTCCATTCCCAGCCGGCCTGTTTAAATATACTTTTAAGAGTTCCAACAGGGATGTCGCTTTTTGGATGCGGGACCGTAACTTTTCCCGTTTTTGCCGGATGTTTAAATTGCCGGTGACTTCCCCTTATATTATGAAGAATCCAGCCTTCTTTTTCCAGTCTCCTGATAACTTCAAAACTCTTCACGTGTGTACAATACACACTGATAATAAAAAGTCAAGCAGATTATGCAATTTTCATAAAAAGAAACTGCATCCGCAATTGTCCCGTTTCTTCTTATCGGAATTTCATACTTGAAATTAATCACCGCTATATATGAATTTTATCTCATGATTGATAAAAAACCATTATCATCTACTGCAGAAAGTTTAATTAAACCGCGGGGTTTTACCTGTCATCTTTCCAGGAGTCCCCTGCAAGCCTGCAGCCGGATGGCTTGAGTCAGAAAATTGTTTCCCCTCCTCTGCAAATGAAATCCTTGACAGATAATTCTCCAAGTGTAAAATATTACATAATTTTAGTTCAGGAGTAAATTCTATTATGCAAAACATTAAACAGGATGCCATCAATGCCATTTCGAAACTTCCGGACAATACCACCATGGAAGAAATAATGTATCGTCTTTATGTGATTGATAAAGTTAATCGCAGCCAGGAATCAGTAAAAAATGGAAAAATAATTACCGTTGATGAATTAAAACGTGAAGTTCTGACATGGTGATATGGTCTGAACCTGCAAAGGAAGACCTGAAAAGTGTCAATTTCAGATAAAATCATTATCCATTCTATCATACACGGGAAAAGAGATTTTGAGAATCATATAAAATGAATACGTAATACTTCATATGCGGAAAATCCACTCATCGAACGTCATCATCTACTGCAGAAATTTCACCGGAACCGCAGAGTTTTACCGGAATGTACTGGAGCTCAACGAATCCATGCGCCTGTCATGGATGATAGAGTTCATGCTCACGGACACCTCCTTCATCACCGTGGCAGATGAAAACAGGGCCTCCATTAAAAGCTCCTATGGGGCCGGAATAACCCTGGCCATCAGGGTGGATGATGCTGACAGGTTCCATAAATTTCTGACAGATAAAGGAACCGTCCCTGGTGAGGTGACGGACTATCCCCCCTCAACAAGAAGGTTCTTTATCCATGACCCCGAAGGGAACAGGATAGAGATATGGTCGCAGAGTTCAGGTTAAGCGCCAGATGATGGCCCGCCGGATCAGAAAAAAGTCAGCGCGGCCCTGAGGAAGCTCGTTATGGGCGCCTGCTCCCTGGCATCCTCTATGGCTTCGTTCATGTCGCGCAGAAGGCTCCCGGTCTTTGCATGGATGGAATCCTCGTTTATGAGCTTTCCGAGGGTACCCTTTCCTGCATTTATCTTGTCTGTTATTTCCCTGATGTTCTTCAGCGTAGCCTGAACATTCTCCTTGTTCTCATCGATGAGCTCCGACAGGCTGCCTACGGGGTCTTCAAAGGTCCCGTTGAGCCCCTCCCGTGTCTCAATAACGGCATAGGTGTTTCCCAGTTTATCGGCCCTTGACCCGGTACTTATGCTCACCTGCCTCCCCCCCATTATCGAATCACTGTTGACCTTTATTTTGTAATTCCGGTAAAGGGTGAAGGCGTTGAACATCCTGAGCTTCACCCACACCAGGTTGTCCTTGAGCTCAACCTTTTCAACGGTCCCGGAAACCACTCCGTTCACCTTGACCTTGCTGCTCACCTCAAGGCCCAGGGTGTTCTCGAAAAAAACCGTCATCTCATAGGTCTGATCGGGCCGTATAATTTCATGGCTCATGATAACAGTATAGTAGACGAGGATACTAATGGCTATGATAAAAAAAATCCCCACCGGTATCTGGTATTTAAGGTCGCTCTTCATGATCTCCCTCCTGCATAAAATTTATTCAGGAATATTCAATATTACCCGGGTTAATCCGGATTTATTCAACATCTATTCAGCATCTATTCAACATCAATGGGGCCTGTGAGGCTCCCGCTTACGAACTGCCGCACGAAGGGTATTGCCGAATTCCTGATTTTCTCCGGAACATCACACTGGACAATGTCCCCGTTGTAGAGCACGGCAATCCTGTCTGCAATGTGATATGCGCTGTTCATATCGTGGGTGACAACGACCGAGGTTACCCCGAACTCCTCCTTCATTTTAACGATGAGTTCGCTTATATGGGTCGACATAACCGGGTCGAGGCCCGATGTGGGTTCATCGTAGAGGATAATTTCGGGATTCCGCACAAGAACCCTTGCAAGGCCTGCGCGCTTTTTCATGCCTCCGCTTATCTCCGCCGGCATCTTGTCCCTGGCGCTTTGAAGATGAAGGAGCTTCAGCTTTTCATCGACCCTCACCCCTATTTCCTTTTCGCTATATTTTTTATGCTCCCTGAGCGGAAGCGCGATATTGTCGCCTACGGAGAGCCAGTTTATAAGGGCGCCGGACTGAAAGACAACCCCCATCTTCCTCCTGAGGCCTCTCCTTATCGATTCCGATGAATTATTCATCTTCACACCTTCTATCAGCACCTCCCCGTCATCAGGGTCCAGGAGCCCGCATATATGCTTCAGTGTCACCGTCTTGCCTGTACCCGACATGCCTATGATCACGAAGGTTTCGCCCTTCTCTATCTTCAGGGAAATTCTGTTAAGGACAACGTGCCTGTTGAATGTCTTGTATACGTCTTTAAGCTCAATCATAACCCGCCCCGGTAAAAAATCTCAGTGATAAAATACCCCACCACCAGCATCATGATGAATGAAGCAACAACCGAGTCCCTTGTTGCCTTACCAACACCCATGGCACCGTTTTCCGCCCGGAGCCCCTGTGCGCAGCAGATTGTTGCGATGATGAGCCCGAAGACAAAGGACTTAAGAAGCCCCACATACACCGCCTTAAAATGAAGGGACTCAAGTATATGGATATAAAAGGTGTCATAGGATACATTTAAATGAGTTTTTGCCACGATGGCCCCGCCCAGGCAGCCCAGTACATTGGTATAGACGGTGACTACGGGCATCATGATCGAGAGGGCTACGAGCCTTGGCATCACGAGAAATTTTACCGGGCTGATTGACATGATTTCAAGGGCATCGATCTCTTCAGAAACCTTCATGGTCCCCAGCTCCGCAGCCATTGCGGAACCCACTGACGCGATGAGGATGATGGCCGAGGTAAAGGGGCCCATCTCCCTTGTCAGCGTTGCGATGAGTACGTTCCCCACTTTCTCCTCCAGGTGATAGGCCTTCAGCTCAATACCGGACTGCAGGGTCAGGATCATTCCGGAAAATATTGCGACTATGGAGACTACAATAAAGGTCCGTATGCCGGCATTGTACATCTGCCTGACAATCTCCTTTCTCTTTGAAAATATATTTTTAAGATAGAAGAGAGTATTAAAAAAAAGGATGATACAGTATCCCGAAAAATCAAGGATCTTCATGATACTGTCGCCGATCAGGTAAACCAGGAGTACAATGCTCATGCGTGCAGCCCGGCCGGGATATCATCTATCTGCATTAATTTCCTCATATATACCAGCTAATTAAAAAAATGAAAGGTGAAATTGACATTGTCTCCATGGATATTCCCTGCAAGAAAACTGGATATGTGGGGATCATTCCTCCGTATGCCGTCCTCATCGTCAGGAGGCATATCTTTCAATCTGCTGTCATTCATTTTTTCTTCATAACCCGGTCCGTTTCCGGCCATAACTCCATCGCCTATTTTAACAGGCACCCAGAACAGCCTGAGAAACCTCCCCTCCCTGCCGTTCTCGTACCCGAACATGGAGAGGAGGAAGGAGACCTCCCTCACCCTGTCCATAAAATCCGAATAGGTGAAGAGGAGGGGTATCTTCAGCTTGAAATAATCCTTTCCCCAGACCTGGTAGTAGGTCCTCATGAGTATCCCCAGCCTCTTCTCTCCGCTCCTGAGCATCCTGTATTCGAAGATCGACCAGAAGGGCTGGTACATCTTCTCATACCTGTTCTGGTCCCTCATGGGAAGGAGCGACAGGACGTTGACGGAAAAATCTCCCAGGTCATTATCCTCCCACTGGATTATCGGCCAGAGTTTTATATATCTCCATGACCTGCCATAGTAGTTGTGCATGGTCTTATATTCCCTTTTAAAATACCAGAAGATAATGGCGAAAACGTTGTATTCCGATTCAAAGCTGGAGCTCTTTTCCTTCATTGTGAAATAGAGGGGCGTAATGAAAAAGGTCTCCTTGTTCAAATATTTGTATAAACCGTAGATCGGGAAAAATATCCTCTTGGTGGTCTTGGGATTTTCAGTCTCCTTTATCTGCACCAGGGGCCAGGGCATGTTGATCTCCATATCGCCGTTGTTCCTGTCGTACCCCCATGAGAACAGTGGCCAGAGCAGGGTTGATGCGGCGAACCTTCCGGAGCTGCTCCACTTAGTCCCGATAAAGGGGAGGGCAAAGAGGGTATTCAGTTCGTCATTTTTATAGAATATCTTTCTCCAGTTAAAGAGCATCAGGATTGAATAGTTATCATAAAAATCCTTTTTGTAGTTATGCGCATAAAACGGGAGTATCCTGAATTCGTCCCTGTTTGGGCTCTTTCCCTTCTGAATAAGAGGCCAGAATATTGCCCATGCATGATAATCCCTGTCTTTGTATGTCACATAGACCGGCACAAGCGACAGCGCGAGAAAGAAGACCGACCTCAACGAAAAAAATGCTGCCGCTGTCGATGGCGGATAGATAAAAAAAAGAAGTACCCCCGGAAAAATCCAGGGAGATATCTCCTCATGTGCAAGTTTTCCTTTAATCGTGCCTCCGATTGGCCAGATTAGGCGGTATTTGTCCTTTGCATCAACGGATTTGCCGTAATAAAACAAGGGGAAAAATCCCATGTCATAATCTTTCACACCATTTTCATGCCTGTAGCCGATGGAGTTAAACAGCCCGAAGAAGCCCTTCCATTCGTCCCTGTTTTCCGTTTTTGTCCTCCAGTAGATTACCGGCATAAGCGATGCCTGGAAAAGTTCCTTCTCATAAACATTTTCCAGGAAAAAAGGCCTGTACACCTTGCTCCTGCCTGTATCCCCTGTTTCTTTCTCGTAAAGCATCCAGAACCAGTCAAAATCCCTGTCTGCCGGCGCGGCATTGCAATTTTCCCATGCGGCAAAATATAGTACAATCACCATGAAAAAAACAGCTAAATAAAAAAATTTATTAAACCCTGCGATTCCCGAAATCCGCTTTTTCATGGCGCTGTCGATTTTCTGATCTCTTCAATAAGTTCCGAGAGCCTGATATTATCATCAGTGGATATTGTATGTATATCGAATCCCCCGGTTAAAACAGTTATGCCGCCCACTGTCTTAAAAAGGCCCCAAATAAGCTTCACGCCGGTTAGAATCATACTTTCCATGTAATGTATTGTGACATATAATTTGCCGGACCTTTTCAGCATTTCAGCACTGTTCTCGCTGATATTATCAATCCTGAAACCTATACCGTTCTGACTGATGTCAATCAGGATCCCTTTAAACTTTTCATTCCCGTCAACATCAACATCAACATAAATGTCCTTAAGCTCCAGATGGCTACTCGAGTTATGTATAATGCTGAATCGTTTATTTCCTCTTAACAATATATCCGCCTTTTATTAATACATGCAACTGAAAAAAACCGGTATTTTCCGGACATGTAAATTGAAAAATACCGGTTTTTACATTAAAATACCATGGGATGGTTACAAAACTATAGTTTTTGTAACCGGTTTTGACAATACGCCGGTTTCATATATGTTTTATCATATTTCATCTTATGATACTTCAAATCGACATACATAATTCAAAATAGTAATAAAATAATACTCAAATTAATACGAAAATTCAAATTATATATTTTTTAATAATGTTCAATTTATCCCTGATAAAAGCCGCTGCAGGAAAAAAAATATTTTTTAGGCCCCTTATTAAAGAAATAATTGACATAGTACCTTTTAAATATTAATATAACAATAATAATAATTTGATAATAATTATTTAGCAGGTTATAATATGAGTTTTCTAAAATCATGATGGCAGTTTTATTAAACAGGCATCCTGACTTTTTCAAAATTTTCCAAGGAGGAAATCCTAATGAAGTATAAAATTCTGTCGGCCCTTTGTATTTCTCTTCTGATGGTAACAGCAAGCGCCCAGGACAAAGATAAAAAAGAGGAAAAAAAGGAGTCAAAGGAGACTAAAAAGAGTGAAGCGATTGATAAAGAGCCATCGGGTAAAAAAACACCGGGCAATGTCTATGCTGAGATTCTTATTGAGGATTTTGAAAACAGCAATTATACCGATTCCAACCTGCATTTTATCGAGGTAAAAGAAAACCAGAAGGGTTCCCTTAAAATCAGGGATGAATTTCCTGCGCCCACCATGGGCTCCAAAAAATATCTCGGTTTGAAGGTTTACGGCAGGTCAGGAGATTCCTTTACAATAACCCCGCCAAAGGATATTATCATTGATAAGTTATGTAAATCGATCAATGTGTGGGTTTATGGGAAAAATTTTACCGGCACTCTTTCCATGTTGATTGAAGACAGTGAAAAAAATGCCCACAAGATCCTCTTTGGCAAATTGAACTTCCTTGGATGGAATAAACTGACATACAAACTGCCGGAAAAACTGGTCCAGGAGGATGAATTCCTCAATCAGAAAAAGAGCATCAAGCTGCTCAAGATTATTTATGAGCCGGGCAATTCAAGAAACGAGATGCCGAAATGGCAGACATTATATATTGATGATATTTCTGCAAGTGTCAGGGAAAAATACTCCGACAGGCAGAATGACGACTGGTAGGATTTACCGGAATTGATAAATCTGAATATGTGACAAACAGCGGCTTTCAAAAAAAACAGGAGAGAAAATAATAATATTAAACAAGCGTTATTATTTTCTCTTCCCTTGCGCATTTAATGCAATATCTTAAACCATCCCCTCTACCCTTGAGCGGCACATAAAAATGGTCCAGGTCATTGATATTCTGCGCGCATTTTGTACATTTCATAAGTTAATCCTCATTGTAAAATTTATATATATTTATTCTCAGATATATATCCGCTTTCATGGAAATCCTGTATTAATATTCGGTATAAACCCTGAAAAATATTATCAATAACACAAAACAGTTACAAAATTTTTCCTGTTACATTGGAAAATAGTGTTTACATCACCATTGTACTGATGTATATTCCCTTTTTAAATCATAGCAGGACTTATTGCTTTTTAATTAATCACGGGGAAACAAGGATATACTTCATAATGAATATCAGGATAAAAACTTTCGCAAGTGTTAAAGATATTTGCGGCTTCAGTGAAAAAGAGATATCAATAAAGGAAGCTGCCATGGTAAAGGAAGTTCTTGCTGCGCTCAATAAAAATTCTCCCGGCCTTCAGGAAATAATGGATTCTCTTCTCTTTGCAATTAATGAGGAGTATTGCACAAAGGAGGCCAGGCTCAAGGCCGATGACATCCTTGCGATTTTTCCTCCTGTAAGCGGCGGTTAAATGTGAAAAAAATAATTTTTCAGAAAGAGACAATTGATGCCAGTAAAATAATAGAAGATACCGGGAGTGAATCCGACGGATCTATCCTCTGTTTTATCGGCAGGGCAAGGAACAGGTCCAGGGAGCGGGATGTTTTGTATCTTGAATATGAAATTTATGAAAGCATGGCAGCCAGGGAGATGGATAAAATCGTCACAAAAGCAATGTCTGGCTGGACCTTAAGCCATTGCACGGTAATACACAGATTCGGGCCGGTTAAAATCGGCGAGGCCAGTATTCTTATATCCGTCTCATCACCCCATAGAAACGAATCATACATGGCATCGAGATACATAATCGATAAAATAAAGGAAAAAGTGCCAATCTGGAAAAAGGAATTCTACAGCGACGGTTCGGTATGGATTTCTGAAAGAAGTTAAAAAAAACTTAAATTATCTATTTTTATTATTTTTTTAATGATTTCTATTAAATGGTATGGTATATTATGAAGAGAAATAAAACCGGTACAAAAACTTTTTTATTTTTGTGCATTGCTAAAATGAGGTAAATTATGGAAAAGAGAAAAAAAGACCGGATACCCTATCATGCCTATTCAATTATCAAGCTGGCGGACAGAACCGTCGAATGCCCTATTGAGAATCTGAGCCTGGAAGGCATGCTGGTTAATTCAAAGGAAATTTTTGCTCCGGGTCTTGAAGCTGAAACAACCATAATACTCGAAGGGGACGCTACCCGCCTGTCAATAACTCTGACAGGAAAAGCCCTCCGGACAGAGAATGGCAGAACAGCATTCTCATTTACCGATATCACTACCGATGCCTTCATACACCTTCGCAACATAATCGGCAGCATGACCTATGATGAAAAAAAAATCGCAAAGGAATTTGAAGAAGTAGATATCAACACCACCATCACCGATTGAAGGTTCACCTGAGGTTTTCCCTGATTATAATAGAAGGCAATACTAATTATTTCTTCTGATGATTTTGACCGGCGACCTTAATTTAAAAAACGTTACAACTCTGCCATGACAAAAATCTGCCCAGGCCTTTTCACAGCTAAATGCTCATAAAAATGGAAAATGTATAAAATTGCTGATATGGGAGATGAACTAAATCCTTGACAAATGCTTCGGATAAATAACTATTTACTGAGAAATAATGGTTAGGATTAAAAAATGAAAAGTGCCCAAAATTCTGAAAAATTATTACAATCGATATTCAGCATATTCTCGGAAAAAATCCCCTTCAACAGGGTCCTGGGGCTCAGGCTGGATTTTACCGATATAAACCATCCCACCCTGAAATTTGACATGAGGGATGAGCTCATCGGAAATTTCATCCACGGAAACCTGCACGGCGGGGTAATATCATCAGCTCTGGATGTCATCGGAGGGCTCACCGCTTTCATAGGGGCGCTAAACAAAATGGAAGGAAAAAGCGAACTGGAAAAAGTGGAGAAATTTTCCAGACTCGGGACCATAGACCTCCGCATAGACTACCTGAGGCCGGGTAAGGGAAATTCCTTTGTGGCATCGGGCTCGGTTCTCAGGACCGGGAACAAGGTTGCAGTCACCAGGATGGAACTCCACAATGACAACAACCTCCTCATAGCCGTGGGAACGGGTACATACCTTGTGGGATGAACATGGATAATGGAAAAAAAATTGTAATCCTCATCGGTGACGGCATGGCCGATTATCCGATAGAATCGCTGGGCAACAGAACGCCCCTTGAGGCTGCAAGGACCCCGAACATGGATTCCGTTGCGCAGCAAGGCCTGCTTGGATTAATCAAAACAGTCCCTGACGGCATGCAGCCCGGAAGCGACATAGCCAATCTCTCGATCTTCGGATATGACCCGAAAAAATATTTTACCGGACGGGCGCCACTTGAAGCTCTCAACATGGGAATTGAAATGAAACCGGGGGATGTTGCCTTCAGATGCAATATGGTTGCAGTTGAAAACGGAAAAATGAAGGATTTCAGCGCAGGGCATGTTGAGAGCGGCCTCTCGAAAGTAATAATTGAAGAACTTTCCAGGTCAATTACAATAAAAGGAATCAAGTTTTTCCCGGGCGTTTCTTACAGGAATATTATGCTCTGGGAGGAGTGCCCTTTCAGGGACATCATGTCAACAACACCCCCCCATGACATACAGGGGCTGGACATAGACGGGTATCTTCCCGGGGGGGATTGCGGGAAAATACTCAGGGAGATCATGAAAAAATCAGAGGATATTTTAAAAAATTCCGGACCCGTTGAAGCGGCAAAAAAAACAATGAAGGGGAATCCAACCTCAATCTGGCTCTGGGGCGGCGGGAAAAAACCGGCGATAAGGACACTAGAGGAGATGTACGGACTCCATGGCCACACCATCTCGGCAGTGGACCTGGTTCACGGTATGGGCAAGGCTGCAGGGCTTACTCCACTCAAGGTTGACGGGGCCACAGGGTATATTGACACGAATTACAAGGGGAAGGCCGCGGCACTCCTGGAAGGGATAAAAAAATGTAATTTCATATATCTCCATGTCGAATCGCCCGACGAGTCGGGGCACGAAGGGAACCTTGAACATAAAATTAAGGCAATAGAAGACTTTGATGAAAAAGTAGTGGGGCCGGTTTTTGAAGGGCTGAAATCATCGGGCGGATTTATCCTGGCAATAATGCCCGACCACCCGACACCTGTAAAGTTGAGGACCCATACCGCAGATCCGGTCCCATTTATTATATACAGCAGCGGCGGCTGGCGGACCCTGGGAGGAAAATACAGCCCGGCTTTCTCCTACAACGAGGCTGCAGCTGCAAAAACGGGTTTCTTTATAAATGATGGGCATACCCTTATCCAGCTCCTTCTTAATGAAGGTATATGAAAAAATTAATCTTACCCCTCCAGTGCCCCGGTAAATGTCACATCGCTTGCCTTGATAACCGCGGTTTCACCGGACAATACATATTCGGCCTGTCCGAAAAATGTGTGAAACTCAGAGCCGAGGTAAAACTGTCCTGAAAGCACCCTGCCGGAATAAAATGCCGCCTCACTGTTTTCATTTATAAACTTGTCCCGCTCCTCACCCTTCCGGCCTTCCAGGAGCGCGTTCATCCTGGGAATTGCGTGTATCAGCCCCCGGAGCTGCATCCATCCATAGGTCATGGTTGAAAAGGCTTTCTGTAATGGAGTTGCTATTGCAAATATCTTGAGAAACTTTCCTGCTGCCATGTCATCCTTCATCATTTTTACGATATCATCCATCTTTGCCATGGCTTTTTCAAGAATGACAATATACCTGTCGTCAACAATTCCCCTGGCCATCGTGATGGCCTCGTTTAGCCTTTTTTTATAAATGGAATAATTATACTGGTTCTCGTTGAGGAGGAGCTTTCTCATTGTAAGGTCCATGGACTGGATGCCGTTTGTCCCCTCATAAAGGGAAAGGATTTTTGAATCACGGGCATACTGCTCCACCGGATACTCCCGGATGTAGCCGTAGCCTCCATAGACCTGGATCGCTTCAGCTGTCACTTCCCAGGAAGTGTCGGTGTTGCCCGCTTTGGCAATGGGTATGAGAAATTCCAGGAGTGCCGTGGCCTCCTTTTTTTCATTACCGCTGCCGTTAATCTCAATGTCCATGAGGTAGCCGCAGTAGTATATCAGTGTCCTCATGGCCTCCACTTTGGATTTCATTGAGAGGAGCATTCTCTTTACATCAGGGTGCTGGCTGATGGCAACACTGCCGGCATCGGGGTTGAGCATCTGGGTCACGTGCTTCCCCTGCACACGGTTTTTCGCATAGGTTACGGCATGCATGTATGCGGCGCTCGATACGGACATGCCCTGGGTCCCGACAAAAAGCCTGGCCTCGTTCATCATCTGGAACATTATCTTCATCCCCTTTCTCTCCTCGCCCAGGAGGATGCCGCGGCATTTGCCGTTGTCCCCGAAACTCAGGGTGCATGTGGAATTCCCGTTTATCCCCATCTTGTGTTCTATCCCGGCGCATACAACATCATTCAGTTCGCCGGGGGAGCCGTCATCATTGATCCAGATTTTGGGGACCAGGAAAATGGATATTCCTTTTGTGCCTGGAGGGTCTCCCTCTATCCTTGCAAGCACCGGGTGCACATTGTTTTTATAATAGTTGTTGTCGCCGTTTGATATGAAGATCTTCTGCCCGGTTATTGAATAGGTGCCGTCAGAATTTTTCACGGCCCTGGTCTTGAGGGCGCCAACATCGGAGCCGGCATCGGACTCGGTGAGGCACATGGAGCCGCCCCATTCACCGGAGAGCATTTTCTCAACGATGACTTCTTTCCGCCTGGAATTTTCAAGAAAATTAATATATATGTTAAGGGCGCCGCTGCAGAGCATGGGATACATGCCGAAGGCGATGCTTGCCGAGGAAAAATAGTCGGTAACAACGGAATAGATTAATAACGGCATGCCCATTCCGCCGGTTTCCGTGCTGAAAGGGATTCCGAGGAATCCCGCCTCGTAAAAGGCATCGAGCCCTTTTTTGAAACCTTCAGGTATAAGAACTTCTTTAGTTAGGGGATTGAACTTTGCCTGCTCCCTGTCTGCCGCTGCATTTTCAGGGTAAACCTTCTTTACAGCAATAACCTCGGCCAGGTTTATCACCACGTCAAAGGTGTCCCGGTCAAACTCCCTGAACCGTGAATACTTAAGCAGGCTTTCCATTCCCAGGACTTCGAACAGGATGAACTTTATATCCCTGGAATCGGCAATCGGATTTAGGGCCATGACAACCTCCCGCGTGAAATTATTTATAGGCACTCCATAAATTAAAATTTTAATCAAAAATTTTAATTTTTCCCTTATTTGTGCCTTCAAGGGAACCATAAAACTTAATTATTCGAGGTTCCCTTACATATATCGAACATGATATCGTCCATATTATTTTTTATATATTTCCAAATGTCAAATGAAAAATATTTTATACCACTGATGATTGCGCTCCTATGCCAACAGGGAACTCCCATGTATCAACCAAAGTTTTTTTACTCTATTTCCCCGATATTTTTTCAAGGCGCTCGGCCACCCAGACTTTAATGATTGATTGCCTGGGAACTCCAAGACGTTTTGCCTCCCTGTCAAGCTGTTGTATCATCCATACAGGAAAATCTACATTCACCCTTTTCTGTTCCTGTTCGGGCTTTCTCGCCTTTGATACATCGATATACCGGGATATATCCTCGCCGGAATTAAATTTTTTATCAAAATCTTTAGCTTTTATTTTCATAAATTTCAATCTCCTCTTTTCTTGATCTGCGCACTGAAATTATTCTTATCGTATTATTCCTGTATGTAATAATCCCTGACCACTGTTTTGTGTAAATTTTCCCGATTACCAGAAATCTTGGTTCGTCTCCGGTAAAAACAGGAATTTCAACCATGTCAGGGTCATCCCACAGCGACATGGCTTCATAAAAATCAATACCATGTTTTAATTTGTTGGCATAACCCTTCTTTTCATCAAACTCAAATTCCATGATGTATAAAAATTATACCTGAATTATACCTTTGTCAACAAATTTTGCATGCAGTTGAATAAATCTTTTCATTTATCGTAATCATGAAAATAATCTGGATGTGATGGATTTTCTCACATGATAATCAATAAAATAAAAAAATACCGCTATCCCTGCATACTGGAAACCGCGTCCAGGGACCGTATCATCACATCCCTTTCACTGATGTTATCCAGTTCCCGGTATTGCGGAGTCCTGACAGTGGTGATATGGGTATATCCCCCTTTCGGGGCAAAGGCCCTGCCTGAGTCGGAATAGATGTTGGGAACCCCCTGTGAAGCCATGGATGCGAGGAAGGTGATAATTTTTCCCGAAATTTTACTGTCATAAAAAAGGTCAGCGGCTATAATAAGGTCATATCCCGCTGCAGCCTGCCCACTGAGTTCAAAAGGGTCGGCGGCGATAAACACGCACCTGACCCTGTTGGCCTTTGCGGTTTCCCCTGCCAGTTCTATGGCATCAGTGTCAATGTCCATACCGGTCACCGCAGCCCCTGCCATGGCCGCGGCTAAGGATGTAATACCGCTTCCGCAGCCCGTATCAAGAATTTTTTTCCCTCTGAATGATTTACGGTTGTCGAGGATATACCGCGCCAGCGCCCGTCCGCCCGGCCACACGATTCCCCAGAAGGGGATTGCGGCAACGGGGTCAAGGGAGAGGGCATAGCGCCACAACCCCTGGTAGTCCATGGTATTCCATACATTGATTTCCGGGCAGAGAAGATCGGGAATTTTTCTGCCGAAGTCCCTGAAATATGCATTCAGGAGATCAGACCTGGCCTGGGGTACCATGGCATATCCTTGTCATATAATTCTTCTTTATCCATAAACGTCAGCAAATGCCGGGCCCTGCCCGGGCCATATTTTGCCCTGATTAGACAGGGCCGCAGAAAAGTTGCAAATACATTTTTCAAGTTTTCATTAAACCTTTCAGCTTTCCCCTGATATAATTTTTTCTGCAGATTACCGGGCATAGCATGAGAACTCTCAATTGTTCAAGATATAGCATGTTTTGAAGAAATTTTCTTGTTGACTATTAACCTTAAATAATAGAATTTATCTGAAATATAAAATAAATTGCGGCTTAATTTCATGCCCGCAAATTCAAATAAAACTCATTCAACATCATTAAGCAAGGATTAAGGTAAAATATGACAACCGGAAATAACCATAAATTCATTACATCGATTTATATCCTCCTTTCTTTTATTCTCCTATTTTCATGCAAGGAAAAAAGTGGAAAGGATGTTAAAACCAGTGATGCCCCGGCCGGCAATGGAATAATAATTATGAGCATCGGGGATGTAAAAACCAGGAAACCCGGCAAAGAACCCGTGCCTGCCAAAATGCAAGACATTGTGAATGAAGGTGATATAATTGAAACAGGAAAAAATTCAAATTTAGTAGCCCAATTCAATGACAATATCATCATCCGTATTGAATCTGAATCAACGTTAAGCGTTCAAAGCATCCAGATCGGTAAAAAATTTGAGGTTTCTCTGGAGCAGGGACTGGTACTGTCAAAGATAAAAAAATTAGTTAAAGATGAAAATTACAGTATCAGGACTCCCACAGCAGTAGCTGCAATCAGAGGTACTGAATTCAGTACCAGCTATAATTTGAAAGAGAGTGTTATTGCTGTTCATGAGGGTAAAGTTGCAGTAAAACCTATAAAAAAAGATGCTGTCATAGATGAAAAAATATATAAAGAAACAAAAAATGAGATAATTGTTGAAAGCAATAAGGTTGCCGTTGCAAAGGAAGTTGCAGTCAAAGACGGCAAAGAAGAAAAAATAGAGATTTCCGTTAAACCAATCTCAAAAAAAGAATCCCTGGTTATTGAAAAGGTCTCAATAATTAGTTTCATTGAAAAACCTGAAAAGCTTGACGAAAAAGAGTTAACAATAATTACAAAAGAAATTCAAAAGAAAGATGAAAAGATCACTAATACTTTAAAAATTGAGGAGAAGACTGAAAGGATCAATATCCTGATCCAGAAAAAACCGCAGACTCTGGTTGAAATAAAAGAAGTTTTTGAACGCATTGATGAAATAACCCTGTTTAATGGAAGAGTCATAAACGGAGCTATTATTTCAAGAGGAAATGTAATGAGCGTATTAACCATTGGGGGTGTTATAAGCGTTAAACAGGATGAGATAAAAGGTATCAGAGTTCTCAAGTAAAAAACTGCGGATAATACTGCCTTCAAAGTAAATGCCCGGCTAAAACAGATCCGTGCTCAGGTACTTCTCGCCGCGGTCAGGGAATATTGCAACAATGGCCCCCGAGTCAATTCCCGCTGATATTTCCCTGGCTCGGGGTTATATATGGACGGGACAATCGCCTCTTCCATGTTCTTAAGCCCCTGGATGTAGTGCCCCTTGACCGGATGGGCGCAGATGATTTTACATACATTGTCATTCATGGTTTTAAATAAAATTTTAAATTAATAAAATATCACAATCTCCCAACCAGCATCTTCATTAAAAATATACCCAGGAGCATCATGACGAGCAGGAAGAGGAGCCTCCCCTTTTTGGCATCATCTATGTCAATTCCACGTTCCATCATGATGTAGACATGGGTGGACAGGGTAGCAGTTATGGATATGAATATGCCGAAAAGCAGGACCGATATGAAGGCCATGACAAATCCCAGGATGGCGCCCCCGGCATGGTGGGCGCTGGAAAGGCCGCCCATGAGCGATTTAAAGAAGCCGATGTCCGTGCCGAAGAGGGACGGTTCGGCAATCCTGAGGAGCGGAGGCGGTAACGATGAAAAAAGTTTCCCCATGTTCTCCCCTGAAATCCCCCTGATAAAAAAAATTGAGATGGAGAGGGAGCCGTAGTGGAGAAGATATATTCCTGAAAAAATTATTATTTCCGAAATTGCCATGATGGGTATGACATAGAGGAGTACAAAATTATGTTTTTTGATGAAGTGGTAAAAATTCCCCATATTCTCAGCAATCCCTGTATTTCTGAATGCCACCATGGGCGGGTAGAACCAGAACCCCAGGAAGACAACAACAAGAATGACGAATGAGATGACATATACCGGCAGAAAAAGGAGCGAAAAAACAACGGGCCCCACCAGGGGTATTTTTCCGAACAGGACAAGCACGGTATTTAGAAGCAGAAGGATAAGGACATTACAGATGAAAACAGGGGCCATTATTCTTGCTGCGAATACAAGGGAATGTGAAAGTTCCGGAATCCTGTTGAAAAATATTTTTTCAATGGTAATTTTAGAGACCAGCGAGGATGCAAGGATAAAGACGAAGAATACAATGGCTAATGGAAAAATATTGAAAAATATCCTCATATCCCCATACTCCTTCATAGCACGGCTTGTAAAAATAAGGGATTCCATGGAGTTATAGGCAAAGAGGAGAAGAGCGATGGCCACTACCGCCAGGGATGATATAAGAAGTTTCTGTGGAGAAAATGCGGTAAATGCTATGGAAAAAATCTCTTTTAAATTGAGGTCGCTGAAGGTTTTCCCCTTTATATGAATTCCACTCTCTTTTTGAACAGGCTCACTTTTCATTACCGGTATATTGTTTTCTGCTTTTACAGTAATATTGTTATTAATGGCCGGGGGTTTCTCTTTTTTCTCAGTAATTTCCAGTATAGGTTTTTTGACAGTAACAGGTTTCTCCTCTTTTTTCAACCTGCTGCCGGAAGAAAAATCCACAACAAAGGATTTCATGCACTTCTTGCATTTAAAGCTGTACTGCATATGGTCAAGTGTGGAAAAAGTTATGGAATAAAATGATCTGCAATGGGGGCAGATAGTAATTTTAATAAAACGGTGACACTTTTTACAAGTGAGTACTGAATGCTCTGTCAGGACAGCCTGGCTGTCGGGCATCGTGTAAGTTGAGTTGCAGCTCGAACAATTTATCTGCATGGATTTACCCCGCGAAATGTATGCATACCTATTGATATATCGGTTTTACCGGTTATATCCCATTTAATAATAATCGTATTTGAAAAAAACAGCAATTTTTTATGTGATTCAATTCCCATTATTGTTTTCACCGCTTTCTTCTTTCTTTATCATATTTGTCATATTTTCCACGAGTTTTCCTCTTTTTTTGCCTGCGGCTCCGAAAATGTCCCCCACATCACCGTGGTCCGATTTGCACACCTCCCTGGGAACTGTGCCATTGATAAAATATTCGCTCAGGGACGGGCACCCTTCAACAGCCAGTTTCCCGGTCTTGCCGCATATAGAGACAGGGGACAGGCCACCGGGCGGGCCGGGAAACTGACCCCTCTCCCTGAACTGATATACCTGTTTCATGAACTTCCCCCAGACAGGGGCAGCGGCGTCTGCGCCGGTTCTGCCTGGCCGGAGCGTAAATTTCTGGGAATCGCATCCGAGCCATACCGATGCCACAAGGTCCGGCGTGAAGCCCACAAACCAGGCGTCCCTGAAGTCAGAGTTGGTGCCGGTTTTGCCAGCTGCAGGGAGGGTGAATCCTGCTTCCTGACGTATTGCCTGGTATCCCGTTCCGTAATCCACCACGCTCCTCATGATGCTCCCCATGATGTAGGCAGTCTCTGCCGAGATAATCCTCCTCCGCTTCTTCAGTACCGCCTCCTCACCGTCAAAGATCTTTTCGCCGCCCTGGCTCAGGATATATCGTATGGAAAATGGCTCCACACTCATTCCATTCGCGGAAAATACGGCAAATCCCCTTGCCATTTCCAGGGGCGAAAGCTCTGTCGTACCCAGGGCAAGGGTCGGGTCCACCTGGAACCTGGTTTTGGGGACATCCATGAGCGACGACGCAAAATCCACGATCCTTGCCCCACCCAGAATCTGATATATGAGCACTGAGACCACGTTGAGAGAGCTTGCAAAAGCTCCCCGGGGAAGAACCTTGCCGAAGAACGTCTTCCCATAGTTAGACGGCGACCAGTCCTTGTCCCTGCGCGCATCCTTGAAAAAAACGGGGATATCCTCAAAGGGTGTGCCCAGGGTGATAAGCCCGGACTCAATGCCTGAGCCGTAGATAAAGGCCTTGAATGCCGACCCGGGCTGACGCATGGACTGCACAGCCCTGTTGAGCTGGTTGTTGTAGTTTGATTCGCTCCCCCCCACCATGGCAGTAATTTTCCCATCCCGCGGATCAATCGCCACGAAGGCCCCTTCAACAAGGGACGACTTCACCGCTGTGTCCATGAACTCCAGGTGCTTCTCTGCCGTACTGCTCACCCTGTCCGTGTCAAACATCATTGAAAGGATTGAAACCTCATCAATAATTTCATTGCGAACCATGCCCGACAGCTTTGATATCTCAACGGAGTCCGGGGCCCCTTTCTTTCCCTGTGTATTTCTGGCAATGTCCCTTTCGGCCAGACTGAGCCTGTACCGGTTATTTTCCCGCGCAAACCTGTTCTCTCTATCAATGGCTTCCTGCAGGGCCTCAGTTGCTATCTCCTGGTGTCGCAGATCCAGTGTTGTATGGACCTTGAGGCCGCCGCGGTAAACCTTCTCCTCTCCGTATGAAGCAACCAGGAGCCTGCGCACATGCTCGGTAAAATGCGGCGCCCTGTCGGACTTCCTGTTTCGTACCCCGATCGTGGGATACATCTCCCGTATCCTTTCAAGATACCCTGCCCAGAAGGAGTTGAACTTCTCCGTGATTTCACCTTTATCTGCCGCACCGGAATAGATGGCATTATATAATATTTTCCTGTGCCTCTCAAAAGCCTGTTTCGGGTTCAGGATAGGGGAATAGCGGTTGGGGGCTGAGGGTATTGCGGCCAGAAGCGTGGCCTGGACAATGTCGAGCTTTTCGGGCCCGGTATCGAAATAGAACCTCGATGCCGAATCGATGCCGTAGACCCCGTGGCCGAAATAAATCTGGTTGAGGTACATTTCAAAAATTTTATCCTTATCGTACCTCCGCTCGAACTCCCTGGCAATAAGGAGCTCCGTGGCTTTTCTCCTCAGGGTCTTTTCCCTTTTCGTGTAGAGCTGTTTTACGAGCTGCTGGGTGATCGTTGAGCCCCCCTGTTTCATGTTTCCGCTTGCCAGGTCAACAATGAGCGCCCTTGCAATCCCCGTGAAGTCGATGCCCGGGTGCTTGTAAAAGTTCTGGTCCTCTGCTGCAAGGAAAGCCTCCTTTACAACTGAGGGAATATTTTTCATCTCAATGTAATCCCTGTTCTCATCGAAAAGCTCCGAAATCAACTGGCCGTTTATATCATAGAGTTTTGTCGACAGGTAGGGTTTAAAGGAATCGGTATTCTTTAAAACATCGTAGCTCTCCCTGTAGACATAGACAAAAAACCCGAATGGTATGAAAAACAGGGTTATTGCCAGGGATGCTATGATATACTTTATCTTAACTTTCATAAAATTATGGGAACAAAAAAATCTCTTGATAATTTACAGCTCTGCCCTGAATATGTTATAAAAAAATGAGATTCCCTTATTAATAAATCGGCGATAATCCATGATACAGTTAAAAATAATAGTTCCCATCCTGATGATAATTCTCTTATTTTCCGGCACCAGGGGGATATCGGCATCCATATCCGAGAGCGAACTCCAGGGAATCAGCTCGGGTTTCCTTTCAAAACTCATCAGCGACAGCCCTGATTACCGGCAGAGCATAACCGAGTGCATGAATGGAATTATAAAAGGAAACAATTCGGCAATAAAGCTTATTGATAAAATGGGCCTTTTCCTCTATGACAGCAAAAAAAAAGGGATAACGGTAAGCCGAACCAGGTTCTATTTTAATAAAGGTACGTTTTTCATCCTTATCCTTTTCAGGGACAGGCAGGAGGGTGAATACTCCCTGTTTCTGGAGTATGAGTATAATAGCAGCGGCAACCTGTGCTCGCTCAAAGAAATCTACTTCTCCCTCCTTTTCAATGAGAAGAAAGAGGAGATGGAAAACTTCTTTAAATTCAGGTGAAAGGAATAACTATGCGCTCTGCCGGAAATAATTTATTAAATGGAAGGAGTATATGGGACCGGAATTACTTATATTAGCAGCAGGGATCGGGAGCAGGTACGGAGGGCTGAAACAGATAGAGCCTGTTGGCTCCCATGGCGAAGCCATTATAGACTACTCCGTCTTCGACGCCATGAGAAGCGGCTTTAAAAAACTGGTTTTTGTAATCAGGAAGGAGATTGAAAAGGACTTCAGGGACGCCATCGGAAAGAGATTTGAAAAAAAAATCGACATGGATTATGTATTTCAGCGGCTCGACGACATACCCTCCGGTTACAGGGTCCCCGGGGGAAGAACGAAGCCCTGGGGCACGGGCCAGGCCATTCTCACTGCCAGGGACGCAGTTAAATCGCCCTTTGCAGTTATCAACGGAGATGATTTTTACGGCCATGACTCTTTCAGAAAACTGTCATCATACCTCGGACAACTGAAAGCCGGCGACAGCTCCTATGCCATGGTATCCTACACCCTGAGAAACACCCTCTCGGAACATGGCCATGTGTCGAGGGGACTCTGCAGCCTTGACAGCAGGGGAAATCTTAAAAGCATTGTGGAACATACAAAAATAACAAAGGACAACGGGAAGATATTCTCCACAGGTGAATCCCCGGATAAAAAAGAACTCACCGGGGACGAAATAGTGTCCATGAACATGTTCGGTTTCACTCCGGGCATATTCCAGTTCCTTGAAAGGGATTTCAGGGTATTCCTGGAAAAAAATTCCGGTGACATCAAGGCGGAGTTCTATATCCCGTCAGTGGTGGGGGGCCTTATCAACAGCGGCGAGGCAACGGTTACAGTAATCAACAGCAGTTCTGACTGGTTCGGCATAACCTACAAAGAGGACAAAACCTATGTCACGGAAAGCATAGGCAGCCTTGTGAATACCGGCGCCTACCCTGACAGGCTGTGGGAAGATGCATGATACTATATTCCTGATCTCCGGAGAGTTCAGGATTGACGGCAGGTTCATCAAAGGGGCTCCCCATGGAAACGGCCATATCCACGAGACGTACCTTGCAGAGTTCATGGAGCCGGGAGGATTAGCCCGGTACATCATGCAGAAAATCAACCGCGAGGTTTTCAAAAATCCCGCCGCGGTCATGGAAAACATATTGATGGTCACCGGCCATATAAAAAGGTTTTATGAGAACAGGGAGGGCTCCCATGGAAAGACGCTCACGGTAATTCCGGGAAAAAATGGATCCCCGATTGCCATGGACGTTATGGGCAATCCCTGGAGATGCTTCCTGTTCATGGAAAATACAATGACCCTTGATACTGCGGAAAAGCCGGCCCATGCCTTTGAAGCAGGTTCCGCCTTCGGAGAGTTCCAGAAGTGCCTTGCCGGCCTTGACTCCTCCCATCTCCATGAGGCCATTCCGCATTTCCACAACTCATCTATGAGGTACGATAATTTTATCAGGGCCGTAGAAGACGACAGGTTCAACCGGGGTATTGAATGCAGGAGGGAGATTGATTCGATTTGCAGCATTGAACATGTATTCCGCTTTTTTCAAGAGAAGATAAAAAAAGGATCCCTCCCGGTTCGAACCGTGCACAATGACACCAAGATAAACAATATTCTCTTTGATACAGGGACTGAAAAGCAGGTATGCGTGATTGACCTGGATACCGTGATGGGGGGGCTGGCGCATTATGATTTCGGCGATCTCATGAGAACTACCCTCTCTTCATCACCTGAGGATGAAATGGATACCCGGGGCATTGAGGTGAGCATGGAAATGTTCCGGGCCCTTACACAGGGATATATAAAAACAGCGGGAGAATTTCTCACGAAGGCCGAAAAAGAATTACTTCCCATATCAGGGGTAATAATGACCATGGAATCGGCAGCAAGGTTTCTCACCGATTTTCTTTCCGGCGACGTCTACTTTAAAATTCACCGGAACGGTCATAACCTTCACAGGTGCAGGGCGCAGCTGGCGCTGGCCATGGCCATGGAAAAAAAAATTGATGAAATGAACAGGTACATTGAAGTAATTTCATAAAATAATTATAAAGGGTCTATCCCATTGTACCCGCAACTACCCTGATTTTCTATGAGAAAGGGGGATAAGGGGATGGTTGAGATAGGGGGGATAAATATAAAAAATAATTTCTTAAAAGAAGGGAATATTCAATCAATAAGGATCATGGAAAACCTGGCCGATTTTTTTCCGTTATGAATTTGATAGAATATCCCCCTATCTCCCTAACTCCCTATCTCCTTATCTCCGTTTTTTTACAAAGGTTTATGTGTAAAGAGGATAGCAGATAGCGGCGAAGTCATCATATTAAACTATTAAGGAGAAATACATGGATGCAAAAAAATTAATGGAGAGGGCGATAAAATTTCACGGCCATTCCTGTCCGGGCCTTGCCATCGGTGTCATGGCGGCAAAATACGTCCTTGAACAGGGGAACAATTTCTCGGCAGACGAGGAGATGGTGGCAGTGGTTGAAAATGACAACTGCAGCGTTGATGCCCTGCAGGTCCTTCTCGGCACAACATTCGGAAAGGGGAACCTCATATTCCTGGACTACGGAAAAAACAGCTACTCTATATTCAATAGAACTAGTGAAAAGGCGCTGCGCCTCTCAGTGATTCCGGGAAAGACCGGTGACAGAAACATGTCAAAAGACGAGAGGACAGCAAAAATTCTCGGGTCTGATCCTGCCGGCATCTTTAACATAAAGGAGATTGAGTTTAACCCGCCGGATTATGCTAAAATCCGCGACTCCGACATATGCGAAGACTGCGGTGAGGCAGTAATGTCAACCAGGATAAAAGAAAAAGAGGGCAAAAAACTCTGTATCTCCTGCCATGGAAGATCACTTGGCGATTGAGAATGGATGGGGTACAAAACTGGTGCTATTTCTTTGAGCACCTGCTTTTATCTTCCATATAATCATCAAAGGTGACTGTAGTCTTATAGCAGCCAATGCTCACATATTCCAGAAAAGGAGAAAAAATCTCCTTCTGCACAAAACCGTCAATGCCGGTTATCATGCTGCCGCTGCTTTCAAGGAAAGTCATGTACGGGAGAACGCTTCCATTCATCAGGGGGAAAAGCTCCTTTGGGGAATATGTTCCATTGTTGTATCTGAGGCTTTTCATATTCAGATCAACATTCAGCCTGATGGATACATAAGTACTGTTCAGGATTTTTACCGTTTTCTCATCCCTGAAATTTACATCATCCATCATCTTACAGTAACCGCACCAGTCCGCGTAAAAAAAAATAAAAACAGGCCTTCCGCTTTTTTGGGCCAGTACCATGCCGCTATTAAAATCATGCCAGATTATTTTTTCAACTGGATATGCGGCTCCGGTAGAAAACAGGAGTTGAAGCAGAAGGGAAAGTGATATGAGGATTCTTCGAGACATTAAAATTACCCGGTTACGATTTATTCCGGCATGAGGATTTTTCCCTCAGGTATAATTCGAAGCTGATATTCTTTTCGTAGCATTTATCCTTTATATAAACCAGAAGAGGGAGAAATACATTTTTGTCGACAAACCCCGGAATCTTTGTAATGAGATTCTCATTCCTGTCTATGAAAAGGGCTGTGGGAAGGCCTTCTATTTCCATGAAATTTGAGAATTCACCGGCGCTGTATTCCTTCTCCCGGTAAATAATCTTTTCCTGTTTGGGCCTGTCAGTATGTATTCTCACAGCGACATATTCACTGTCAAGAATGGCCTTCACAGCCGCATCTGAAAAAGTCTCCCTGTCCATCTTTCTGCAGTATGTGCACCAGTCGGCAAAAAATGTCACCAGGACAATCCTGTTATTGCTTCTGGCAAGCTTAATCCCTTCATTGTAGGTATGCATGCCGGAAACCCGGGCAGTACTGGTTTCTACTGATTTATTTTTCCCAGGGGAATTGTTATTTGCATCCTCCTTCTCCTGGCTTTTACCACATGAAGCTGCAATAAGCAGTGAGGCAAGAGGAAGAATGAGGATAAGATATGTTATTATTTTCAAAATTTTATTATTTGCCTTTTATAATTTATGTATTAGATTTTTAGATTGATATGTTTGAACATCCTGCAATCATTCATATTCCACTATTTTTTAATTGACTTTGAACTACAGATTTTATGTCAATCAATAAAATGAAAAAAATTAAAAATATTAATATGGAAGATGCAACGGGAATAGTAATGGCCACCTATAAAGAGGCGGTCCCTTTCCTGAATAATACCGGCTTTAACCAGCTGGCCGCCAAGCCCTTTCCAGTGTATGGAAAAAACGGGCTTTTCCTCATCATTTCGGGCATCGGAAAAACCTGCTCCGCTGTGGCAACATCCTATTTCATATCGGTATACGGATTAAAGAGGCTGTTTAACCTGGGTGCCGCAGGCTCAACAACTGAGGATTATACGATCGGGGATATACTGCATATCGGGAAAAGCATTGAGTATGACTGGAGGGATTCGGGAGAACCGAGGCATAAAATCTTCACACCGGATTTACTGGATGGCTTTCCAACGGCGACCCTGTCGACACATGATGTCCCGATCATAACGGCTGAAGCAAGGAACAGGGCCGCTGAGATATCCCACCTCGTTGACATGGAAGGCTCGGCGTTTATCCAGGCATCACAGGCGTATGGAAGAAAAGCTTATCTCTTCAAAATAATTTCCGATACACCGGCAGTGACCGACGGCGCAGGCATTATTGAGAACATGAAAATTACACGCGATGCCCTTTATACTTTCTTCATGGAGAGGGTGATGGGAGGAGACGCTGGCTGATGCCGGCAATCAATATGCTGAGATGAACCCACAATAATTGCGCGGGCTCAAGCTCTCTGGTAAATGCTCTCCCTCATGCTCCGTATTTCTTTATCAGATCCCCTGCTATGATGCCCCTCTGAATTTCAGAGGTGCCCTCGCCGATTTCACAGAGCCTGGCATCCCTGAAGAGCCTTTCCACAACACAGCCCTTCATGTACCCGTAACCGCCATGTATCTGCACCGCCATGTCAGCGCAACGGGCAGCGGCTTCGCTGGCAAAGAGCTTGGCACAGGAGGCCAGCACTGCAGATTCCGGATCCCCGGTATCCTTTGCCCACGCCGCCCTGTATATGAGGAGTCTGGATAGGTCGGTGTATATCATCATGTCTGCCAGCTTGAATCCCACCTCCTGGAAACGGTTTATCGGCTTCCCGAACTGCTGCCTCTCCCTGGAATAGCACTCGGCAGCCTCCATGGAGGCGACCGCTATCCCCAGGCACACAGTTGCCATACCTATCCTGCCGTACTCCAGTGTCTTCATTGCCTGCGCGAATCCCCTGCCTGGCTGGCCGAGCACCGCATCTTCATCCACTGCGCAGTTATCCAGGAATATCTCCGATGTCGGCGAGCCCCTGAATCCCATCTTGTCAAAGGGCTTACCTGTTACAAATCCCGGTGTTCCCGACTCCACTATGAAACTGGTAATCCCGGATCCGGGGCCCGCATTCCTGTCGGTATAGGCGAAAATTAATGCGGCATCGGCAACCGGGGCATTGGTGATAAAGGTCTTGGTGCCGTTGATGATCCATTTACCCCCCTTTTTTTCAGCCCGGGTATTTATCCCTGCTGCATCGGAGCCGGCCCCCGGCTCCGTGAGGCCGAAGCAGCCGATTTTTTCACCGCTGATTATTCCTGGAAGGTATTTCCTCTTCTGCTCATCGCTCCCGAAATGCCTCAGGGGCAGTCCGAAGAGGCCGCAGCTTGCCCCTGCCGAGAGATAGGTAGAGGCACATGCCCTGGCCACCTCCTCCCCGGCAATTGACTGGGTCAGGGTGTCAAGTCCGGAGCCGCCATATTTTTCCTCATGAGCCATACCCAGGTATCCCAGGGAGGCCAGCTTTTTTATGTTTTCCCTGAGAAGTTTTTCAGACTCTTTATCAGGCACCCGGTCAAGAGACGCGGCCTTGGGCTCAATCTCCTTTCTGCAGAAACGGGAAAAATTATCCTTTATAAGCCTCTGATCTTCCGTAAAGTCATAGTTCACACCGGTCACCCCCTGCTATAATGTACCCATGATTCTTGATATGATAAACCTCATGATCTCCGATGTACCGCCCCCTATCTGCGCCAGCTTGGCATCCCGCAGGAACCTCTCAACCGGGTAGTCATGGATATAGCCGTACCCCCCGAATATCTGCACTGCTTCAGAGGCTGCCCTGAGGCCCCAGTCTCCAACAAAGGCCTTGGCTATTGACGTATGCATGTGGTCCAGGGGATACCCGGAGTCCTTGTCAAAAGCCACCCTGTAGACTGCCAGCCTGCTGGCCTCCAGGATTACCTTCATGTCTGCCAGTTTATGCTGTATTGCCTGGAACATGTTAATGGGTTTGTCAAACTGCACCCTCTGCCCCGAGTATTTTACGCACTCCTCCAAAAAATATTGCAGCCCCCCGATAAAGGGTGCCAGGAGCGCGCTCCTGTCCCAGGAAAGGGTCTCATGGGTGTAGGTAAAGCCTTTGCCCACCTCGCCCAGGAGGTTCTCCTCAGGGACCTCGCACTCCTCCAGAAAAATCTCCGAAGTGGGCGATGCCCGCATCCCCATCTTTTTAAAGGGCTTCCCAGTTGAATACCCCTTGAATCCCTTTTCAACGATAAATGCTGTTATCCCTGCATGCTTCATGGACCGGTCTACGGTGGCATAGATTACAGAGACATCAGCGACCGGCGCATTGGTGATGAAGGTCTTAGTACCGTTCAGGATCCACTTTCCCCCTTTCCTCTGTGCGGTCGCGGCCAGGGCAGCCGCGTCGGAGCCGGCCCCTGGTTCCGTGAGCCCCATGCACCCTATCCGCCTGCCGCTGGCAAGGTCCGGCAGATATTTCAGCTTCTGGTCCCCGGTTCCGTGTTTAAAGATGGTATCGGCGCAGAGGTATGTATGGGCCCCCATTGACAGGAGGTGCCCTCCGTCCACTCCTGCGTGTCCCAGCGCTTCTGATGCAATACAGCAGGTCACCACATCGGCTCCGGAACCTCCGTATTTTTCCGGAAAGGGGAGGCCAAGAAGCCCCATATCACCAAGCCTTTTCCATACCTCAAAGGAGAACTGTGAATTCAGGTCGGCCTCAGGGCAGAGGTCAACGATCCTGCTTTTTGCATATCGGTAAACACTTTCCCTGAAGATCCGCTGCTCTTCGGTAAATCCGAATTCCATCTTATCCCTCCTTCTTTTCAGAGCAAACAAGGCCCTTTATGCCTTGAATAATTTTCCCCGTGTATTCATCATAACTGAAAGCGCTTCTGTCAATGACATACTGTATAATCAACCCCTGTATAAGGGATATGATATATACCGTTGTATATTCTATGTCAATGCTGCGGAAAACTCCTGTTCTCACTCCCTCTTTCAAAATGCTGGAACACTCGTCCCGGTAGCTCTGGAATAACCTGATGTTCGCCCTCCTCATCCTCTCGTTCCGGTTTATCTGCGTCCAGAAGTCGAAGAGGATGTAAAAGTATGCCTTCTCGGTTTTCACAAGGTTGAAGGCCTGGGAGATGAATATCTCCAATTTTTCCATGGGGTCGTTTGAGACGGCCAGTGCATCTGAAAGATATTTTTTCAGGTTATGATTCATATCTTTCAAAAGGTTGATGAGGAGCTCCTGCTTATCCTTGAAATAGTAATGAACGAGGCCCGTTGAAAGCCCGGCATCTTCGGCAATATCCCTGATTGTAAAGTTGTAATACCCCTTGCTCCCCACCACTCGGTAAGCCGCCCTGGTGAGCTGGGCCCTCCTGAGGTTGATTACATCATCCTTTATTTTTCCCCGGGCCAATTTCTTTCACCGTCCCCTTTTCCAGGAATCGTACAGCTCCACGGGAAGGTCAATGATCCTTGATCTCAGGTATTCTCCCAGGGTCTTTGCCTGCGGGTCGCTCCTCACCGATGCCGACGCGCCGTCGCCCAGGATCCCTTTAATATAAAAATTCAGGGCCAGAAGATTCCTGAACTCATAGCGCTCAATTTCAAATCCCCCTGCATCCGGGACGAGCTCCATGAACTTTTCCATGGTGAGGAAACCGAGCAGGAATCCGTATGATTCAGGCGTCACTGCCCAGACCCCCAGGTTTGCATTCCCCCCCTTATCGCCGGAGCGTGTGCCGAACAGATATCCGAAGGGGGCCCTGACTGTCCTGCCTTTCATAATCGCCGGATACTCCATTCCGGCCGGGATGAATTTTTTTATAGACTCAAAAATTTTCGGGGCCACAACTGCAATCTCATTGCCATCCATGAATATCCTCTGGTTTATATGCCGGTTCGATATAAGCGCAGGCCAGTACTTCACCGATGGAGAGCTCCCTGAAGGCGGTCCCGCGAGGGTGAATCCGGGGATACTGGAGAGCGCCAATTCAACAACTTTGCCCGAGAAGATCCTTCCAACCCTTTCGCCGTCAGGGTCAATGAGTGTTATGCGGAGATACGCAAAGGCCTCTTCATTGGACCGCGCATCCTCCCTGTCGCACCTCACAAGGCTGACGTCTGCCGCATCGAATGTATCCCTTCCGCCCAGGGAATCAAACAGCGTCTCCTCGACAACTGCGGCCTTCTTTTCTATGTCCAGTCCCGTAAGAATTACGGTCATGGAGTTCCTGAACCCCCCCATTACATTGATGCACACCTTTGCCGTTGACGGCGGAGGAGATCCCATTGCCCCCCTTACTGCCACCCGGTCTCTGCCCTCTTCTGAAATCTCAATGGTGTCAAACCGGGCGGTAACATCGGGGGTGATGTATTCGGGCCCGCGGATCTCATAGAGGAGCTGAGCCTTCACTGTCCCTGCCGATACCAGGCCGCCGGTTCCGGGGTGCTTTGTTATCACTGAGCTCCCGTCGCTGCAGATTTCAGCAATGGGAAATCCCATATTGATATATGAAGGGACCTCATCCATGAAGGAGTAGTTCCCCCCCGTGGCCTGGGTACCGCACTCGATAATGTGCCCGGCCGCAGCAGCACCGGCAAGCCTGTCCCAGTCATCCTCCCTCCACCCGAACCTCCATGCGGCCGGGCCCATCACAAGGGCTGCATCGGCAAGCCTGCCGCCGACAACTATATCAGCGCCCGCATCAAGAGCCCTGGCTATGCCCCACCCCCCAAGGTATGCATTGGCGGATATGGGCCTCGCCTTGGCATGCCTGAGGCTCTCCCCCCTGTCCATGTGGACGAACTCCTCGCCGCCCTCCATGAGTTCCTTAAGATTCGGCATGATGTCATCGCCGGTGATATAGGATATCTTCGGCTTCAGTCCAGCTTTATCGGCCATCTTCCTGAGCTCTTCTGCGAGCCCAGCGGGATTAAGCCCTCCAGCGTTGGATACTATTTTTATTTTTTTTTCCAGGCATTCTGCCAATATATCCTCCATCTGTTTCAGGAAGGTGGAAACATAACCGCCCGCAGGATCCTTCATCTTTTTTTTGAGAAGGATGGCCATGGTGAGTTCTGCAAGGTAATCGCCGGTGAGAACATCTATTGGACCGCCCCTTACCATTTCACCTGCGGCGCTCATGCGGTCTCCCAGGAAACCGCTGCAGTTTGCAATTATTATCCTGTCCCCGGTATTCATATATTCCCTCCCGCGCACTTCCCGGTTATTTCCCTGTAAACCCGGGCTTTCTCTTTTCAAGGAAGGCCCGTATCCCCTCGGCTGCATCTCCTGTGGATGCCACCTCTATGATCTTTTCCGACAGGAAGTCCAGGGCATCTCCGAGGGCCATATCCTCCATTCTGCAGAAGGCCTCCTTCCCTATCCTAATTCCGATGGGGCTTTTTGATATGAGAATGCCGAGGATTTCTTCTGCGGCTTCATGGAGCATCTCTCCAGGGACAGTTTCGGTTATGAGGCCCATATCCACTGCCTCTTCAGCAGTGACCGTACGGCCCAGCAGTACCATCTTCATGGCCTTTTTCCTGGGCACGTTCCGGTAGATGAGTGCCCCTATCATCATGGGCCAGAGGCCCACGTTCACTTCCGGCGTGCCGAAGAGGGCTTCGTGTCCGGCTATCGCGATGTCGCATGCCAGCATGATGCCGATGCCCCCTGCAAGGCAGGTCCCGTTGATTTTCGCCACTGTGGGTTTGGGAAAGGTATAAATGCGCCTGATGAGCTGAGAGTAATTCCTGAAATTATCCCGGGTCCCGCTGTTCATGTCTGTTCCCAGGCTCGCACCGGAGCAGAAGGCCCTGGTGCCGGCCCCGGTTATCATGAGGGCCCTTGCTGACGCGTCCCTTTCGGCATCATCAAGGTATTTCAAAAAAAGTTCAATCCCCCCGGGGGTGAGGGAATTCCTCTCTTTCTCCCTGTTAATTGTTATGCGGGCTACGCTGTTATCTGCAGTGTAAAGAAGTTCATCTTTATCCATTGCCTAATCCCCCGTATTTTTATCCCGGTCAATTTCCACGAGTACCTGCCCGGGCATGACCCTGTCGCCTGCTTGTACGTTTACAGAAAGAACCGTGCCGCTGAAGGGGGCTGTCAGGGTCGTTTCAAGTTTCATTGCAGTCAGGACAATCAGCCCCTCCCCTTTTTCCACGCGGGCGCCTGCCGCTGCCAAAATCCTGACAACGACGGAGGGCATGGGCGGCGTAACCTTTCCACCGGTCTCCTTCAGCCCCCCCGGGTGTTTCTTCATCCCCTCATCCCGGGCATCTTTAATAAAATATTGGATCCCGTTGAGATGTATCGTTTTACCTCCGCCGGTTTTTTCAATGTACAGGTTTTGGTCTTCCCCATCCGCTCCAAGGAAGATGTGTGCGTCTGATATTCTTTTCCAGGCAATAATTTTTTCCACGCCGTTTATGGAAACCCTGAGCCTGTCACCGTCGCATTTCTCAGCTGTTGCAGAAAAATCCCTATCATTAACCTTCAGCTTATAATCCACGGTCAGTATATCCTCCAGCCGCCAAGTGTGTTCCATGGCGATGATTGACCGGCGGAAACAGGCGCCGGTTTCTTCACAGGAAAAATATCATCTGCCAGGTACGCCATGACAGCGAGTTCAGCTCCTTTCATATCCGGCCGCCAATTCATGAAATGCTCATCAATGAATCCCGTATGGATCTCCCCCTTCATATAGGGAACTGATCCAATGATATCGATCATGAAGGGGATTGTGGTCTTAATCCCCATAGCGATATAGTTCCGCAGGGCCTGGAGCATTCTCATGATATTGATCTCCCTGGTCTCCCCGTGTGTGATGAGCTTGCTCAGAAGCGGATCATATTCGAAGGGGACGGTGAACCCGCCGTATACCCCGGAATCCACACGGACACCGGGCCCGTGAGGCTCTTTCAGGAAACTGATTCTCCCCGGCGAAGGCGCAAAGTTCAATTCCGGGTCCTCGGCATATATCCTGCATTCCATGGCATGCCCCCTTGCAGAGATATCTCCCTGTGAAAGGGAGAGTTTTCCCCCTGCGGCGATCTCCAGCTGTTTCCTCACTATGTCTATGCCAGTGACCATCTCGGTGACCGGGTGCTCCACCTGGAGCCGGGTGTTGACCTCGAGGAAGTAAAACCTCCCCTCCCTGTCCAGGATGAACTCCACGGTGCCGGCATTCACGTATCCCGATGCCACTACTGCCTTTACCGCAGCCATCCCCATCTCCTCCCGGAGTGACGGGCTCAGGGCAGGTGACGGGCTCTCCTCTATTATTTTCTGGAAGCGCCGCTGGATGGAACATTCCCTTTCCATGAGGTGCACGGCATTGCCATGGGAATCGGCAAGCACCTGGAACTCAACGTGCCTTGGCCTTTCGATGTATTTTTCGATAAAGATACGTCCATCACCGAAGGCGGACATGGCCTCGCTGGAAGCCGATGCGGCTGAATCTTTCAGTTTTTCCCTGGACAGTACAATACGCATCCCCCTGCCTCCGCCCCCTGCGGCAGCCTTTATCAATACAGGGTAGCCGATTTCTTCAGCAGCCTTCTCCATGTCGCCGTATCCGGCATTAAGCCTGCTGAATCCCGGGATGACAGGGATCCCTTCTTTCTTCATTGTCTCCCTGGCCCTTACCTTATCGCCCAGCTTTAACATTGAACCGGAAGGTGGGCCTATGAAGACAATTCTTTCTGATTCACAACGCCGGACAAATTCAGGATTTTCTGCGAGGAACCCGTAGCCCGGGTGTATTGCCCCGGCCCCCTTTTCCCTTGCCGCGCTCATTATTTTATCAATGCTGAGGTAGCTCGATGCAGGCTCCCCGCTGCCCAGGCAGACGGATTCATCGGCCTCAAGTACATGGAGTGCCGATGAATCGGGCTCAGAATAGACGGCCACAGTTCCGATTCCCATCTCCCTGCAGGTCCTCATTATCCTGACCGCTATCTCGCCCCTGTTCGCGATTAATATTTTTTTAAACATTACATCTACCTGGCTTAAAGTCTTTGCTCACGGATTTTTTTTCTTTCTTATTAATAACTATTTTAGTTATTTTTTTTCATTTCTGTTTAAATTCTAAAATTCAATGTTAAACCTACTTCTTTTGTTTAATTCAATTTTTAATCCTTTGTTTTAAGCACTTTCAATAATACATCCCCGAATGAGTTAACTATTTTATAAATTCTTCATATGTATATTTTATTTATATCACTCTTATCCGTGTAAATCCGTGAGCTAAATTATTCTTCATTTTTGAATTATAACCGCTATATACTTCGCCTACATTCTGAACGTGCCGTAGCCGAAAACGTCATCCCGTATGGGGGCATTGAGCGAGGCCGATATGCAGAGCCCCAGGACATCCCTGGTGGATGCAGGGTCGATGATACCGTCGTCCCAGAGGTTTGCCGTGCTGTAAAAGGCGTCGCCCTCCTTTTTCGCAGCGGCGATTATGGGGCCCCTGATTGCGTCGGCCTCCTCTTCGCTCAGGGCAGGTTTCCCCTCTTTTTTCAGCTGGTCGTTTTTTATGGTCACCAGCACACCTGCAGCCTGCTCGCCCCCCATGACGCCTATCTCGGCATTGGGCCATGTCCAGAGGAACCTGGGTGAATAGCCCCTGCCGCACATTCCGTAGTTCCCTGCGCCGAAGGATGCGCCGGTCATGATGGTGAATTTGGGCACCGTGGCCGTGGACACTGCATTGATGAGCTTGTGGCCGTTTTTCGTGATCCCGGTCCTTTCGTATTCACGGCCGATGATGAAGCCGCTGATGTTCTGGAGAAATACGAGTGGTATCTTACGCTTATCGCAGAGCTGGATGAACTGGGCACCCTTCAGGGAGCTTTCAGAAAACAGGATCCCGTTATTTGCCAGGATCCCCACCGGATAGCCGTGGATGTATGCCCAGGCGCAGACCAGGGTGCTCCCGTAAAGCTCCTTGAACTCAAGGAACTCACTCCCGTCAACGATACGCGCGATGACCTCCCGCACCTCATAGGGGACGCTTATTCTCCGGTTGACTATGCCGTATATCTCCATGGCATCATATACCGGAGGAGCAGGGTCCTTCATGGTTAACCTGTATTTTTCGCCGGCCGGGAGGTTCTTCACTATCTTCCTGATGATGGATACGGCATGGGCATCATCATCGGCAATATAGTCCGAAACCCCTGATTCCATGCAGTGCACATCGGCCCCGCCGAGCTCCTCTGCCGAAACTTCTTCCCCCGTTGCCGCTTTCACAAGAGGCGGCCCCCCGAGGAAGATGGCCCCGTGACCCTTCACGTGCACCACTTCGTCGGACATGGCCGGGATGTAGGCCCCGCCGGCGGTGCAGAGCCCCATAACAGCTGTTATCTGAGGTATCCCCATCTTTGACATGATTGCCTGGTTATAGAAAATCCTTCCTCCGTCATCGGAATCGGGAAAGAGCTCCGACTGCAGGGGGAGGTATGCGCCTGCGGAATCGAGTAAATTTATGATCGGCAGGCGGTTCTCCATGGCGATGGCCTGGAGGCGGAGGGTTTTCTTCACACCCATGGGGTATATGGAGCCCCCCTTGATGGTGGCATCGCTGGCATTTATCATCACCTCCCTCCCCTCCACGACACCGATGCCGGCAATCATGCCGGCGCCGTGCACATCGCCGCCGTACATCCCCCTTGCGGCCATTGGCGCTATGTCAAGGAACGGGGTGTTCCTGTCCAGCAGGAGTTCAAGCTTTTTAAGGGCCTGGAGTTTCCCCTGTCCGGCAAGTCTCAGTCGGGCCTTTTCCGGCCTGTCCTCCCTTGCCTTTTTCATCTCCCTTTTCATCTCTTCAACCAGGAGTTCCATTGCCCGATAGTTTTCTTTATACTCTCCGGAGTTAATGTCGATCCCCGTTTCATACCTGTTCATTGCAGTAATGCCCTCCGGTTAGAAATATTTATGGAATTATGCATTCTCTTTTCAGTCATGACAGTTATATTGGATATCTATCCAGTTTATTGATTTTTATTAAAATATATCGAAAGCATGACGTAATGTCAAGTCAATATTTCAAGGATTAAAATTTTTACGTTATCATGTACTGAATGCTTTCCTTTTTATTTTTTATGAGTTGCGTTTAGCAGTAATGGTTTCAAATATTGACTTGACAATAAACAAACAATCATCCTATAATCAATAAATGATATCCGGAAAAGAGATATAAAATATAGACTTCTTTTATAAGCGACAGTGATATGAATGAGCAGTGATACTATATCACGCATCGAGGCATATCAGGAGGTACCGGTGGCTAACATTGTTATAGCAGATGATTCTACGGTAGTAAGAAAAAAGTTGAATATGATACTGACCCAGAACAGGCATACCGTGCTGACAGAGGCCACAAATGGAGTAGAGGCTATTGAGGCATATAACAAGCTGAAGCCCGACCTGCTGACACTGGACATTGAGATGCCGGTGCTGAACGGCATAGACGTGCTGAAGAGCATTCTTTCGAACAACCCCGATGCCAGAATAATCATGGTCACCGGAGCGGATAATAAAGAGAGGATAATGGAAGCCATAAAGGCCGGGGCAAAAAATTACATTATTAAGCCCTTTGAAATAAACAAAATGCTCCAGGTTATAGCAAGGGTACTGGGAGAGAGCGGCCCTGAATGTGAATACCTGAACATCTGCACCGTTTACAAAAAAATCAAAAGCGGAACAATAGACAGGTTCTATGCGCAAAAATACTGCAGTGGCGATGATTACAAAGAGTGCATTATCAGAAAGAAAAGAATCGCCGGAGATGAGGTACCAGTTACCATCCTCCCCGACGGAACCTCAATCTGATACAGCCGGAGAGTATTTCATAAAACCTATTCCACCTTCATGTCTTCAATTTTTTCAGGTTTAAAATTCGGATCGCACTGTTTCGGGTCTTTGGCCATGGGCTTGAACTGGACATTGAATTTTGTGTTAAAAAGACCCACTTCAGGTTTTTCCCCGCCTCGTGCATCTGCAATTGTATGGGCAGCGAGGTACAGTACCTCAGAACTTCCTCCGCACCTGGGCATATAGTGTTGATAATCAAACCCGTCGCATGTCATTGAATCCCCTGTGCCTGTGGATTTTGTCTTGTTGCCAATGCCCTGGTAAACACACTCTTTGTCATAGGTAAAATTCAGCCGGCCCATGAAGAGCTCCCATTTCCCCATGACAAAACCTTTATTGCATGAACCCAGTTTCCTGGTCTGAACCGCCCTGCCGTTTGAGCATAGCCATGTGTTCATTTCATTCCCTTTATCTTTTCCGGCAAATGAGAGGATGCTGTATATATCATCGTTGATAAAATTCTTTGCTGATATTGATTTCAGGCTTTCCTGGAAGCCGGCCCAGCCCTGCTGTGAACGGAGAAATTCCAGGTTCTTTTCCCCGGAAAGATTTTTTAACTGACTCGAATCATGGTTCACCGCAAGGCGGAGATATTTCTGCCCCATTTTTTCATTTTTTACAAGGCTGTACATACAGGCAATTTCAAATAGTATTGCAGAACTTTTTTCATGGTTTTTCATGATAGCCGTTTCAAAATAGGGAATGGCTTCACTGAATTTTTTTGTTTCTTTCAATGAAATTGCAAGCTGATAGAAATCGGCAGAAGTAAATTCGCCCTTTGCCGATTGAATCGCCTTCAGATAGCTCTGGCTGGCAGTGATAAAATTTTTCTGTTCATACTGCGACCTGGCATGGCGCAGATACCGGTCCACATCGGCCAGAAGTATTGTCGCACAAACGATGAGGGATACCAGGCTTATATATCCCGCTGATTTCATTATTCTCTTTGATTTCATTTATTCCTCCTTCTATAAATTCTATTCATCATATCTTTCAATGATAATTTTCTGTATTATCAAATTAATCAATCACATTGTCAATTGAATTATATCCAGGGCAAAAAATAAAATGTAACTACTCAGTCAGAAAAGTGAAAAAAAATTTGCTCACAGATCAGCACTGATAAACACTGATAAAAATGAGATAATAATGAAATGTATTATTGTATTAAAAAAATAAACCTAAAATGAGAATAAGTTTCTGATAATGATATTAAAAAAAATCCGTGAATATCCGCATAAATCCGTGAGCAATTATTTTTAGCTGAGTAGTTACAAAAAAAATAACATGAATCAAATGAGCCCCCGGCATAATTTATTTATTCGTATTCAATGTCACCATGATCAATTTTTTCAGTCACTGCATTAACCCTTCTCTCCCCTTGACTCTCAGCACAAGCGCAACGTCCTTTTCCAGCTTACGGTTTCTTGCCTCGTGAAACCACTTCCCGTCTTCCCTGCAACTCCCGGAAACCAACCGGTCCGTTGCAATTAAATCTACGCATGTATAGTGCGCCGCGGCCACAAGGATTTTAAGAACATCAACCTCCCCCTTCCATGTGCTTCCCGTGATGAGGATATAATGAATCGCCTATCCCGAAGGGAGCCCCCCCCTTGGATCCATGGCGAAAATAGAGGGGAAGTTCAGCATCGTAAGTTACCCTGTGGCACAGGGATTTATTGTCATCAGGGACCTTCATGCGGTAGAGTGCGGGGTACCGGGCAACCCGGAAATCGAAGAGATGGTCCGATGGGGCTGTCACATAGGAAACAGGGAGATTAACTGCTCCCGTGTGGAAAATCATGAAGGCCTGGAAATTTTTGTACCGGGTCCGGTCGTCCTCGGGAAAGGCCGGTTCCATGCCCGACAGGCTCCCGCCGGAATAATGAAAATCGACGGTGATATGCATCGCTGGGCCTCCCTCCGCCCCCCATATATATCCCCCAAAAGACTTGTTTCCGATATGCAGGTATCGTCAAATTTTATCCCCCGTTCCACCATGAGGATCGTGATAGTAACTTTTTTTACGCATAGGGCAGCATTAAAATCTACACCGAGCCCCGTGGTCCGGTAACTGTTGAATCCGCATACCTCTTTTCTCAATTTTTCCTGCTGATGTTTTTCTTACTTAGTCTTGAATGAACATTATTCATTATTTTTTTCATAAATGAAGCCTCCAATTAATTTCAAAAACGCTGAAGAATATATTTACCCTCACTTTTTATTTACTATTAGGATGTGAAATGTATTTAAAAAATCAATGGAAATATATCATGGGAAAAAATCATATTTTCCCCGAATCCCATAATATTTTAACTATTGAAAAAATAGTTGTATTTTTATATTATATGATAAAAAGATGATTCTATAAGATAATACATATCACAGGATTGGGCATACATTTAAAATCAAAATCGGGAGAAATTCATGAAAATCAGCAAGGATGACCTCACCCTTATTTCAAACACAATAAAATGCATCTCCATGGACGCAGTGCAGAAGGCAAATTCCGGCCACCCGGGCCTCCCCATGGGATGTTCCGATATAGCTGCGGTATTATGGACAAAGGTACTGCGCCACAATTCCGCAGATCCGAAGTGGGCAAACAGGGACAGGTTTATCCTATCAGCTGGCCACGGCTCAATGCTGCTCTACTCCATGCTCCACCTGACAGGATACGCAGTGTCAATGGAGGATCTGAAAAATTTCAGGCAATTCAAAAGCATCACCCCGGGCCATCCCGAATTCGGCCACACACCCGGAGTGGAGACAACCACGGGCCCGCTGGGGCAGGGCTTTGCCAATGGCGTCGGCATGGCCATTGCCAGGGAACTTGCAGCAGCCGAATTCAACAGCGCCGATGCTGCCATAATTGACCATAACATCTTTGCCATCGTGAGCGACGGCGACATCATGGAAGGGATTTCAACTGAAGCGGCTTCCCTTGCAGGCCACCTTGGCCTGGGCAGCATCATATACATCTATGACTCTAATTCCATATCCATAGAAGGAGACACCGACCTCGCCTTCTCCGAGGATGTTGCAATGAAATTCAGCGCCCTTGGATGGCATGTCCAGAAAATAAACGGCCACGACTTTGATGCAATTGAGAGAGGTGTGGCAGCCGGGCGTATGGAGAGGGCCAGGCCATCACTGATCATAGCAGAGACAAAAATCGCAAAGGGGAGCCCCAACAAGGAAGGGAGCGAAGAGTCCCACGGGGCGCCGCTGGGTGAGGACGAGGTGACGGCCACTAAAAAAAATCTCAGCATGGCCTGCATCGAAAAGTTTCATGTAAACGAAAGGGTATATGAAATATTCAACGGGATAAACGCGTTACACAGGGAAGAATACGGCCAGTGGAAGTCGGTATTCGATAAGGCCATGGAGAGCGGCCTCAGAAAAAAATGGGATGCCTTTTTCTCAAAACCCGACATAGCCATTCTCAGGGAGAAGCTTCCCGTTTTTGATCCCTCCAAGGCCATCGCAACCAGGAGCGCCAGCGGCAAAGTGCTGGAATCGCTATTTAAAGAGCTTCCGGGCTTCATTGGCGGATCCGCGGACCTTGCGCCAAGCAACAAGACCTTTGTGAAGGGTTTCGGATCTACAGGAAAACGAAAAATCGGGAGAAACATACATTTCGGGATCAGGGAACATTCCATGGGGGCCATCCAGAACGGAATTGCCTATTACGGAGGGTTTATCCCCTTCTCCGCCACATTCCTTGTATTCATGGACTACATGAGGCCCCCGATTCGTATAGCAGCGCTTTCGCGGCTCCATACCATCTATGTCTTCACCCATGATTCCTTCTTCGTAGGCGAGGATGGCCCCACCCATCAGCCAGTGGAACACCTTGCAGCTGCAAGGGCGATTCCCAACCTGGTTGTCATCCGGCCTGCTGATGGAGAGGAGACGAAAGAGGCATGGCTTGCCGCAGTCGGCAGAAACGACGGCCCGGTAATGCTTGCCCTTACCCGGCAGGACCTTCCCATACTCAGGAAAGCCGGCCCATCAGGAGCTGCTGAACTCCATAAAGGAGCATACATAATCCATGAGCCGGAAAAAAGCCCCGTCATTACCATCCTCTCTTCCGGGTCGGAGGTCCACATATCGGTTGCAGCTGCGGAAAAACTTCAGGCCCATGGGATAAGCGCCAGGGTTGTTTCCTTCCCTTCATGGGAGCTGTTTGATAAGCAGGATGAGGAATACAGGAAAATAATTCTCCCGGCAGGAATGCGCTATGCCGTTGTAGAGGCCGGCATAAAAATGGGCTGGGAAAAGTATGCGGGCGGGGATGCAGTATACATAACAATGGAGAATTTCGGGATGTCCGCCCCGGCTAACGTGCTGGCAGAACACCTTGGATTCACCACGGAAAATATTGTCAGCAGGATCATTGCTGCTAAAAGTTGAAAGGAATAACCAAATGATAATAAAAATAATTTTTAGACCGGCACTCATTGCAGCCATCCTCGCTTCCATGGTATCAATTTCAGGGGCCAGGGAAAATTTTATCACAGGGTCTGAAATAAAAGAACTGGAAAATTCCGGGGTAATCATCAGCATCGGTAAGAACCAGTGGAAAACCAGGGGCGGGCTTATCATAAAGGGGAAGGACCCGGAAAACCTCACACGGCTTGAGCATATCATGAAACATGCCAGGGATATGGACGGGAGGGCTAAGCATGGTGTTTTTTCCATAAGCAAAACGGAAATCATTAAGCTTATGGACACGCTGTGGGCAAAAATCCGCTCAGGAGCAATTAAGGGCAACGCAAGGGGCGGGAAAGTAGAATACACCTGGAATACAGGGAAGACAATAGGGTATCTTGGAGGAAGGGAAGGCAGGGATAAAAAGCACCCGCCCCTCACATCAGTACGGATGGTATTAAATGAAAAGACGCCGCAGGTGATTACCTTCTTCCCCTATTGAAAAATCAAATCAGGATATATACAGAGGTTAAACATGGAAAATACAAACAGGGAGATCATATGCCCGTTCTGTGATGAAGGGGTTCTCAAAAAAATAAATTGCAAAAAATGCGGGAAAGGATTTGTGATGTGTGATGAATGTGAATCCATTTACCGGGATGGGGAATCTTCAGATGACGAGTTCTTCTCAGCATGCCCTCACTGCGGCGCAGAGATCGATTGACAGTAGGATAGTTTTTCTGGAAATTGAATTCATGACAATCAGGGCGAAAATAACAGACGGAGATTACGGAAAAAAAATTGTATTGTCAACCTATCTCCGGAAGGACTATGTGGACAGGTCCCTGGTTATAAAAACAGATTTCGACGGGAAGGTCATTGAAATGATGTTCCTGTCCAATAACCATGGTGTCGTAGAATGGGTAAACGGCAAAGGTCTTACAAACTGCAGGAGATGGGAGAATGAGGATATGGCAAAATCAAGGTCCTATCTCACGAGCAGATATACAACCATAATGCTGGACGGCGAGAAAAGCCTGGACTTTGGTGAAAATGAGATCATACCCGATGTACTCTCTATTCTTGAGAACGATGATCTGGCAGATTATATAAGGATTATAGTTAGGGGCATTCATTTTGAAGAACAGTTCAGGTTTGAGCTGATAGAGCCCTGATTCAGCCGGAATTTGTTTGATCAATAATAATTTTTTCCAGCAATAATAAACCCGGGATAGGCATTAATTGACCCCCGTGACTTCATACCGGAAATATGATTTTTTTTTATTTAAAATTGACAAAAATATGCTCTTATACCACTATAAATATCCGGTTCAAAATATTGTAAGACAGGTGGTTCCCGGCAACACCAGGTAATGACATCCGGTGAATAACTGTTTACAGCGAGGGTAGATGGATTTTGATGATTTATTGAATGAGAATTCAGGGCGGTCAGTAGACGGGGAGATTCTAGACAGTGACCTCCTGTCCATGGACCAGTCGTTACCCGACAGGCTATATATTATACCAATCAGGTACAGACCTATATTTCCCGGCATTGTGACACCTCTCATTATTTCCCAGGGAAAATATGCAGAGGCCATAGACAGGGTTTTAAAGGAGTCTCGTACCGTGGGGCTTGTGCTTATTAAGGACGACAATAAAGATGAAATAAGTCCCGAGGATTTGTACAGCTTCGGAACCGCTGTAAAGATAATAAAAAAGGTCAACCTACCGGACGGCGGGGTCAATGTACTGATCAACAGCATAAAAAGGTTTAAGATCGAAGATATCTCAATGGAAAAAAAATTCCTCGTCGCAGGGATTCACTATTTCAGCGACGAGACCGAGGGGATGAACAAGATTGAAGTGAAGGCCCTCATGAAAGAGGTACTTGGCCAGTTAAAACTGCTGGCTGACAACAACCCGCTGTTTACCGAAGAGATGAAGCTCACAATGCTCAATGTGGATGAACCGGGAAAAATGGCCGATTTTGTCACATCCATCCTGAACATTGAGAAGCATGAATACCAGGATGTCCTGGAGACGCTGAGTGTCAAAAAAAGACTCTGGAAAGTCCTGAAGCTCCTCCACAAGGAGATAGAGGTCATGGATGTCCAGAAGAAAATACAGAGCCAGATTAATGAAAAAATGGATAAGCAGCAGAAGGAATTCATATTAAAAGAACAGCTCAAGATAATCAAACAGGAACTGGGGTTTGAATCGGATGACAGGTCCCATGAGATCACCAGCATGAAAAAAAAGATTGCAGATTTGGACCTGAAAGGAGAAGCAAGGGAAAAAATAAAAGATGAAATAGACAGAATGATTTACATGGATAATAATTCCTCGGAATTTTCCGTGACTAAAACATATATCGACACCGTACTCTCCCTCCCGTGGAATAAAAAAACTGAAGACAACCTGGACATTGAACACGCAGAAAAAATACTGGAAAGCGACCATTACGGACTTGAAGATGTAAAAAAAAGAATCCTGGAATTTCTCGCGGTGAAAAAATTAAAGCCCGATTCAAGGGGCTCCATAATATGCCTCCTCGGCCCGCCGGGCGTTGGGAAAACATCACTGGGCAGATCCCTTGCAAGGGCTATGAACAGGAAATTTTTCAGGATATCCCTTGGCGGAATGAGGGATGAAGCTGAAATCAAGGGCCACAGAAAAACTTATATCGGCGCAATGCCCGGGAAAATCATCCATGGCCTTAAACTGTGCAAGTCGAGGAACCCGGTGTTCATGCTCGATGAAATAGATAAAATGGGGCAGAGTTTCCAGGGAGATCCAGGGTCAGCCCTTCTGGAAGTCCTGGATTCCGAGCAGAATGCCGAATTCCGCGACCTGTATCTTGATATACCCTTTGACCTATCAGATGTCCTCTTCATAACAACAGCCAACACCCTTGATTCCATACCACCTGTTCTCATTGACAGGATGGAGATCATCAGGCTTTCAGGCTACATCACAGAAGAAAAATATCATATAGCAAAAAAATATCTCCTTTCCAAGCAGTTAAATCTTCATGGTCTGAAAAAGGGTTCAATAAAAATCAATAAAAGCGATTTAATCTATGTTATAGACAGATGGGCACGGGAAGCCGGTGTCAGGAATCTTGAGCGGCAGATAGAAAAAATATGCCGGAAATCTGCGACCCTCATTGCAAGGGGAAAAAAACTCGGGAAAAACCCCCTGAACCGGGAAAAAATACGGGAATTCCTGGGCCAGGAGATTTATACCGACGATGAGGTTATGAAGCCTGTAAGGCCCGGCATTGCAACCGGCCTGGCATGGACTTCCCTGGGCGGGGCGACCCTGGCCGTTGAATCAATAGGCGTCCCGGGCAGGGATGGAACGAAGCTGAAAATTACAGGCCAGATTGGTGATGTTATGAACGAGTCTGCAAACATCGCTTACAGTTATATCAGACATTATCTTTCCTCTGATGAGCAGGCAAAGAAGCTTTTCAGAAACAACATTATTCATATACACGTCCCCTCGGGAGCAACTCCAAAGGACGGCCCCTCAGCAGGGATCACAATTGCTGCGTCAATTTACTCCCTGGCATCAAAAAATCCCCTGAAGCAGGGGGTAGCCATGACTGGGGAACTCACCCTTACCGGCAGGGTTTTCCCCGTGGGCGGGATAAGGGAAAAAATAATTGCGGCAAAAAAAGCAAACATCAAAACTGTCATACTGCCCAAAGATAATAACAGGGATCTGAAAGATATCCCCGGATATATAAAGAAAGGAATAAAGTTTCATCTGATACAGGAAATGAATGAACTTTTTAAAATTGCTTTTACAAAAAAAATAAATATAAAAGAATAGGAGTGTTTACCGTGGGTGTAAAAAACATTCAGGAAGATATCATACTGAACATTACCGAAGAGATTCTTAAAAGCGATAAGGATCTATCATTGCTGAATAATAACAAAGACGATATTATGGCATATATCCTCAATCGAATTCCTCCCAAGTACACAACGAGTGAAAGGGGAATTCTGCACGGTAAACTGGAGGCGAGATATATTATCCAGCAGAAAACTGACATACTCATGCTGTTTTACGAAGCCATAGAAACCTTCAGGAAAAGGAGAACCACCCAGGCAGACGAACAGGTCAATCAGATTGATTACTCGAACTGCCGGTTTTCACATATCTTCGGCGAAATTCTCGAGGAAACGACATTCTCCATTGTATCCAAAGTGAAAGTTACTCTTTTACATAACGGAAAACCGGCAGAAATGATAAATTCAGGATGGAAAAATCCCTATATAACCAATAAGGCAACAATGGGTTTTTACCATTTCTGGCCCATATATCACGATGGCATGGGGAACAAGAAAAAAATACCCTTTCAGATCCAGTTAAGCAACCAGAACTTTGAAAATAAAACCCTGGATATTGATGTGGAACTTCTAAAAAAAGGCGATATTGGAAAATCACATGTCGTTCCCATTATACTCCTGAAAACCAGAGAAGGGATAAATATAGAAGCTATTGAATAAAGATTATTTCTTTTTGAAGATATAATCAAGGAAATCAAGAATTCTTTCTGTTACCTTTTCCGATTCATCGCCCCTGACGATACCGTGCCGTTTTGCAAAAATCGTGGTGTATTCCTTGTCCACTGTACCGAGCTTTTCAAAAACCTGAAGCCCGCTGACCGGATTTACCACCGGATCATCGGACCCCTGGATGACAAGCGCCGGGATGGATATATCTGCCAGTTTCCCCTCCACCGTTTTCATCAGCTTTTCCAGTTCATTGACACCGGCGATGGGGTTCCTCACATAATTAATCTGCTTGTTTTCAGGATTGTTCGGGATAAAGTCCAGTTTTCCTTTTTTTATATGCATCTTTTTCATTATGTTATTCCAGGCAACAACGGCAGAGGACAGGTTGGAGGTGATATTCTGAAGTTTCAGCGGCGCATTAATTGATATGAGGCCCTTAAACTTCTTCCCCTTATTTGACGCCTGGAGCAGCGCAAGGCCGGCACCGGTGGAAAATCCAATTATGGCAAAATTCTCAACGCTGTTTTCCATGATTATATAGGCCCGGTTAACAGAGTGATACCAGTCGATCCATTTCCTGCCGGCCAGGTCTTCAGGTGAAGTCCCGTGGCCGCGCAGCCTTACCCCGTACACCGTGTATCCTTTTTTATACAGGTTATCGGCTATAACCCTGATCTCCTCAGGCGCAGCAAGATAACCGTGGACAAGAATTATACCTTCATTGCTGAACATCCTTTTAAGAAAAAAAGGCCGGCCGATATTTTTTGGCTTCGACTCGCCCTTTATGCTGAATTTTACATAATCCTGCTCAAACATATCGTTATCCAGGCTGATAAACATGTTCCTGATATTTCTGCTGTCAAATATTGGTGGAGTAAGCATTATTTTTCGAAGGACACTGTTTACCTTTTTCAAAGGCTCAATCTCATTTTTTATGACTTCAACAAAATTATCTTTTCTTATTGTATGAAACTTGAACTGCTTGTTAAACCTTTTACCATTTTTAACTATATAACCGTTCTCCCTTGTAATAAGATTGCTGTCCTCGGCGGCATTAATAAAATTATTGTAGATACCGAACTCATCGTCCGTCAGCAGGTGGAACTGGTTTTTTCTCATCCTTGTATTGCAGTAAAACAGATCTATCTTCTTGATCTCCTCTATTGCCAGAAAGACCTTGTTCTTGAATTCAATCTCCTTAATCCTGTTTACCGGGCTCATGGTGAGGATATATGAAAAAATATGGTCCGGGTTGAGTGTCGTCATCTCGTAAATTGAATCCATGTACCTGTACATGAGGTCCAGGCTCTCCCTTATAAGGGGAATCTGCTTTTTCCGCTCTTCCCTGTCCAGGTACAGGTTGTTATTGTTGATCTTCTTCCTGATATTGTCCGATTTAAACAGGTATTCATTTACATCAATGGGCTTACCGAAATTAATATCAATATCCACACCGTTCAGGAGCATGGTGCCTTCCACCTCAATCTCCTCAGCCAACCTGTCCGGGACAATCTTGACAAACCTGTCAAGGAGCCTGTTTATAGCGTTGTGTTTTGCCCTTATGGGGAAATAAGTCACATTTACCGGGACAATATAAGTTTTCTTGTTAATCAAATCCTCAATATCTTCTCCGCTCATTCCGAAATGTTTTTTTACCGTGTCTATAAGATCATTGTTATCATTCAGAAGCAGGTATTTCAGCTTTTCCTTGTAAAATTCCGTAATCAATGCAACCCTGGCAGCCCCGGTATGCGGGGGGCGCCTCATCCCCGTATTGTAGACCATGTATTTCCCCTTCTCAATGATCTTCTTGTCCTTGAGCATCTGCCCTTCGGGGAAGATGATTACAGATAATTTATTCTGTAAGAGGGCTGATATGAGAATGTTATCGCGGTTTGAATCATTGGTGGACACACCGCCAAGCTTTTCAAGAATTTTCCCGAACGTACCTCCGAAAAAAGACTCATGAGCAAGGGAGAGCGCGTATCTCCCTGTTTTTTTATGTATAAGATAAGGAAGAAACGTTGTCTCTATCCTGGTAAAATGATTTATCACATAGAGAACAGACTGCCCCGGAATATTCTCCTCGCCATGAAGCCTTATATCAGCCCCTGAAGACTTGAAAATTCTGTTCAGAAGGGCTTCAGCAGTTTTTGAATAGAACTTAGAAAGTGGCATTGTTTTTTCCTGGTTAATTAATTTTGTATAATTTAATATTTCATATTTATAAAATCATCAAGAATTTTTCCATGATCAAAGGTAAGTTTTTCAGGCAATTCACTGTCGCTGAAAAGCCCTGCGCTTTTCGCATCATCCGCTGCTGCAGGAAAACCTTCAGCCCTTGCAAGAAACACGGTGGAAATTGTATGCCCCCGTGCATCCCTTGATGGATCTGAATAGGAGTGGAACTGACGGATCAGTTCAACCTTCAGTCCGGTCTCTTCGTGCGCCTCCCTGACCGCCGCATCTTCAAGTGATTCGCCATATTCCACGAATCCTCCCGGGAGCGCCCAGCCGAAGGGGGGATTTTTCCTTTCAATGAGGACAACTTTTTCTAAACCTTCATGTATAACAGTGATTATAATATCAACAGTTGGCAGAGGATTTTTATATTCAGCCATTTTATTTCTGGAAGTATATATGATCAAACCTCCATTCAATCACCTCCCCTGATTGTAAGTACAGACTTGGCAATGAGGATTATCCATGGTAAAGAATGAAAAAGAAAATCAAACCAGTCAATGGGCTTTTTCAGTGTCCCCTTCACAAGCATGTTCAGTTTCTCCCAGATATGCGGAGGCGTGAAAGGAGCAAGCCCGATAGAAATGCAGAGTATAAACACAATTCCCCAGTGTATGTTTAAAATGAATTCTTTCATAATTTCAATTCTCCGGATCCCGTCATAAAGTTAGTATCGATATATTATATGTTATTATCCATATTTTTTTATTCAAGAAATTTTTATCAAGGTTACTTGACTTACTATTGATTTTTATATATACTTTGTTTAGTTTAAACTAAATAAAGTATATATAAAAAGGATCATTATGTCACAATTAGATGATGCGCGTAATAATTTTATCCAGGGAATGAGCCGGATAGCTAATTTCTGGGGCCTGCCCAGAGCAATGGGAGCCATCTATGGTATCATCTACCTCTCTAACGAACCGGTTCCTCTTAATGTTCTCGTAAAGGATGCCGGTATTACAAAGGGTGCGGTAAGCACAAATATCCGGATACTCGGGAGGATGGGACTCATCCACAAGTACATCAAGGTGGGCGACAGAAAAGACTATTATACTGCAGAAATTGATTTCTGGCTTATCATAAAAAAAATTATGAAAGAGCGTGAGAAAAATGAATTCAACCACGCGATAAAATCGGTAGGCAACAGCATACAGATGCTTAAGTCCGCTGATGTAAATGATTCCGATCCGGCAATTTCATCCTTTTATATTGAAAGGATGAAAGAGATGAAGGGATTTTTTGATACACTTGACAGCCTGGTTTCGGCATTCCTTGCCATAGAAAGCCTGAGCCAGGGTACGATAAAAAAAATTTTTGATAGGAACAGGAATTGATTAACATCCATTTTTATTATTAAGGGGGGCGATAGTATGAAGAATCATAAAGCTCAAATGGTAACTGGTGCATATGGATATTCAGGAAAATACATAGCCCTGAAACTTCTGGAAATGGGCAACAGTGTTTCAACATTGACAAATTCCATGGCCAGGGAGAACCCTTTCGGTTCAAGAGTCAGGGCCTTTCCATATAATTTTGACAGGCCTGAAAAGCTTGAAAAGTCTCTGAGCGGTATTGATGTCCTCTACAACACCTACTGGGTAAGGTTCAATCACCGCAATTTCACACATGAAGAGGCGGTTAAGAACTCGGCCATCCTTTTTGAATGCGCAAAAAATGCAGGAGTAAAAAGAATTGTACATATAAGCATAACCAACCCGTCTGAAAATTCTGAACTGGAATATTTCAAGGGCAAGGCATTGATTGAAAAGTCCCTGGTGTCAACCGGCATTTCACACTGTATCCTCAGGCCCGCTGTCCTTTTCGGTTATGAGGATATTCTCATAAACAACATTGCCTGGGCTTTGAGAAAATTCCCCTTTTTCCCGGTATTTGGAAATGGCGATTACATGATACAGCCAATCCATGTGGATGATCTCGCAGGACTAGCCGTGGAATGGGGAATGAATAATGAAAATAAAATAATCAATGCAATAGGTCCGGAAACCTTCACTTACAGGGAACTGGTTAAAACCATCTCTCGTGTCATCAATGTGCACAGGCCTGTAATATCCATTCCTCCGTCGGCAGGATACATTTTAGGTAAAATCATCAGCCTGTTTATGAAGGATATACTCATCACCAGGGAGGAGATCAAAGGGCTTATGGCTGACCTGCTCCATGTATCAACGCCTCCCACGGGAAAGATAAGGCTCTCTGAATGGGCTGCGGAAAATTCCTCAACCCTCGGGGTAAACTATGCAAGTGAATTGGGAAGAAGACTGGACAGGATCATGGGCTACGGTAAGTAGACACAGACAGGAGAACTTCTTGAAATTTGCTGAATGTTATCCGGGTAAAGGGCAACCTCTGCCGCGGCATCGATTTATTTTTTACATTTCCCCGGTTTGAATAACAGCCATCGTTATTCTCGATATGGTGATAAGTTTCCCCTCTTCGTTGGTTATTTTTATTTCCCACACATGGGTCTTCCTTCCGACGTGGACAGGAAGGGCCATGCCATATACATATCCGGATTTAATGGCCCTGAGATGGTTTGCATTAATCTCCATACCCACAGGGCGTTCTTTCTCAACATCAAGGCACATGAAGGACGCAGTACTTCCAAGGGTTTCAGCCAGGGCAACGGAAGCGCCTCCATGGAGTCTCCCTGCTGGCTGAATTGTCCTTGAATCAACCGGCATCCTGGCTTTAATATAATTATCACCTATTTCCATGAATTCAATCCCCAGTGCTTCATTGAGTGTGCCTTTCCCTTTCTCATTTAAAAGTTTCACCGTCAGTTTTGTTTTCCAAATCGACATGAGTTCTCCTGTATTGATTAAATATTTTCACTCTCAAGGCTGACAGTGAAATTCCGACCCTTGATGGTCTCATAAAGCAAAAATGCAGGTTTCCTTATTTCTGAATAAGCGAATTAACTCTCCTGACATGTATACCGTGCTGGTAGACGAGGTTGCCTCCATTTCCGCACGTGAGGGTCAACAGTAACATTCCTATCATCAATAAAATGGCAAATTTTCTTAATAAAAAAGTATTTTGGAATTTGTATTATTTTTTAATTGTATTTATTTTAAAGAGGTAATAGATTGGGCAGAAAGCCACCATGCTCGTCAGGGCGAAATAAAATGCTGTTGCCCCAAGAACAATGAGCAGAGTCCCGGAAATAATTTCCATGTAAAATAAAACCACCACAATAACTGCAAAAATATTTCTTATTCCTCTGTCACCCATACTCATGTTTTTTTCCATTGTAAATCCTCTATTAAAATTATTATTAAACTTTATTCAAATATGTCTGAAATAACTCTGTATATTAATTCTCTTACTATTTTTAATTATCAGAATGTATTGTCAATTATTATTGATGGTATAACAATCCGGTTTTTATATATTTATTGTCAATAAAAATCAAAAAACCGGCATCTGAAGATTAATAAAATTGTTTTGAAAAAATCCCATGTACTAAAATTTCAAACTATTTCATGGCCTTCGACAGCAATCCTTAAGCCGTAAAAAGGACTCCTGGCTGTAGGGCACCGCCTGAACCTGTACTCACTTATTCTTTGGACAGGATGGCTTAAATATGAACCGCCCCTGAGGACCTTGTAGACAAGGCCAAAATCCCTGTGGGGTTCCCCGCCGGGATAAGCATTAAACCAGTCCATGGTCCATTCCCAAATGAGCCCTGGCAAAATAAATGGATTGAATCGTTTGACTTCCAAAAAAAAATAATCTTCCCCTATTTTTTTCTCTCCTATCATTTCTTTATCCAATTCAATCAAGGTGTCAATATTACCTGCGCCGCACATACCGGCAAATACTTCCCATTCCCCTTCACCGGGAAGCCGCACATTCCTGCCTGATTTTCCTGAAAGCCATCTGCAATATTCCATTGAATCATTCCATGTTATTTGTAAAACGGGAATATACCTTCCCCCCTCCCTGTACATATCATCCCGATTGCATCCGAAAGGATTTTTCCAGTTTGCTCCTTTTCTTTTCTCCCATCCCCTCTCCCATACCCAGCCCCAGCCATCTGCTTCCGCCTCTGTTTTATAGCCGGTTTCTATTGAGAAATCCCCGAAATCCGAGCATGTCACAAGCCTCTGTGATATGCAAACGTCGTTAATATTGATCTCATGCCGGGGTGAGGAGGTTTGCAGATATTCTTTTTTAATGGAACTGCCGTGAATTGCCGGGTGAAGTTTTTCCAATGCCTGCGAAGGTATGCCGATAAAATAGCACCCCCCATGAACCAGAGTAAAATCTCCGGGGTTTAGCGTCACTGGTGTTTCTCAATAATCTACAATATCAATAAGGCTGTTCAGGTCATTGCCATCTGCAGGATATTCAGCAGACAGAGATGTAATGAGCAACTGTATCTCCCTGCTGTTGAACGCTCCCGTTATTTCATTAATTATGGAATTTGCCATGGGCGCGGCATATTTTTTGTCTTTGCCGGGGAGGACAAGAAGTATTTTTTGCCTGCTGTACCTTATTGAAAAATCACTGTCCGAAATCCTTCTTCTAATAACAGATTCAAGGCCGTCTACAAGCTTCTGGTAGGCACTGCTGCCGAAAAGACCGTAGTACCTCTTGTAATTTTTAACAGATAACATGACAATAGTCAGAGGTATTCCCAGGCTTTTAACGTTAAGGATCTCCTCTTCTATTCTCTTGAAAAGAATCTCTACTGTATCTATATAATTTGACTGCCTTATATTAAAGTGCTGTATGTTCTGTGTATGTGTGAATAAAAATTCCGAGATTCTCGAAAGTTTCTTATCGATTTCATCGAGTACAGCACTTTCGGAAATTTTATAGACCAATATAAATCCATATACATTATTTCCCATGATAAAGGGAAATATCCTGAATATTGAAATTCTTAATAACTGTTCAACTTTAAAAATTTCATTTATCAAATCCGATTCCTTCGGATTAAAAATTACTACCGGAATTTCAGTCTTGTTCATATATTTAATAAAACTGCTTTTTTCGGTGAAGGTGATTCCTGTTTCCCTTATTTTCAGATTATCAATTTTATCTATAAAAAGGGGGGTGAATGTCTTATCATCCTGATTTTTAACAAAGACAGCGTAACCAGTGATCCCCATTCCGTCAAACTCTGAGGCAAGATCAGTTTCAGCCCTGGACAGGTTCATGTTACTGAAGATCTTCTTTTTAAACCTGTCAACATCCCTTATATATCCGAAATCTCTGCTGAGATTTTCATTGACTTTCATAATCATTTCCATCGTATTTATATTATTCAGGGCAATTGCCGAAACCTCACCGACAAAATTGAGGAACTCCCTGTCCTCATCGGTGTAATCTCCTGAATCAAGTTTCTCTCCGAGAATTACAGTGCCGATAATTTCATACCCCTGAATTAATGGGACAAGAATTTTTGCATCAATTGAGATATATTTATAGTAGTCATCAATTAATTCCAGATTATTCTTAAATTCATCGATATCAATTATTTTCTTCCTGTTAAAGAGCTCCTTTAGGATTCCACCTGATGGATTAAAGTATAAATCTTCATTGTTTATAGTTACACCAATGGATTTTACGATAACCCATTTATGCACATTATTGCCGGACCTCACCATTATGGATGATGAAGATGCGCCTATTTGCCCCATGAGTGAAAATAGAATTGCATCGTATAATTCATCATTGGTATTCGCCCTGGCAATCTCTTTCTGGATTTCATAGAGCAGCATGAAATCGCTGAACTTCAGCTCATCCCCGGAAACATCCTCAGAAAATGAATCATCAATTGCATCTGCCTCAGAGTCATATGCAGATACCTTCTCAATACCGGCAAAGTCAGAATTAATATTTTTTTTATTTAATCCCTGTTTCACATCTGCCCTGCTGTCGGTTCCTTTTTCCATTGTTTCTATCTTCCTGTTAATCTGTGATGCCACATTTTCTGCCGTCGGGTTGGGATCTCCAGTACCGCCGGTTTTTTCCAGGCCGGGAGCTTCATGTACCTTATTGGTTATACCGGCAGTCCCTTCAATCCTGCCATTTTTATCTTCTATTGTATTATGTTCTGTGACATACTCCACATGATCAAGGATTTTAATTTCTTCATTAAATATGGGGCTTTCCACAAGCTTTAGTGTACCATCTGTTATCTCACCCCGGTCTCCTGTAAACGCCGTATTATCACTCACGGCTTTTTTAATATCATCCTGATCAATAACTTCGAAAGATTTATCATCTGCAATTTGATGGTTTCCTGCATCATCATTCCATGAACCACCTGTATTTACCAGATCCTTCTCATCCTCGGATTTCAGTTTTAAATCTGAATCACCGGCAGAATCTTTTTTGTCTCCCTCATCATCAACCCCTTTACGGTTTTCTCTGTATCGCAAAGCTTTTGATAGAAGACCCATGATTAAATACCGAGATCTTTAAGTATTTTAACATAAAGATCGAAATATTCTGAGTTTGCAAAACTCCTTATTGTACTCTCAGGCAATTTTTCAAAAAGCCCGTCAAGATATTTAAGAAGTCCTTTCAAATCGGTACCTTTCTTTTCAGGGAACTCTTTTATGAACCTGTCAATATCGAGTTCGTCTTCAAGTATCACAATTTTATCAGTTATGTTAAGGATTGCCTCTGTAGTATCCTCTATTGCCTCAACACCATCTCTCATGTACCGGTCTTTATCATCCATATTTCCCGGCATATCTTCAACGGCAACACCGGCTGAGATTAGTCCCTCTCCATCAGGAACCTCGTCATACACTCTGGACCCTATCTCATCTATCTCACGTATTTCATCCTCTTCATGTATATCAATTGCTATACCGAATTCATCTTCGAAAACCTTGTCAGATGTGATCTGCTCGATAATAACTTTTTTGTCCTTCGTTGAACGCGATATATCCTTGCCGTAGAGCTTCTTTATATCTTCAATATCCTCTTCAAAAATAACGGCTCCCTTTGAGGATATGTCCTCTTCAATAGAGAGCCTTTCATATTCGCTCAGGCTCTCATCTTTTGTTACAAGATAATTAAAATATCTCTCTTTGGTGAGGGCAAAATCTATAATTCCCTGATCAGATTTAAAAAGGTCAATCTCCTTGTCCAGGTCAATATGTTTATACTCATCTGAGAACAGCCTGTCTGAAATTATAAAACCCTCTTCATTATCGATTCCAAAAATTTCAACGGCCGATGAAACAATCTTCCCCTTGTCATCATCATAGAATTCATCGATCTCACGGATGAACCTTGAATAGTCCTCATCAAATATGGAGTCATCAACAAAGTCAAGCTCAGTGTCCCTGTACTTGTAATCGGCATCTATGAAATCCAGCATAAAATCGTGCTGTTCCTGGGTTGTTTCCTTTACCATTGATAAAAAACGGTACCCTACAATGGCCATGTCCATTCCTGCTTCAGTAAGGAGCTTAACATTTTTACTTGAAATCTCAATGATATCAGTTGCAGATTTTTCCAGGACGTTTTCTTCAAAGATTTTCTTTGTCAGTGTTTGTGATTCATCTGAGATGTCATCAATGAAAAGAGTATTTCCCCTTTTCTTTTCCAGATTCATCAAAGCGTCCGGGATCGACACAGTCCCGATATCAACTTTATGATCTGAAACGCGGGAATCACTCAATATAAATGGTTCCGAGGGCCCCTTTCTTTCATATGTCTTTTTATCATCGTCTGAAGCAGAAGGAATAGTTCCTGTTCCTTTTATTTCATCCCCTTCATGGGCAATTGATTCTTCTCCTGGCCCAATGGAATCTGTTACTGTCCCTGTGACTGTTGTTCCAATTCCCTCTGGAATTATTTCGGACAAAATATTATTCACAATTGAATGAAAGTCCTCAATACTGTCCGGATGTTCATCAGTTACAGTGTTTTCCTTGATGCCTTTGCCATCATCCAGGACAGTTTCATCCTTTGCCTTTATGCTATCAGCTTTTTTATCGCCCATTCGGCGGGTTTCATGGAAGGATTTATCAAGATAATCATCATGAATTTTTTGAAACTTACCATCTTCACCAGCCTCATCTTTCAGCGGAATCAGGTCAAAGTCTTCCAAACCTTCAATAAGATCATCTTCTGTAAGAAACAGAATATTTTCATTCGCAACTTCCTCGGCTTCCTTTAAATTTATTCTGCCGATATCGTTTATGTTAAAATTTTCCGGTAGACTGCTTTTCATGTTTTACCTGATATTTTTCCCTTAGCCTTTATGTCCATTTTTCATAAGTTGTCAGCTATTCATCAACTATTTTATCCCTGTTTATATTCCAGATATGATAAAATTCCAGTGCCCCTAATCACCTATAAAAATATTCATTCTTTAATACAAATAATTTAATACAACCCATATGATATTATAGACAACTCAAAAACCCGATTTTAATATTAATAAAATATTATAAATTGCTGACTTTTCCTAATATTGATTTCTATAATAGAACACCTTAACATTAACCTTCAGGATTCCTTTATATTATTTCAATATATTATCGGAAAAATTTTAGTTGTAGAATAAAAAAAAAGATGCCCGAAAGAGCATCTTTTATATATATTTTTTAATTTTATTCTATTTTTATTTTGATATAAACATCTTTCTAGCCTTTAATCGTGCTAATTCACTCTGAACTCTATTCCCTTCATCAGAGAGAGGATCCTTGCCTTTGCTGGTCTCCACAAGACTGATTAATTTTCCATTAATCTCATCCCTGTTCAGCTGTTCCTTTGAATATGAATTCTCAGCAAGAACCGAAAGACGGTTATCCAGCATTTCAACAATACCCCCTTCAACATAAAAGGAACGGACGTTATCATCATTATGAATTCGCACCTCTCCGTTCCCCAGAGTTGTAATAAATGGCGTATGGTTAATTAAAAAACCTCTTTTTCCGTCATGGGCTTCAATTACCGTATGATCCGCTTCACCATCATACACATTTTTTTCAGGGGTCTTGATGCTGCAAATAATCTTCTTTGCCATACCTACTTACCTGCCTGGAGTCTCTCAGCTTTTTCAATAGCCTCTTCAATGGATCCTACCATATAAAAAGCCTGCTCCGGGAGCTTGTCATAATCGCCATTTAACAGCCCTTTGAAGCTCCTTATGGAGTCCTCAAGCTTCACATATTTTCCCTTGTATCCTGTAAACTGCTCGGCCACGAAAAAAGGCTGGGAAAGAAATCGTTCAATCTTTCTAGCCCTCTGAACCAGGAGTTTGTCCTCTTCAGCTAGTTCATCCATACCGAGAATTGCAATGATATCCTGTAAATCCTTATACCTCTGCAGAATCCTCTTTACCTCCATTGCAACTGTGTAGTGCTCATGTCCCACGAGTTCGGGAGAAAGGAGACGTGATGTGGAGTCGAGCGGATCGACAGCAGGGTAAATACCCTTTTCTGCAATCTGCCTTGAAAGAGTTGTATTGGCATCAAGGTGAATAAATGCAGTTGCAGGGGCCGGGTCAGTCAAGTCGTCAGCAGGAACATATATGGCCTGTACAGATGTGATGGAGCCCCTGTCAGTTGAAGTAATCCTCTCCTGCATATACCCCATTTCGCTTGCCAGTGTAGGCTGATAACCAACGGCTGACGGCATCCTTCCAAGCAGGGCCGAAACTTCTGATCCTGCCTGGGTAAACCTGAACACGTTATCTATGAAAAGAAGGACATCCTTTCCGGATACGTCCCTGAAATATTCGCACATGGTAAGTCCTGTAAGACCTACTCTCAGCCTTGCTCCTGGCGGCTCATTCATCTGGCCGTATACAAGGCATGCTTTGTCTATAACTCCTGATTCCTGCATCTCAAGCCAGAGGTCATTACCTTCCCTGGTCCTCTCGCCAACACCGGCAAATACCGAATAACCGCCGTGCTGTTTCGCAACATTATTTATGAGCTCCATGATAACAACTGTCTTGCCGACACCGGCACCGCCGAAAAGACCAGTCTTCCCCCCTTTGATATATGGAGCAAGAAGGTCGATAACCTTGATACCGGTTTCAAATATCTCTGCCTGCGGCTTCAAATTGACAAAGGCCGGAGCTTTCTGATGGATTGACCTTTTCTCCTTTACATTTTTAAGTTCACCCTTCTTGTCGATTGTCTGCCCCAGGAGATTAAAAACCCTGCCCAGTGTGCCCTCACCTACCGGCACCATTATTGGGCTCCCTGTATCAGTAATAGATATTCCGCGAGGGATACCGTCAGTTGAAGCCAGGGCAACAGCTCTTATCCTGTTCTGCCCTATATGCTGCTGGACTTCGCAGATCAGCTTTATCTTATTCCCCATAACCTCAGTTTCGATTTCAAGCGCATTGTAGATCTCGGGTAAACTCCCTTCAGGAAACTCGGCGTCAAGTGTTGACCCTATTACCTGAACGACTTTGCCTACATTATTACCCATATAACACTCCTTATTTCACTCATTATTCAAATTTATTTTTACTCAAGCGCAGCTGCTCCGCCGACTATTTCAGCAATTTCATTTGTAATCTTAGCCTGCCTTGCCCTGTTGTATGTAATTGTGAGATCCTTTATTATATCAACCGATGCATCCGTTGCATTCTTCATTGCCACCCTTCTGGCAAACTGTTCCGAGTAGGATGACTCAAGGAAGCTGTTAAAAACCTTTACGTTCAGGTAAAGGGGTAGAAGATAGGTAAGGATCTTAACAGGATCAGGGTCATACACATAACTCGATCCCGCTGTGCTGCTGTTTGCCTCATCCTCAATTTCAGCTGAAATAGGCAGGAGTTTGAATATATGCGGTTTTTGCGATGACCTTGAAAAAACTTTTGTATAGGAGATGTAGACCTCATGCACCTCGCCGTTGATAAAGAGCTCCCTCAGTTCATTGCAGAAATCCGTAGCATACTCTAGGGATACCTTGTCCTCGGGATTCATTTTAGTCCTGAATACAGGCTCATTTATAAATCTGTAATAGTTAATCCCTTTCTTTCCAATGACATAATTAACAATCTCTTTTTTCTGGGCAGCCATCTTTTCCGCGAATGTCATGGAGTTATGGATGACGTTCGTGTTAAAACTGCCGCAGAGCCCCCTGTTCCCGACAATCTGTACAATCAGAATTTTTTTCGGTTCTGCATACTCGGCCAGTAGTGGATCACGGATATCCCCGGTATTGTAACGGAGGATATTTTTCATTATGTCATTTATCTTAAGTTCATACTGATTTGACATTTCAAGCCTGTGCTGAACCTTCTTCATCTTGGCACTGGCAACCATTTCCATTGTACTTGTGATCTTTTTGGTATTTTTAATGGATTTGATTCTGTTTTTTATATTTCTCTGATTGGCCACTTGGAATTCCTCTGGTTTAGTTTGTCTTCATTCCTTTCTGTATTAATTTCCAGTTAGATATTTTTCGACGAACTGGGTTATTATCTGAGTCAATTTATCAGGCTCCTTCAATTCGCCTGTTGTAACTATCCCTTTCAGCAGCTCGGAATTGGATTCCTTCATGAATTTAAGAAATTTACTTTCAAAATCCTTAATCTTATCAACTGGAATCTTGTCAAGAAGACCCTGTGTACCTGCAAAAATAATGGCAACCTGCTCCTCCACGTTCATAGGAACATACTGACCCTGCTTGAGAATTTCCACAAGCCTGATTCCCCTGTCGAGCTGACGCTGTGTTGCCGGATCGAGCTCTGTCCCCATTTGTGAAAATGCCTCAAGTTCCCTGAACTGTGCCAGGTCGAGCCTGAGTGAACCTGCATATTTTTTCATTGCTTTAATCTGAGCATTTCCCCCTACCCTCGATACCGATATGCCTACATCTACAGCAGGCCGTATACCTGAAGCAAAAAGGTTCGGGAGAAGATAAATCTGACCGTCTGTAATTGAAATAACATTCGTCGGAATATATGCCGAAACCTCTCCTTCCTGTGTCTCAATAATCGGCAGGGCTGTAAGCGAACCGCCCCCGTTAGCATCGGAAAGCTTGCATGACCTCTCCAGCAGCCTGGAGTGGCAGTAAAAAATGTCACCGGGGTATGCTTCCCGTCCCGGAGGCCTTCTGAGGAGAAGCGACAGCTCCCTGTATGCATTGGCCTGTTTTGAAAGGTCATCATATATGCAAAGGGTATGCCCCTTTTTTTCGTACATGAAATACTCAGCCATCGCAGCGCCGGCATAAGGTGCGATGTACTGAAGTGGCGCAGGATCCGATGCTGTTGCTACAACGACAATAGTGTAATCCATGGCCCCGGTGTCCTTTAGTTTCTGAACGACAGCAGCCACAGTCGAGGCTTTCTGGCCTATGGCAACATATACACAGGTAACATTTTTTCCTTTCTGGTTGATGATGGTATCAATAGCAATTGCAGTTTTTCCGGTCTTCCTGTCACCGATGATCAGCTCACGCTGGCCCCGCCCTATGGGTATCATGGAGTCAACAGCCTTGATTCCGGTCTGCAGGGACTCCTTAACAGGTTGCCTGTCGGCTATCCCGGGGGCAAGATATTCCACCGGTCTCAATTTTGTTGTATTGATAGGGCCCTTCCCGTCAATTGGAACTCCCAGGGGATCAACAACCCTGCCCAGCATCTCTTCCCCTACAGGAACAGCAAGAATTTTATTTAACCGCTTAACAGAATGTCCCTCTTCTATTTTCAGGTAATCCCCGAGAATGGCGACTCCGATAGAATCCTCCTCAAGGTTTAGAATCATACCCTGAACCCCGTTCTGGAACTCAACCATTTCTGCTGACATGGCATTCCTGAGGCCGAATACCTTGGCAATACCGTCACCAACCTGAAAAACGGTACCAACCTCATTTATATCCAGCTCAGATATATATCCTTCTATCTCTTTTTTTAATAAAGATTTAATTTCACTGGTTTTAATCTTCATATGCCACTTCACTCCCAATTTTGCTGTTTAGCAGATTATTTTTTAGCTTTTTTAAATCCTTGGCCAGAGACCCGTCTATTACAAGGTCATCGTACTTTATAATTATGCCGCCGAGAATTGCACTATCGGTATTCTCCTGCAGCGAAATATCCTTTTTAAGTTTTTCCTTGAAAATATTAATTACTTTGTCCTTTATCTGGGAAGAGAGTTCCGTGCTTGATACAATGGTCACTTTCTGGATGTTCTTTATTCTATCGATCTCTTCCTTAAACTCATCCCTCAGTTTCAATATTTCTGATTCACGGTCATTATCTATCATTATATTTAATAGGTTAACCGTAAATTTCCCCAGGTTATCACCGAAAACATTTTTTACAATATTTCTTTTCCTGACCTTTGAGATTCCCCTGGCTGTGAAAAATCCGAATAATTCAGCATTTTCACTGAATAATTCATGTATATACTGAATTTCTTCTTCCACCTGGGCAAGTATGTTGCCTTTGTGAGAAATTTCAACGAGTGACGAAGCATATAATTTTGCTATATTTTTCCCGGCCACGGTAAAACCTTACAATTATGAAATTTATAATGAAATGAGACAGTTCGATACTACTGAACTGTCTTTATTTTATTCATTGTTTCTTCGATGAAAGCCTTCTGATCATCAGGATTCAGATGCTTGTTGATTAGCCTGGAAGCAATTTCTGTGGAAATAACAACGATTTCCGATTTTATTTCCGCAAGAGCGTTTTCCTTTGCTCTCATGATCTCATTCTTTGCCTTGTCAACAATCTCTCTTGAATCCCTGTTCGCCTTTTCAATTATTTCATTCCTGACCTTGTCAGCCTCCTGCCTTCCTTTTTCTATGACTTCTAAGGCCTCGGCTTTTGCCCTGTCCATTAACTCCTTGTGTTTGACAAGGAGTTGTTCAGCTTCCTGGCGCGATTTGTCAGCATTGGACAGATCGCCTCTGATTCTTTCAGCCCTTGAATCCAGGGCCTCAACAATCGGCTTCCAGGCAGCCTTCCATAGAATTAAAAGGAGTACCAGGAATGTAATTATTGTCCATAAGAACAATCCCGGATCAGTTTTTAATAATCCTTCCTTAAGAAAATCCATTTATCTTACCATTTTATCTGACTATTTAATTTTCCCTGGCTATTTAAGTGTTGCCAGCATAAAGGTTACAACAAGGGCGAAAAATGTAAAACCTTCGATAAGAGCCGCAGCAATGATCATAGCTGTTCTCAGATCTCCGCTGACTTCCGGCTGACGGGCCATTCCTTCCATTGCTGCTGAAGCGAGCTTGCCGATACCCATTGCAGCTCCCATAACAATTATCCCAGCCCCTAATCCAGATGCCAAGTATGCCAATGCTTTTTCCATTTAATCCTCCTAAATGACTTATAGTAATAAATTAGCTATATAATCTTATTGTTCTTTATATATTCATGATATAAAAAGAACATTTTAAGCAACTCAATAATGATTCAGTCATGAATCATTAAAATCTAATGCGCATGCATTGAAGCGCCAATGTACATTGCCGACAGAGAGGCGAATATGTATGCCTGTATAAATGAAACAAGAAGTTCCAGCATATAAATCATCAGCGACCCCGTAACCGAACCAATGCCGACAAAGTAGTTATGAAACATGATGGATAGATATAGAAATATTATTATAACAATATGACCGGCTGTCATGTTCGCAAAGAGTCGGACAGTGAGTACTACGGGTTTTATCAATAGGCCAATAAGCTCTATCACCCAGAGCAGTGGAAAAAGAAATACCGGAATTCCATGAGGAACTATTCCTTTTATTATCCACAGGGGCCCCTGTTTTATGGTGCCGATTAAAACCATTCCCAGGAATGTGAGAATCGCAAGGCCTCCGGTTACTGCCAGGTTTCCGGTTGCAGTGGCAAGACCCGGTACAAGCCCGATAAAGTTGGCAAAAAGAATAAAGAAAAAAAGGCCGCAAAAATAAGGCATGGCAGTTTTTATATAATGATGGTCAAAATTAGGCTGAACTATTTCATCATGGATAAATCCGATGAGGGCCTCCCAGAAATTTACCCATCTTGACTTTGATCCCATGGAAGATTTTTTAATTTTCATTGCGAGCGGGATAAAAACCAGAAGTGAAAGCGCCATGGTAAGCCAGAGCATGAGAACCCACTTGGTTATCCTCATATCAAAGATCCCGAAAATCTTCTCATCAAAAAAAAGCTTATTTATTTCGCCGATAAATCCATGTTCTATGGGATGGTCAGTGATATGGTGCAGAACAATATCATAAAGCGACTCTTCGCCGCCGCCGCCGGATGTTATGGAGCCGTTAATGAATTGCAAAAATCGAAGCATTGAAAATAAAACCTCGGAAAATTTATTGATAAATATCAGCTTGCAGCAAAAATTCTGATATTCAGTAAACGCCCGGTACTATTAAATTAAAACCACAGTAAAATATTGCTCTATGAAATCAATTACTATTTGAAAAAAGATGTTTAAATATCAGGATTCAATTTTTTTCAATAAATCTGAACCTGTTTCATATTACTAATAGTGGATTCCAATTATTAAAATCCCTGTCAAGCTTTTTTTTAATTTATAGCTGCCATTAAAATAATCAGAAATTTTATCAAATAAAAAATTAGAAATTCCGGAATATCCCAAGATTTATACTAATAAAAAAATCTCTCGATAAAATTTTTTTTTGTTCCTTTACATCCATTTTCCGGTTTTATCATCCCTGACCTTGTCATCATCCCTATGATGATTAAAAAGTTCCTTCATAAGAAAGTAGAAGCCAATTCCCATGCCGATAAACATGCCTGTTATAAGAAACAACGGCGATTTATCAAAATAATCATCAAGCCATTTCCCGGCAAAAATAAATACAATTACAGTCAGCGCCAGCTGTAGCCCGATGGAGATCTGTGAGAAAACTGTTTTATTCAATGGAACCTTTTTCAATCAATCATTCGCGCCCGAAGACAGAGGATGAATATATCAGGCAACTTCGGTTAATTCCAAAACTCAGGATGGGAACTGTCAATTGTTTTTATCACTTGAATGAGAATGAAAATCGGGCTGATGGAATTCTACATATTCCCGCATTACGTCTCATTATATGATTAAAATGTAATAAAATGGGCTTCGAAAGGCATACTGTTCAGTGCGGTTGCCAAAAAATAGATATGGGGGGCAATATTATTTTATGGCCTTTTAAAATTTTGACGATAATTGAGCCATCATATAAAAAATTTCACCAGAGGAATCATACATGAAAATTACTGTAAATCTTATTAAAATGGATAATGAATATATTGCAAACTGCCCTGAGCTTGATATAAACTGTTACGGTTCAAACAAAAATGAAGCGCTGAAAAGAATTCAAAGCGTTATCTATTTTTACATTGATTCGGCAAAAGAACTGGGGCTCGACGTGGAAAACCTTCACGAAATCATGGTGGACGGCGAGTCTAAAAAACCTGAAATATCCAAAATGTTCCATGATATAAATGAGACAATAAACTGAATGTTTTGATCGGACCTTACTCCTGGGCCTAGCCTCAGGCCCGGTTAAATTCTATTTCCCTTCAAGCCTGTCATCATGTATCTTAAATCCGCTCTTTTTAAGTATCTCCTCTTCCCAGTTCTTCCTGGCCTGTGACTTTTTCCTGTCTGTAAGCATAGATAAAATTCTTTCCCGTACCTCGCCTAAAGGCTGAACTTCATCCACTGAAGCAGTCCCCCTTGCAATCTTCTTCCTGTATGCGCGGTCCTTGTTTCTCTCATACTCTTCTTTGATCTCGGGCTCTGTAACTTTTAAGTCATTATACAGAATAGAGTTTAAATATTCGTTGCCGATTGTAAAGATCCTGATATTGTTCCATTCTGCCAGGAAATCAATATCCCTGTCCATGCCCTGCTTGAGAGCCTCCCTCATTATGAGTTTTTGACTCAGAATCCTCTTTGAAAACTGCTTCTTTTTCTCAATCGCCATGGAACCAGGGGATGAACTTGAATCTTTCCTCTTCTTATTGTTAAATTCAAATATTTTGATGAAATGAGAGTATTTAAAATCCTGGCCCCCGATTTGAAACAAAACCTCGTTTTCATCCCTGAATTTAGCATTTTCAATATTATTTTTAACATCCGAAGCATTCACAAGATCATTCTCAATCATTCTGCCCCTGTTAAACTGGAACCTTTTTTTTATTGCATCGGCTTTAGATTTATCACCGATAATTGATTCAATATTTTTATCAGATATTTCCTTCCTGTCTTCTGCTTTAATAAAGTATATGGAATCATTTACCCTGACAGGCGCCCTGGTAAATTCACCTGGTTTCAGCACAAAAGCAGCATTTACCACCTGGGGCTCCCTCATTCCTGCCATAATATAACCCAGATCGCCCCCTTTCATCTTTGAAGGATCATCAGAATATTCTAACGCAAGTTTTTCAAAGCTTTCATTCGTGCCCAGTTTTTCAATTATTTCACTTACCCTCCCTTCCTGATTTTTTATTTCGGCCTCCTGTTCGGATTTTGAAAAATTGACTCTTTTATTATTTTCCATTTTAAAATTTTTTATCGTCAATTTAATTATTTTTACCCTGACTCCTTTTTCATTAAACTCCAGGTTGTTTTTCTGCTTACGAATGAAAAATCCCGACATGAAATTCTCCCTGGACAATTCAAGTATTTCAGCTAAGTCCATATTTTTATCAAACCCTGCCTTTAGCGCCTCATTATAAGAAAGCTTGTCAATTGCGAGCTGCCTCAACTTTATTTTCTGATCAACTTTTTGCTGTAAAACCGTCGCCTTTGTATATCGTCTTGATTCAAGCCACTTATAAAATTCTCCGCGGGAAATATTCCCTTCATTATATACGGCGAAGATATCGCCATCGCTTTTGCAGCCTGAAAAAATGAGAATAGAAACAATTGAAACCAAAAGGAAAAACAGCCTCATAAAAATACACTCCATTATATTATAAAAATCATCTGTTGTTTAAATTATTAAATATGTCAAATTTTTTTTAATGGAGTTAAATAGAATAATGGGAACTGGAAGATTATCAGAATTGCAGCCTTGCCCCGAACTGAAGGTTTATATCTTTTTTATTTCTCAGGTTGACCATTGATTCAAAGGTAATGCAGATGACAATCAGCCTTATATCAAACCCCACAATGTAAACCGGGATATATATATCCGATCTATATCCATTTGAAGATGTCAATGTAAGTGTGCCGAGATCACCTGTGGGATTAAAAAGAAGGTAGTTACTGTCTGTTGTTGAGAGCGTCCCATTGCCCTTCAGCTTCAGGTTGAACTTGCCGTAATTCATTGTCAGGCCCAATCCCGTATAAAAATCGAAAAGCCAGAGGAAATCGAAATAAGCCGTTATCTGTGAATTTCCCGATATCACGTACCAGGAAACCTCAGCGGAATATTCGGATTTAAAATTTAATTTTATGCTCGTTGGTATGCCGCCGATATTTGCCTCTATGGAATCCATGGGATATTCCATGGCTCCTCCGACTTTTATATAACCCTTAAGAAAATCACCGCCAAGCCCCACCGTAACACCTCCAAAATCGAAGAGTCCCGGAAGAATGGTTTTTTTCCCGACCATGTTATACCTGATTTTCCCGCCGGCTGCGTAGAGGTTCATTTTTTCAAGGCTCACCATTTTATTATTATACGGCGGGTTATACATGCCGGTGCTATATGTCATGAGTCTGCCCATGATATCTATCCCCTTTCCCATGCCAAGACCGAAATAGGCGCCTGTATTAATCCCGGCCCCGGGGTATCTTCCGTCAGGGAGATCTTTCGTTTTATCAAAATATTCCATGTTGGTCAATCCTGCGCTCGCATATACACCTACAAAAAGACTGGGGAAGGAGCCCAGGTATGCTGAGCCGACAGGATAACCGCCGATATTTGCCATGGCAAAGGCATTGGAAATACCGGGCCCCAGGAAATCTGAGGTATTCTGTATCAGCTTCTCCATATCAGAAAATCCGGAATTTGTAACATCAACTACCCCTGCCTGATTAATTGTAGTTTTCCCGTAAATTATTGCTGTTTGAATAACAATAATGACTGCAGACATGATTAATATTTTAATAACTCTATTCATATAATATATAAAAAGACTTCTTTATGAATACTGATTCCAATAGACAATCTACAATAAAAAAATCATGGTGTCAATGTGTATTTGATATTAATAACAGGAATGGCGTTATTCTTTTATTCAGGAAGTTTACTGAAAAAAAAATACATTAGCTTACTTCAGGCAGTTAAAATGACGGGCCCTTCGCCTGTTATGGCAATAGTATGCTCAAACTGGGCTGAGAGGCTACCGTCTGCTGAGACAAGGGTATATCTGTTTTCTGATTTAACCACATCGGGCTTTCCTGCATTCATTATCGGTTCCAATGTAAAAACAAGCCCTTCCATAAGAATCAGCCCTCCTCCCCTGGCTCCGTAATGGGGAATCCTCGGGGGTTCATGGAGGGAAAATCCCGTACCATGGGCTGCCAATTTTTTCACTATGCTGAAATCATCATCACTGGCCGATTCTGATACCGCATAACCCATGTCGCCTGTAGTAAATCCGGCTAAGGCAAAACCAATACCGGCCATAAGTGCCTTCCTGCATGACGCAACAAGTTTCTCTGCTTCAGGGGATGCCTTTCCAACCGGGAATGTATGGCAGGCATCTGAGAAGTAACCATTCAGGGCAACACCTGAATCTATCTTGACCAGGTCACCCTGCTGAACCTTTCTTTTTCTCGATGGTATGCCGTGGACAGCTTCACTGTTAATGGAGATACAAGAGGCATAGTTGTAATCCGTGATCGTCTTAAAGGCTGCACGGCCCTTCCTTTTCATGATAAAGTCATCAGCAAAGGAATCGATATCCCAGGTCGTAATGCCATCAAGGTCCATCCGGGAAATCAGGCTGAACAATTCCGATAATATGATTCCTGACTCCCTGATTCTCTTTATATCGTCCGGGCTCTTCAGCCTAATTCCGCTTTTCCTCATTCTATCAAAATTTTTTCTAAGCCTGGGCTGCCTTCTTTTCCTTGTCATTGGTGTTGTTCATCTTTGAGTCATCATTATCATCTTTGGCTTCCCTGATATCTTTCATATCCCTGACTTCTTTTCCTGCCTTAACGTCCTTGACATCCTTTCCTTCCCTGGCGTCCTTTATATCTTTAATATCTTTTCCTTCCTTCACATCCTTAGCACTTTTAGCATCTTTAGCATCTTTTATAAGTCCGGACTTTATCCTGACATTTTTTTCAATCTCCGAACTCAGTTTGGGATTTTCTATGAGGAATTTCTTTGCGTTCTCCCTGCCCTGGCCGATACGCTCTTCACCATAGGCATACCATGTTCCCGATTTCTTAATGATGTCGTACTTTACTGCAAGGTCCACGATTCCCCCCTCCCTGGATATGCCGGAGTCAAAAATTACATCGAACTCCGCCTGCTTGAACGGTGGCGCCACCTTGTTTTTCACCACCTTTACCCTGACCCTGTTGCCAATGGCATCTTCACCGTTCTTCAGTGTCTCCACCTTCCGTATGTCAAGGCGTACCGATGCATAGAATTTGAGGGCATTGCCCCCGGTAGTCGTTTCCGGGGAACCGAACATGACCCCTATTTTATACCTGATCTGGTTGATAAAAATCATGCTTGTCTTGGATTTCGATATGATGCCTGCAAGTTTTCTCATGGCCTGACTCATGAGCCTTGCCTGGAGACCCATGTGGGAATCGCCCATTTCGCCGTCAATTTCAGCCTTGGGCACAAGTGCGGCCACGGAATCTATCACGATGATATCCACGGCTCCTGACCTCACAAGGGCTTCGGCGATTTCAAGGGCCTCTTCCCCGGTGTCGGGCTGTGATACAAGGAGCTCATCGGTGTTCACGCCCAGCTTCTTGGCATAACCGGGGTCCATGGCATGCTCGGCATCGATGAATGCCGCAACGCCGCCGGCCTTCTGAGCTTCTGCCACTATGTGGAGGGTGAGAGTAGTTTTCCCCGACGATTCGGGCCCGTATATTTCAATAATCCTCCCCCTTGGAACTCCCCCCAGGCCCAGGGCTATGTCCAGTTCAAGGGAACCTGTAGATATGCAGGGTATTTCAAATTTGGGGTTATTATCCCCGAGCCTCATGATTGAGCCCTTGCCGAACTGCTTCTCAATCTGCTGAATCGCAGCCTCCAGGACCTGATTTTTCTTTTCCGCGCTGTTTTGTTCAGTCATTTCCAAACCCCTTTCATTTTTGTTTCATTATAATATATACGATGAACATGCCGATAAAATCAAATAAAAAAATATTATGTGGCATTATTTGTAAAGTAATAAAAAATTCTTTATTATGTCAAGTAAAAAATACTATATTTTTGTGTAGTATAATAAAATTCCTCTTATTTTGATTCATCAGCAATGCCGATGATATTCCCTTCGCAATCGGCAATCCGGGCATAAGAACCGTTTGGAATGGGCTGTTTGGGAGCGACTACCTTCCCGCCGGCTGCAATGACTTTCTTTATGGTTTCGTCAATGGACCTGACGCCGATTACCACCATGGGCTTACTGGCTGTTTCATCACGGAGAAATAATCCTCCGTTGATGGCGCCCTTTTCAGAAACCATATTGTTCCCGTCAGTTTCAGCGGCATGGACCAGGGTGTACTCCATCTCGGGTATATCAATGAGCTTCCAACCGAATATCCCCGAATAGAATTTCGATGCACGGTCCTTGTTGTCATAGGGTATTTCAAAATGAACGACTTTATCCATAAATCCTCCTTGCTCCCCCATTTGTATTTCCTCCTGTCTGGAGGATAGGGGGGGAGCTCTGATTTTTCCCAATATGAATTCCTTCAAAGAACCAGGTATTTTTCTTTTCTTTCAAGGAACCTGCGCGTATAAATGAGAAAAACAGACCCCGGGAATCTTTAAAACTGAATGTATTTCAGAAGACCCCATTCATGGGCCAGAATGAACTATATCGGAAACTGCATATTCATGACAAATAAGGAGGGATATTACCATGCCCCATACACCCGGAATATTATTCCATGACGGAAAAACATATTCGCGCTTCCCTCTATCCCCATTCTACCCATACTGGCCGTTTCATATGGTCCGCCAATCAAACCCCAGATCAGATCATAGCCGACCGCGAAAATAATCCACCCCTCAGGAAATACATGTGTCCAGCTGAGACCAACTGCCGATTCATTGTCAAGATAAGCAGGCGTGTTAGGAAACCAGCTCCTCCCGTTTTTTTTAGGGGAACCATATCCCGGATTTAGAACAATTAACCTGGATACTGCGGCATTGCTTAATGAAGATGTATTATAAATGCCGAATCTGTCCTGGGATACTCCGAAGACATCCAAGCCGGGCCTGCGCGATTTATCTTTCAACATGTCAAATCCGAATGTTATCCCGAAAGATTCGAGGGAAAATTTTTCATCATATACGGATTTGCCATCCTCGTGATATTTTCTGTTCGGGGGATGAACACTAACTTGAAACTCCATGGGCATTGACAGCCTGGTATATGAAATGCCTGCATACCAGCTCTTCAGCCCTTCCAGTACATCATTGCCTCCATTATAAATAAGATCATAATTACGGATCGTGTTATCAAATGAAAATTTACTTTTCATGCCTCCCACTTGATCACCCGACCAGGTGCCGGTCCCCCGCATATGGGCCTGTGACATTTTGAGAGAAAATGACGAAAAGCCCAGATATCCCAGGACATTGTCAACTTTACCAAATGCCATATCGTTTACCGTGGCAGCCCCGCCAAACGAAAAATATCCTATGTGGAAATTTGTCTCATATGTCGTCGACTTTGTATTATCAAATGTATACTTGAGGTCTTCATTTCCGAAATTAATAAAACGCCAGGAGGTAAAAGGAATGATTGATATGCCTGCGTTGGAATTTGCAACGGGTTCAGTCGCGTCTGTAGTTTTTTCTTTCGTCTCGCTGATTTGCGGATACAACTGAACCGTAATACTCATAATAAATATGAGAGCAAGAACATATTTCATAAGGCCTCCTATTATAACTATAAATTTCCGCAGATATATGCACTCTGCCTTAAAATTTGTCAAATTGATTCCCTACTTCTGGAATTTAACTCCCCTCAAATAAATGTTCTCTAATTTACAGTATGTTCCGTCGGCATCAAGAATTTTTTTTTCATACGCCTAATCAGCGATTTTCTCCAAGGTTCGTGCCAGGGCGATGATATCCGGCAGGACCTGTTCTACGCGCGCAGCCGATAGAACATAGGGGCCGCCTTTGACAGGAACATCGGAATACCTGATTGTGTTTCCTTCGATAGTAAGCCAGCTGCGACCCCATATACCGAAAATCCACCAGTGCGTGATTTGCCATTTTTTAATAAAATTTAAAATTGGAGCGAGATTATCCCTGGCAGTTCGAAGCTTCTCGGCCAAATTTTGCGTCGCATAGCGGGTTTTAAAGCACGAATCAAACAATGAATTGCCGGTATAAAATTCAACTAAACCCTCCGCGGGCCTGTACACCGTTTTAGAAAATGAAATTTCACATTTGCCGATATTTTTTTTTAGATAAACAATAAAACGTCCGTCCCTGGAATTGCCATCGGGCAATATTTCCACTTTGTAGTTGGCATACATGCCTTGCATGTCTCCGGGAGTATCGAAGGTTTGGCTTTCAATATACGTTAAGCCGTACTTTTGAGCGGTTAAAGGAAGTTCACGGAGAGCTTTGAATTTAGAAGAATACCTGTCTTTTAAGGAAAGAAACCATAGTCCGGTACCGGCATAGATCAGGCCCATAATAGCAGCGGTCAGGCTGACTGTTTTTTGATCTGAAATCGCCGAAACAAAGAATAATGCACATCCAACAAAAACCATAAGCGCGGAAAGAATGAACGTGCGCTTTTTTTCCCGTTCGGCATCGGCGGAGACCACAGCAGAGAAGAGAAAAAATGCGATGGGGATACATATAAATGGGAACATCTCCCACCAGTCGATTTGAATGGAGGATGTTGTTCCTCCAACGTTTTGCCCCATGAGAGGAGCGCTGGAGAAAGAGGCACAAAATAGGACTGCAGGAGTGATTTTAAATTTCATCAGAATTTGACATATTGGAAATTCCCAAAATAAATGATAAAAAACTGATCCCTGAAAACGTTACAAAAACATATAGTATTTCATGCAACCCTATTCAAGAGACAGAATGGTGTATATCGGAAACTGCATATTCATTACAAAGAAGCAAATCCATACACACTGCCTTAAAATTTGCATCACCCCACAAAATGAAAAGACATACCTCTTCTGTATATTTTTAATATATTAACCATTTAATTAATGTCAATAATTTTATGCAAATTTAGAAACCCGAATTTCCGTCATGGAGGAATTGATTTTCTGTTCTCTTGTTTATGAGGAATGGATGATAATGTTCAAGAATAAACAAACGGCGAAGCCGCAAAGGATGTGCGATAAGGATTCGACCACTTTAATAATAAAATGTGTTTTATTCAATTTTTTGATTTCCCTGTCAGCAAGAAAAGAAAAAATAGTTTCCTGAATCATCAATGAAGAACACTCCCGGCAGGATGTCGCAGTGCCGACGATGCACAGGACGTGCAAAAAATCGTCGGCACTCCGGACATTCTTCTGTAGATATTTCAAAAGACTTCAAAATTGCCAGGGCCAAGGTTTTACGTTCTATCTCCTTTAATTTTAAAAAGAGTAACAACGAATGTCTCTAAAAGAACAACCCTCTTCTTTCGTGCCTTTCGTGATTTTCGTGGTTATTCTTTCTTCTATCTATCAAAAAACTGCTATTTCTTGACTAATAATTTTATAAGTATTAAATTTAAATAAAAATGCATTCCCAGGAGGTTTGTCATGGCACTAAAAAAGGTCGGTATTCTCACAGGCGGCGGCGATTGTTCAGGGCTCAACGCAGTCATCCGGGGGGTGACGCGCACTGCGATTATCGGGTATAAGGCTGAAGTGGTGGGAATAGAGGGGGGATTCGAAGGGCTGATAAGCGGGCAGACCCAGGAACTCTCCATCCGGGCAACACGGGACATCCTTACCCTGGGCGGCACCATCCTGGGCACCACGAATAAGGGAAACCCCTTCGAGTACCGGGAACTCCGCCCTGACGGCTCCATAAGCGTGAGCGATTATTCCGACAGGGCCATGGAGACGTATAAAAGGCTGGGCCTGGACTGCCTCTTCGTCGTCGGCGGTGAGGGGACACTGGAGATAGGCTACAAATTCGCAAAAAAAGGGGCCCATGTCATCGGCATACCCAAAACCATAGACAACGATCTCGATAAAACCGACTACACCTTCGGGTTCCAGACAGCCGTGGAGGTGGCATGCGACGCCCTTGACCGCCTGCATACCACCGGGAAGAGCCACCAGCGCGTCATGATTCTCGAGGTCATGGGAAGGACCGCGGGCTGGATATCCATGGAATCGGGCATTGCAGGCGGGGCGCACATCATCATCATCCCCGAGATCCCCTACAATATTGACCGTATCGTGGAAAAGATAAAAGCCCGGGCAAAAGGCGGAAGCCCCTACAGCATCATCATGGTTGCCGAAGGCGCGAAGGAGGAGGGGGGCGATGTGATAACCCAGGCCACGGCATCGACACGGCTTCAGGGAGTGCCGCAGCTCGGCGGCGTGGGTTCATACCTTGCTGAGGAGATAAAAAAACGGATTGACCTTGAGGTGCGCTGCACCGTTCTGGGCCACATTCAGCGCGGAGGCTCCCCGTGCGCCTTTGACCGGGTCCTGGGTACAAGGCTCGGAAGCCACGCGGTGCGCGCCGCTGCAGAAGGAAATTTCGGGAACATGGTGGCCCTGAAGATGCCCGACATCGTGCTTGTGCCCCTGGCGGACCTGGCCGGGAAAGTGCGCGTTGTGCCCGTGGACTCGCAGCTCATTCAGTGCGCCGAGGCCATAGGGATAAGCATGGGGCGATGAAGTTCCTGACCTCACCTCTGTCCCGTCGAGCGCTTTTCGGACATCCGTGACCTCACCCCCGTCCCCTCTCCTGGCAGGAGAGGGGGGTGTAGCAGAAATAATCATGTTTCTGACAACCAGTGAGCGAGACAGGATGTCGAGCGAAATGCGCCGAGGACGGGCAGGAGGCCCATCCGCAGGCGACACAAACAAGTCGATGTAAAGAAAAGTCAGCCCTCTGCAAGAGCGACGCGGGGGTCGATAGGGGGCGGCCGTCGGGAGACGCCCCCTATCATGAACCAGTCCAGGCCACTGGACATACTTACCGTGTGGCAGCCCGCACAAAACCCATTCGGTGCATGGACCAAAAATCAGCATGAAAGCATGCTCTGTTGTTAAAAATTATATCCTATAGAAACTCCCGCAGTCCGAGCCGTGCTGAAATTCTTCTGCTCAATGGTCGCTGACCATACACCGCTATCATACTGCTTCTGCTTTCCTTTCGCATATATGAAATCATAGGCATATACGATTTCCATGAAAAAATTCCTGAAAACCGCACGGGCCGAAATGGAAAACATCAGGGCATATCCTTCACACTCCCCTTTGGAAATTTTTGATCGGAGGATATGATTATCCCTGTCTTTTAATTTAACAAAAGGCGAATACCCGACACCTGCCTCAAAATAAATAAAATCATGTACTTTTATTTCCGGGCTGAATTTTATATAGGGTATATAGGATATGACAGTATAGGTCAATCCGACCCTGCCGTCACCCTGCGCATCCTGCTTCTCCCATGGAGGGGCGGCTGCCCGGTAATCCCTCTGCCTGATGAGCCTGCATTCATAGGAGTAATTCTGATACCGGTAACCTAACCCGCCGTAGAATGATATCCGCGCGGTTCCGTACTCCATCTCCTTGAACCTGTACATTAACTCTGCATCGGCTATAACGGCATCGGCCCTGGTTTTGCTTTCGGAATATATGTCCAGGTGGTCTGGGCCATACCAGTAATACGTCCCTGATCCGGGCGGGTCTTCCCAGGGGATCCCCCAGTCGGAATCCTTCATCCTCCCGCCATCCCTGGAAATGTTTTTTTTCAATCCCGTGTTCAGCCTCCATTTCCCCCCGTATTCCAGGCCTGCTTTAATATTTGCCATGTAAACATTGAGTGGAAACTCAAGCTCGCTCAGCGGGAACTGGACTTTGTCAGACCCGGTCGGAGTTGATACATGCCCTCCTATCTGGTACGTTGTACTCCCCTGCATCAGGGAAACACCGGCCGAGAGGGACAGGTTAAATGTTTTATCCCGGCTGAGAATATTTTTTTCACCGGCAGGAGTTCCATCATCCATTGCTACATTTTCACCGGCAGCAGCGAGGTTTGAAGAAATAATAATAAGTATGATAATAAGATAATATCTCATGAATACATCAATATATCCGAAGCCAAGATCTTACATCCAGTTCTTACGCACCATCAGGCCGTTACCGGTTATTCATGTTTCATTTTACTTAAAAATTCCCTGATAAAAAAAGTCATCCGGGCCAGCACAAGGGCACTGATGATGACATCAAGGAGTGGAGGGAATTTTATGCCCGTATCGCGGAACAGCGTCAGAAATTTTTCCTGATGACATACGACAAAGGATAATATGATAATCAGGACATCCCTTGCCGTTTCCACCGGCATCCTGCTGCTGAATCTTTTCACGTAGGATATTGAAAATATTGCCATGACCGAGGCTTCAAGTATGATGGCCAGTATAAACAGATAAAATACATTCTGCAGTAATATCTCACCCTTCATATTAATCTCCATATTTTAATAATAAACTGTTACATCCATGTATCAAATATACATTCATTCATAATTTATATAGGAATTGATAAATAATCAAGGGGCAATGTATTTATTATTTAAAAATTATTGTTTCATTGTTGTGCGGAATTGTACCGGCGAACACCTGAAGCGCAACAAAAGCTCAATAAAACATTCGAACTGATTTATGCGTGGTCAATAACAGCTCAAGGGCAGAAAAGAAACGGCCCTACATCTCAAACTCCCGTATCACCTTCCCGTCCAGCCCGTAGACCCTTGCCTTCATGGCCTTTATTTTACCATACATCCCGATCTTCACCAGGTGATAAAAATCTCCTCCATTTTCATTATACAGTGGAGCACCGCCGCCGCCTGATATGATATGGTGTATTCCGTTCTTCTTGAAATAAAAAAACTGGTGCTCGTGGCCCGCCACGACAAGCCTTACCTTCCCCATTGATTCAAAGAGTGCATGAAGGCCGTCGGCATTTTCTATTGATTTCCTCCCTTTGTATCTCCCCTGTGGATAAAGGGGCCGGTGCATGAAAATTACTATGGACTCTATGGATGTGTCGGCCTGGGCCTTTGCCAGTTCACCGCTCACCGGGTCGGCCAGCCACCGGTACTGCCCGCCTGTGATCCTGCCGGCCTCGCCGGGAAGTTCCGTGTGCAGGCATATAAAGCGGACCCCCCTGCGGGTGAAGGAATAATACATTTTATTACCGGGCATATTCGTATAGGCCATGTACATGTCATTTGTCTCCCGGCTGTTCACATCATGGTTCCCGGCAACGACATAGAGGGGTATGGACTCCGGGATTGCCGAGGATATCTCCCTGTACTCCTTCCACTCATCCTCCTTTCCCGGTTTTGAAACCAGGTCACCGGTAATCATTACAAATGACGGCGGAGGGGCCACATGTTTGATGACCTTGATATGCTGCCGGTACACATCATACCCCGTACGGATATCCCCCAGGAGCACAAAGGACCAGTCGGCATCGTCCTGGATAGTGCTTATTTCCGCACCGGGTATTTTCTCCCGGCATCCGGGCAGAATCAGGAATACAAGAAACAGGACCACTGCGATTTTTTTCATATTCAACACCTTCAAGTTATTCAGATGAACTTTATGCCCTCACCCGCGCTCTGCGCACCCTCTCCCGCCCTTCGGCTCCGCTCAGGGATCAGGCGAGGGTTTCTTATACAGAACAATGGGCTTAAGCTCCTTGTTCTTGATTGCCTACAACCCCTCTCCCTATTTCGGAAGAGGCGGTGCACTGAGCCTGTCGAAGTGGGCCGGGGGTGAGGGCATCGTTTTCCGTGAGCAATTTTTCCTAAACTTTTTCCGAAATCTTCCTCGCATGACCCATCTTCTTCAAGTACTCGATCTTGTTCAGTGCGTCGACAAAGGAAAAAATGCCTGCGATGGAGATGTCGATGCTCACGCCGCTGCCGAATACCTTCAGTTCCCTTCCCTTGAAGTTTTCCACTGCCGTAACCGAAACCTCGCAGAGGGCGTCGGACCCGCCGGTAATGGCTGTCAATGAAAAGGCCTTTATGACCGCTTTGGTTCCGGTCATCTTCCTCACCGCGTTGACCCCGGCATCGACCCCGCCGTTCCCGTGCTGCACCTCAAAGGATATTTTGTTGTCGTCATCATGGTCTTTCAGGGTGACCATGCTCATGGGAGGCGAGAACATACCCGTGGATATCTGGACGTTCTCCACCTTGTACCTCCTCTTCTGCTCCTCCTTGTATATGGACTCCCCCACGATGGCGATGAGGTCCTCGTCGAAAATCTGTTTCTTCTTGTCTGCAAGGTTCTTGAAGTATTTGAAAAAACGGTCCACTTCATCCTTTTTCAGCTTGTAGCCCATGGTCTTCAGCCTGTCCACGACTGCATGCCTGCCGGAATGCTTGCCGAGCACCAGGGTCGACTTGCTTATGCCCACGTCCTCGGGCTTCATGATTTCATAGGTCATGGAATTTTTGAGTATCCCGTCCTGGTGTATCCCGGATTCATGGGCAAAAGCGTTGTCGCCCACGATTGCCTTGTTGGGCTGCACTGATACGCCGGTGATATGGGTAAGGAGTTTGCTCGCTGACATGATCTGCTTCGTATTGATGCCGGTAGTCACCCTGAACATATCGCTCCTGGTCTTGATGGCCATTACGATCTCCTCCATGGCCGTGTTCCCGGCCCGTTCGCCTATGCCGTTTATGGTGCACTCGATCTGCCGTGCCCCTGCCTGCACTGCTGCAATTGAATTTGCCACGGCAAGGCCCAGGTCATTGTGGCAGTGGACCGATACTATTATATTGTGTATGCCAGGCACATGTTCGTAGAGATGTTTTATGATAAAATGAAATTCCGATGGGATGGTATACCCCACGGTGTCGGGGATGTTGATCGTGGTTGCCCCGGCCTCGATGACGGCGTGTACCATTTCCGCAAGGAACCCGATGTCGCTCCTTGTGGCGTCCATGGGCGAAAATTCCACATTGGCAGTATATGATTTCGCCTTCTTCACTGATTCAATGGCGATTTTAAGCACTTCGGCCCTGGTTTTTTTAAGCTGGTGCTTTATGTGTATGTCCGAGCTGGATATGAATGTGTGAATCCTGGGCTTCCTGGCATTCTTCAGCGCCTTCCATGCAGCATCTATGTCCGGTCCATTGGCCCTGGCAAGCCCTGCCACCTGGGCCTTCTTCACCCGTTCCGAGATCCTCTGGACAGCCTCAAAGTCGCCATCTGATATTACCGGGAAGCCGGCTTCAATGACATCCACATTCAGGCTCTCAAGCTGGTCGGCGATGAGAAGCTTTTCCTCTATATTCATGCTGAATCCGGGAGACTGCTCTCCGTCCCTCAGGGTTGTGTCGAAAATTATTATCCTGTCATTTTTTTTCATTGTACTGCCATCCTTTTTTTAATGAAATTTATTTTACATATTCCAGAATATCCTCGCCCCTACTATACTCCACTGAGTGGTTGAGTATGGGGGGGTTATTTTATAAAAAAAAAGGCCGTCACTCTTTTTCGTGACGGCCTTTTTTAATCAGACTAATATTTCAAAGACATCACGAACCGGTCCTGTTTATATCAAGAGATAGGAGAAGGGATAAAAGCAGCGCCTTCCCGGGCATCATGTTGTTATCAGATTTCAATGTATGTATCATCCATGGTTTTATAATTTAAAATTATATGATAAATATAAATTAATTATCATACACAGCAGCATGGCAATACATTAAAATATTGTCAATATAATTTAACTATTAATTGAAATTATTTTCAACACTGCTTAAATTACAAACAATACAATTATTCATTCGGGAAGCAGAAGGAAATTAGCGTAATCAGGTAAAGAGCAGACAAATGAAGGCTGTAAAAAAACAAAAAAAGAACAATAATAATAGGAACGATAAAAAAAAAGGGCTCCTGATTTTCATTATAGTCCTGCTCCTTCTGTTTTGCATATTTTTAATCAGAACATGCCGCAAACCGCAGATATATGACTCGATGATATGGCAGAATGCAATATTCTCCGGGGAACCGCATGAAGATAACCCCCTGCACCCTGATATGCCATTTATTAAAAAAAACATACACCCTGATTTGGCCGGCATGTTAGAAAAAACAAAAAAAGAGGAAAAAACCATAAAGCCTGAAAAATCAGAAAATGGAGGAAATAGAGAAAAAGGTGAAAAAGAGAAAAAAATAGAGAAGGAACTTGTTCAGAAATCGCCCGTGATAAAAGATGAATCCGTGAAGATTGATAAAAAGGATACCGGGGATCCTGCTGTCATTGACAGGAGATCCCCTTCACACCCCATACTGGAAATAATCGATTCCCGGGGAAATATCCTTTTCAGGAAGAAGTAGTATCCTAAACGATCTTTGTAAAAAGCTCCTTCTTTGCGCCGCAGACCGGGCACTTGTCCGGGGCATGGTCCTCGTGTGTATGCCCGCAGATTTCACAGACATAGATATCCTTCACCGCGAGGTCCTTCCCGTTTTTCACCGAGGCTATTGCCCCCTGGTAGAGCTTCTCATGCACCTTTTCGACTTCATTGGCAAGTTCGAAGCTCCTCTTCGCCTTTTTGTTTCCGTCAGCCTCTGCCTGTTTTATGAATTCAGGGTACATGGAGGTAAATTCATGGGACTCCCCCTCTGCAGCTTTGCTGAGATTAGTAAGGGTGTCGCTCACACCATTCACCACATCGAGATGGCTGTGGGCATGGACCGTTTCCGCGTACGCGGCAGCCCTGAATAATTTTGCCACCTGGGGATATCCATCCTTTTCCGCTCTTTTCGCAAAGGCAAGATATTTCCTGTTTGCCTGTGATTCCCCGGCAAATGCCTGCATTACATTCTCTTCAGTCTTACTCATAGTTACCGCCTTTCGTTGTTAATTTTTTAAACTTAATAATATAGTCAGCCACGGCAGAATCTTTTTGTTACTATACTTTTTCGTTACTTTTTTTCAAGCAAAAATATTGACACGGTTCCATAAAAATGCCGGTTTTCATCAGTCATCGGAACAGCACTGAAAACTGCTGTTTTTCCCCTTCATTATGGCCTCTCTGCCTTCCCTGAAGGAGAACCAGGAGATCCCCAGGGCGCCGGCGATATCGAAATATCCTACCTTGAAAATCTCATAAAGGAGGCTCGATATGAGAAGAACTACCGAGAGGTAGAGGCATGCCTTTGTGCACTGCGCATCGGAGATTATCGGCTGAGAACCAAGGGCCTTCCCGACCTTTAGCTTGTAAACATAGAGGAGCCACATCGTTGCAATGGAGATGGTTGATATGACCGTACCCATGACTGTGGCATCGGGCTTTGTGTCATTATAAAGATTGATCGCAGCCCCGGCAACAAGGCCGGCTGAGAGAAGGTAAAAGCTGAAACCTGTTACATAGAGGGCATGCTTTTCGAATGTATCCCTGGATGCTGAGGGGTTCCTTTTAATCCTCATTATCATGTGAAGTATTCCTGCGCCGGAAATCACTTCAACGAAACTGTCGACACCGAACCCCAGGAGTGCCAGTGTTTTATCGCTTACGGCAAAATAGATTGAAACAATCCCTTCTATTAGATTATACAGCACTGTGATCAGGCCCAGCGCCATTGCCCTGTTATACAGCTTTTCCATGTCATCCTTCAGCAATAGTGATTTCATAACCATCCCTTTCTTTTGTCATTTCAAACATTCAATGAAAAGCATTGATCTTTATCATCATATTGAATCCATCCAAAATTATCGTTTTCATGAATTATATGTCAACATCATATTTTCAGGACAGGAATAATAATTTCAATAATCCCTTTTTATCAAGACATCTTTAACTGCATACCTGATAATTACTTGACGGAATAAACCATATCTGCGCGTTTTTATATCAGCTAAAAGAACATTATTTAATAATTGTTTTGCAACTATTATACCGGGAAGCCGGGAAAGTTTATATTGATATAATGGGGTTGTCCAAAAAACTCAAAAATTGCCGCGGTGTCACTGTGGCTTACTTTTCAGTCAACCCCTGCTGATTCATATAATTGGAGACAAATACTCATGCATAACGAAATGATTAAACCGGGATCGCTGATTGACGGATTCAGTATTGGTAATCTGGTACACTTCGGCGGTATGTCCGCCATTTGGAGCGTCACTCGTGATGATGTATCGATCCCGGCTGTAATGAAGATACCCCGCCTCACCGAAGGTGACAATCCGGCATCAATCATATGCTTTGAAGTAGAGCTCATGATACTCCCTGAAGTTACCGGAATACATGTGCCGCGTTTCATATCCTCCGGTGATTTTACCGCCCAGCCATACATTGTAATGGAGCATATCCCGGGAGAATCCCTGGAAAACAGGCTTGGAAAGGGAGTTCTGCCCCCTGATGAGACGGCCGGCATAGGCTCAAAAATTGCCGTCGCCCTTCACGAGATCCACCGCCAGCATATCATCCACTTTGATCTCACTCCGGACAATGTGCTCTTCCGTGAAAACGGCGATGCGGTGCTCATCGATTTAGGGCTGTCCAGGCATGAACAGCTTCCTGACCTCATGGCGGAGATATACCATCTCCCCATGGGGACTGCACCGTACATTTCACCGGAACAGGTACTGGGCATGCGGAACGATCACCGGAGCGACATATTTTCCCTTGGCGTTATACTGTATGAGCTCATTACCGGCGAACTCCCCTTTGGAAGCCCGGTGAGCATAACAGGATTTAAAAGGAGGCTTTATCAGCTGCCCGACCCTCCGAAGGCCATAAACAAAAATTGCCCTGACTGGCTCCAGGAGATCATTCTCCGGTGCCTGGAGGCTGATCCCATGAAACGGCACGGCAGCGCGGCTCAGCTTGCCTTTGATCTGAAAAACCCGGACACTGTGCCTCTCACTTCCCGGGCAGACAGGACAGGGAGAAACACCTTCTGGACCTCGGCGGGCAGGTGGATGAACTACTTTAGGACTGGCGCGCCGACGGCCCTCTCCCTTGAGCGCCATCTCGATACGGTCCCCATCATCATGGCTGCTGTTGACACCCATCACGGGGTCAAAGAGATGAAAAGTGCGCTGATAAAAGCTGTCCAGCGTGTTTTTGATTCGGAAAGAGGCGCCAGGCTGACTTGCATTACCGTGCGGAAAACACTCAGGGTGGGAATTGACACCGGCATAGACAATGAAGGCCACAACCTCCATCTCCAGAGGCTCATTGAACTGAAGCAGTGGGCCGCGGGCCTCAACATTCCGCCGGGAAAAATATCCTTTCATGTCCTGGAATCCCCGGACCCGGCAGAGGCAATAATAGATTTTGCCAGGTCAAACCATGTCGACCACATAGTTATCGGCGCGCCCGGGTATTCGACAGTGTTCAGTTTCCATGGCAAAGTGTGCTCCAGGGTAGTCGCTGAAGCGCCATGCACAGTGACCGCAGTAAAGGTACATCATTCAATAAATAATATTCTGGAAAATAAGTGGACAAAGTAGGCATTCATATTTAAAAATAATCAAATTGATGTATATAACCGGTGTAACTACTTAGAGCAATTGATATCAGAGTAATTTCTAATCGGTTATCTATATTAAAATATATTTCTGGAGACATCTATGGATTGTATTTTTTGTAAAATTGCTTCCGGACAGATACCGGCAAAAAAAGTCTATGAAAATGAAAAGGTTCTTGCCTTTGACGACATCAACCCCCTGACACCGGCCCATAGAGAATAATCTGGAGACCGGAAATTTCATCATTAAGCCTATTTTTTAATTCCTTTAATGCAGTTTTTTCATTTTCATTCAATTTCAATTCTAATAATCCGCTCATTTTGACCTTCCATGCTCAATAACAAATTTTTATAAGGGAATTATCCATGTTTTTATTGGCCGGGTAAATACATTTTTCAACATCCATACCATCAATTTCATAAAAATAAATGGAAATGTCAAGATAACAATGGGTCCATCATGTTGAATTGATATGTTGAAAACCGGTGGAGAATAGAGTATGCGGCAGCCAAAACTTGCTCGCCCGACTGCCGCGTTAACATGAGTCTTATTACTTACTAATAATATTCCTATGGTTAAGCAAAAAAAGGAGGATTTATTTTATTTTTACGGAATCATAACTGATATGTGTCGTTGGCACTTTTAGAATGATATCAGAAAGATCGATCCTGCCTTTCGCGGATTCAAACTCTATACCAACTGGCCTGCTATTATCGTCAATATCAACCGTGATTCCTTCCGCTATTTCATAGGAGTCGGAGCCAGGCTTCTCGGAAAACATGATCCCAAGGGAATCTGTTTCAGGAAAATATTGTATTTTCATAAAATATTTACCTTTTTTCCAATAAAACGATCAAATCTTTTGTCGTTATATACTTATTAAAATCCTTTTTTTCAAGACATTTCATAATTTTTTTATCACCCGACCAGAGAATACCATCCAAGTAAATAGTTAGAGCTACAAACGGAGTATCATTCTCATCTATATCTTTTGTAATGAATAAAGCTTGCTCCCAGATACGGAAAGGGATGTGCTCTTCGTTGATAAATTTCAATTTTCTTAAGATACAATAATATAGCTCGAGAAAATCCACTTCTTTATAACTCGAAAACTTAAGAAGTTTATCTTTATGTTTTAATATTTCAACAAATAGAAAATAGCAGCTATATTTTTCATATTCGTAAAGAGGATTTAAAAGTATATCAGCTTCTTTGCCTGCTGGATTGATTAAAGCGCTTATGAGTATATTGGTGTCAATGACAACCCTCATTTAATAAACCTGGTTTTATTTTTTTCCCACCATAATTTATTGATTTCATCAGAAATTTTTTCAATATCTTCCTGTGAGGCGCTGCTCCCGGAAAGAATACTCTTTACATGCACATACTCAATAAAATCCTGAGATATATTTATGTCAATATTCGCCGGAATGCGAATTATTATTTCGTTATTTCGATTTTCAATTATCATAACTCCTCCATAGATCCATTTCATCAATTTCTCATAAATAAATGGAAATGTCAAGTTAATAATCATCAGAAAACGCGGCAGCCAAAACCTTCTCATCCGGCTGCTGTCAGCTGCCGCATGTTATTTATCAGAATGCTCTTTTTTTATAGGGTCAGGCGTTTGTTACGCCATCAAATTATTAACAGAATACATTGAACTGAGTCATCAATTTTGGGGTCGTCATCTGTGGACTCGGGGATATTTTGTAGTATCATCATGAAATATAACTGATGAGATCATCCTATAATATATTGAGGAGCAAGGAAAAGAACCCGTAGATGACAATTTTCAGGTTGAGGATGACATTTATTCGGCTAAAGCCGAAACAGAAGCCTTCAGCTTTAGCCGATGCGTTGGTCACTTTGTAATAACTAATTCAGCATTTATTGGATTGGGTATTAGATTTAATCCTGCACCTGTACTATGGTCAATTCCAAATCCTATACAGCCTCCAGCAAGACATTTTCCAGCAGTTGCTACCCCTCCTGTATCTGATTTTTGATTTGTTACATTAATTAACAATGTTTCATAACCTTCTTTTTCAATTCTTACTGAATAATTACCTTTTCTTTTAAGTTTTACAGCGGTTGGAGTTAATCCTTTAAATATTTCAGTCCCATCTTCAGTATTTTTAATTAGAACCATTGCACCTGTAGGTTTTGAATTTATCGCTAATGCTTCTTCACTTCCTCTAGTTATTGTAGCACAACCGATGATATTAAAACTGGAAAAAATGATTATGAGAGAGAGAGAGAGAGAATTTTTTCATTAATTGATACAATATTTTCATTCAATTCCTCCAAATTAATTTTATATTTTGCAATACGGAAGTATCACACATCGTCAACAATATATCAAAATATTCTCATGTGTCAAGCCAAATTTCTTTCAGTTCAGTAAATGGCCATAAAATATTTTACTTTTCCTTTTTTTCCTAAAACAAAAAATGCTTGATTAATTCTGATTGAAATAGTATCCTTTATTTTCTGAGTGAATGAATGAAATTTTATTAACATGCCAAAGACTCCCCTCGCCCCATTCTGGGAGAGGCGACAAGCAGGATGCTTTAGTGCAGTGCGCCGACAGGAGGTCGAAAAAGCGCACTGCCGACAAGCAGGATGCTTTAGTGTCGAGCGCGGACAGGCCAAAGCTTTTTGCGACGTCCTGTCGCGTTTCGGCATTCACCGCATCCTGCTGTTCGATGTTCGAAAAGCGCTCGACGAGTCGGGGGTGAGGGCGTGCAATTTCTGGAGACATCTATGGATTGTATTTTTTGTAAAATTGCTTCCGGGCAGATACCGGCAAAAAAAGTCTATGAAAATGAAAAGGTTCTTGCCTTTGACGACATCAACCCCCTGACACCGGCCCATACACTGGTTATACCCAGGGAACACATTGTTGATTTAAATGATATCAACAGCGGAAACAGCGCAATCATGTCGGATATCTTCCTTGCAGTAAAAGAGGTGGTGAAGATCAAAGATGTTGACGAAAGCGGATACAGGATCCTCATCAATAACGGCAGGGACGCCCACCAGGAGGTCTTTCATCTCCATGTCCATATATTCGGCGGCAGGGACCTGGGGCCGATGATAAAGAAGGGCTGACACCCCTTCCGGGGGTTCAGGGCTTCCCGTTCTTCTCATCAAGAAGAATTATTATTTTTTCCACGGAACGCTCTGTAGCTTCATCCACAATAAAGGTACAGTTTCCATACCTGAGCCGGTCGCCTTTTTTAGGTATCTTCCTGAGGTGATAGCTCATGAATCCTGCAATTGTCTCGAATCCCTTTTTCTCAACGGGAATGGAAAAATATCTCTGAAAATACTCTATATCCAGATCCCCTGACAAAATGTATTTCCTCTCGTTGGCCATCATGATCAATTCACCTTCGTGGTGGTCGCTGGTCTGAATCTCGCCGACAACCTCCTCGGCGATATCCTCCTTGGTGATCATCCCCACAACACCTCCATGTTCATTGACTACAAAAACAATGGGAATTGAGTTTTCATACATCTCCTGGTAGAGTTCAAATATGTTCTTTGACGAGGGTATATAATAGGGCCTTGTCATTATTTCTGATAGTGAACGTATCCCTTTCTTTTTTAAAATATCCCGGTAAAAAATATAGCCGATGATGTTGTCGACCCTGTCCCGGTACACGGGAATTCTTGAAAAACTGCTGTTATCAATGATCTCAACGAGCTTTTTCAGGGTTCCGTCCAGGCTGATGGAAATAATATCCACAGTGGGCGTTATAATCTCTATTGCCCTCAGGTCCTTGAAAGAAAGTATCTCCGAGACATATACCTGGTGGTCTTCGTAAAAAAGCCCCTCCTTGTGGCCGAGTTTAAAAAGGAAGTCGAGTTCATCCTTTGACCTGACTATTAAATTCCTCGATTCCTTGACCTTCATGGCTTTTTTCACCATCTTTGCAAAGAAGAGAGAAACCTTGTTGAAGGGTTTGAAGATGATCATGAGCATGATCACCGGATAGGAAAAAAACATAAGAAATTTTTCCGACTTGGACCTGGCTATAACCTTTGGAGTCACTTCGCAGAATATAAGAAAGATCACGGTCTGTATCACTGTCACTCCCACCAGCTGCTGTTCATTGAGCATGAACTCCTTTGTCCCGATGTATGTGATGAAGGCAGTAGAAGCGATGTTTGCGATGTTATTCCCTATGAGGAGCATCCCAACGGCGTCCTCAATGTTATCCAGGATAAAAATGGCCCTGCCTGCCCTTCTATTCCCGTTTCTCAAAAAAGATTCAAGCCTCATCCTGTTTGCTGATACTACTGCCGTTTCAGCCCCTGAAAAAAACAGTGAGAGCAGGAACAATACCGGGACCATGAGCTTGTAATAATACGTTTCCAATAATCACTCCTTCCTGGTTTTCCTGTGAATAACATCTATTGTTTCAATCTTGTTCTTTCTGATGAACCTGACGCGGAGGGTTAATCCCCCTATTTTAATCTTTTCCCCCCTCTTCGGAAAATTGCTTACTTTTTCGATAATATACCCGCCCACGGTGTCCGAATCGCTGCTCATGAGTTTCTGCCCGAAAAAAAAGTTGAAATCATCTATCTGCATCTCTCCGGAAATAACCGAGACATCATCCGCCGATATCCTTATATCGGGCCTGGTATCCACATCCCACTTGCTGAACTTTTTGCCCATGAGCTCTGAAAGTATTGAGTTCAGCGAGACAATCCCGTCGGTGCCGCCGTATTCATCAACCATCACGGCAAGCTGGATCCGCTTTTCCAGAAATTCATTCAGGAGGTCGTTCAGCTCGATGGAAGAAGGATAAAATTCAATTTTACGGATAAACCTTTTGATAAGCTTTGCTTTTTTCATCCCGAGAAAATAGGGGATCAGCTCCTTTGAATCGAGCATGCCGACGACATGGTCAATGTCATCCTTGTATACCGGAGCCCTGATGATGTCGGAATCAAGAAATACCTTCATTGCGCTTTCTATGGTTGCGTCAACGGATATGAATACGGCCCTGTTTCTCGGGAACATGATATTGGCGCCGTTTTTCCTTGAAAAGCGGAGAACATTCTTCATGAATTCCCCCTCTTCCCTGTCAATGATGCCCTCCTTTTCGCCTTCATTTATGGCGATATCGAGTTCATCTTCGGTAATTTTCTTCTGCTGCCCCTTCAGCTTAAATGCCCGGATCATAAAGTCCATTGCCAGAAAAATGACAATCCTCAGGGGAAAAAATAATTTATGAAATATATTGAGAAGGGGGTATATCTTTTTTGAAACGGATTCATAGAAATTTATGGAGATGATCTTCGGGGATATCTCACAGAATATGATCATGATCGGCGTTACAATCCCGATGGAAATAAAATGCCCGTATTCACTGTAGTGGTCAAGCATGATTTTCGTCGTAAGCGCCGAAATGATGAAGTTCACAAAAAGGTTTCCGATTAATATTGTGATAAGGATATTCTGGGGCTTTGTCATTATTGCGGCAATCTGCCTGAGTAGAGAAAATTCCGAATGGGAATACCTGTGGAGGTCGGCCCTCTTGAGGGAGAACAGGGCTGTCTCCGATGCTGAAAAAAAAGCGGATAACAGCGCAAAAAGTATGATGATAAATATTTCCAGGGAATAGGACTGCATGGTTTATTTATATAAAAAGTTCATTAATCTTCTTTTTTAGGATCTTCGCGCATTTCGCCTTGAAGCCATGGCCCGGTTTCTGAAGGCCCTTCTCAATCTTTGACAGATATGAAGGAGAACATTCCAGGAGCCGCGCGAGCTCATACTGTTTAATCCCCCTCTGCTGCCTGGCTGCCCATATATTATTGGAGAGACTGGATTCCATTTTCCCTATTTTTTCCCTGACAACTTTCTCCGGGAAAAGTATCAGCCTTGGCATATTCAGATATTCCGCGCAGCTGACCATGAATTTTTCATTCGGTTCCATTGACCCGTTTTCAATTTTGCATAAATATGAGGGCGACACCTTCAGCGCCCTGGCCAGGTCATTCTGTTTCATATTCATCTTCCTTCTGATATATGGCAGGATATTTGCCATGAATTCCCTCCTGAATACTATGATGATTACCCGTTAGAGCAGTCCTCTTCCAACGCCTATTTCATATCAAGATTAACATTCAGAGTATAAATTTTTTCCGAAGTATTCCCGGCAAAATCCGATGCAATCACCCTGAACTCATTTTTACCCTGCTGGTACCTGATGCCGTCAACTTTATAGTACCCCATCTGGTCGTATATGCCTTCATAGTCCGCTCCGCTTATCCGGAAACCCTTTTCCGACGGGACAACCCTGCTGAAGTCATAATCAGCCATCTTTTTTTCATTGGCATATACGGTAAGCCTGTACACGCCGAGCCTTTCACTCCCCCTTATGCTGTCCTCAACTTTTATGAGCAGCGGGAAGTGCTGTGTAAGCCGTATCTGGGCATTGTTCTTCAGCGTTATATACTTATCGCCGATTTTTATCAGCATCTCGCCAATCCTCGGCTCCTTCCTGTCCGCAATGCCCGGCAATTCCATGAGAGGGTTCACCGATGACCTGTTTTTGGAATCAAAAATTGCAAGATGGAGATGCCTCCCGTATGAGCGGCCCGTATTGCCCACAAGCCCTAAACTATCATCCTTCCCGTAGGATTTTTTCTGAACATGGCCGTCATCGAGATGGATGTAGAAAGAAAATTTCCCCCCATCATGCCCTAATACTTTGAAATTACCGATACAGGGATATTCTTCCAGGGGAAATGCCGCCTTGTCCCAGAAATAGAGGAGGCTCCCCTGTTCAACGGGATATATCTTTCCGGACTCCGATATCATATCCAGCCCGTCATGAAAATGATCCCACCTCGATTCGCCAAAGGTTGATGTAACGGACGCGTTTCTCAGGGGCCAGCTGAAGGAGAGGTTCGTCAGGGCCAGGAGTATCAGGGATAGGGTGATCAGGATTCTGTCTGTCATAATTTTCCTTTATCTGCCGGGGGCTGATGTTTTATCCCCGGCCTCTTCCTTCACATGCAGGCGGCAATATCTCCCGGGCTCCGTTCCTGAATAGTAGAGCTGGCCCGGGAATACCCTGGGGCATTCCCCATTTTTTCCTGCAACCTCACCGGAGTCAAGGCAGATTCTCTCCCTTGAAATACCGTCCTCGGCCAGGGCAAAATTTCCAGGGCCGCCCTTCCGGTATATTTCCGCCAGGTAATTGGCCCATACAGGCACGGCAACTATGCCGCCGCTCCTTCCATTCCCCAGGGATATGGCCCCTTCACTGTTTCCGATCCATACCACGGTAACCATGTCCTTTACGTAACCCGCAACCCAGGCGTCATTGTGGTTTGAGCTGGTCCCTGTCTTTGCCGCTGTATCAAATTTGAATTTTCTGCCCTGTAACGGAGAATAGGGGGGGTCGATAAGAATCGACAAAATGATGGAACAGGAAACGGGGTCGATAATCTTCCCGATCCTCTTTCTCGCTTCGCTGATATCAGCCTGCACGGCCTCTTCATTGTTCCATACGATGTTTCCATTGTAGTCCTTCACAAACCTGATGCCGTAGGGTTTAACAAACTTGCCTCCGTTGACTATGGTGGAGTGCAGAACGGCATTCTCAAGGGGCGAGAGCTCGTAAGCTCCAAGCGCAAAGGAGAGTGTTTTCCTGAACCTTCTGCCGAACTCATCTCCGGGCAGGTCGAGGCTCTTCTGTATTATTTCAAAGGACCTGTCGTAGCCGGTCTTTTCAAGGACCTTTACTGCTACGATATTCACCGATTTACGGAGAGCCTCACGGACAATCATCCTCCCTTCAAAGGTGCTGTCATAATTGGACGGGGCATACCCGCCCTTGAATACGGTCTTTTCATCAACAAATATAGTAGATGCAGTGATGTCCCTGTTCTCTATGGCTGCGGCATAAATTACCGGTTTTATGGATGAGCCAGGGGACCTTTCCACCTGTTCAACATGGTCGAGCTGGCTCGATACCGTGAATTCATATCCGCCGGCATAACTGATAATCTCGCCGGATTCAGGATTCATCGACACAAGGGCCCCTTCTATTTTTTTACTTTTCCTTAATTCAAGTTCACCGTTTTTCGAATTGCCCAGTTTTTTTGCCAGGGCTGAGTGGTAATTCCTCTGGTTCTCTATTCCGAGCCTGAGGCTCTTCACCGCGGCATCCTGCTTTTCCGCCTCAATGGTGGTGTATACGGTAAGGCCCCCCTTTTTAACCACCTCTTCACCGAATTTCCTGACAAGAATCCGCCTGATACTCTCATTAAAAAACGGGGACCTGTTCACCCGGTAGGTGCTGTAGACAAATCTGCCGATAAGCGAGGATAGGGCCCTGTTCTCTCCGTCAAATTTGATGTCCCATTTCTTTATAAACTGCTTGAACCGGTATTCAGCGGCCGCGCTCTTTAAATAACCGGCGTCCACAAGGGACTCCAGTATGCGCCTGGTTTTTTTCACCGAGTTATTAAGGTTAAGGAGAGGAGAGTAGATCCTGGGGCTCGATATGGTGGCCACAATCATGGCGCATTCCACTTCACTCAGCGACTTCACCGAGGTACCGAAGAACATCTTCGCTGCCGATTCCACGCCGTATGCGCCGTTCCCGAAATAAATCAGGTTGAGATACATTGACATGATGTCCTGCTTGTCATACAGCTTCTCAATGTCAATGGCGGAAAAAGTCTCGTAAACCTTCCTCTTTAAACTTCTCACCATATCGGTAAAGAGCACCTTTCCGAGCTGCTGCGTTACGGTGCTGCCTCCCTGGGCAACGCCGAAATGCGCTATGTTCACAAAAAAAGCGCGGAGAATCCCCTTATAGCTTATTCCATTGTGCCTGTAAAATTCCCTGTCCTCGCTTGCAATGACCCCTTTCACAAGCCATTCGGGAATATAACTGAATGGAACAATCTCCCTCTTCTGCTCAAAAAATTCTCCTATTATTTCATTGTTCCTGTCATAAATCCTTGTAGGGATATCGACAACCTTGGCAGTAAGATCCACATCGCTATAGCTGTATATCTGCCCCTTTCTCAGCTCTTCGGTACGGTCAATCAGCTTTTTATACCGGGAAAGAACTGCCATTGCTTTTTCCCTGTCCTGTTTCCAGTTCAGATAGATGATAAAAATATACAGGGACAATAAAAAAGAGCAGAGTGCGGGAATATATATAAATACAATTTTTTTATGGGAAAAAATCCATTTAATAATTTGTTTAATAATGGTCATTTTTATTTAAATAGACAAAATAAAATTTATTATGCCTGCAGCTCTATGACATAATGTAAAAGGGAACCTCAAATAATTATATAACATATAAAATTATTTGTCGGAGTAAATGTTCAAGCCTTTTTTTGATTAACTGAAAATATTTATTTCCGTAAAATTAAATTTTAAATTGACGCGCCTCTTTCAAAACCTTACATTTTTAAAAGCTGCTGTTAAATGAAATCAAAGGGGCAAAAATGAAACAGGCTGGAATTTACAAGGGTGAGCTGAAAAACGGGAAAAAAAACGGTTTCGGGACCCTGGATCTTGAGGACGGATCAAAATATGAAGGTACATTCAAGGACGATTTGAGGGACGGGACCGGAATCTTCCAGATGGACATGGGAAACAGATATGAAGGCGATTGGAAGGATGACACAATGCACGGGCATGGCAGATTATTTATCAGTGACGGCAGTTTTTATGAAGGCGACTTCACCCGGGGTAGTATTACCGGCAAAGGAATATATAGCTTCACCAACGGTTCAATATATGAAGGGGAATGGAAGAACAACCTCATGGACGGGTTCGGTACCATGACCTTTCCAGACGGGTTGGTTAAAAGCGGTATGTGGAAGGATGGAAAATTTTTCGATAAAATGAATTAAGATGGAACAGGATTTATCCCGATGATACCCTTTACATGTCAATTTTATAATATCCGTCATAATCCTCATCAACGGCAACAATCTTATTTCTCATTTTTTTAGCCATATAAAGGGCCTTGTCCACCCTGCTGGTCAGCTGATGGATATTATAATCAAGCTTGTTGATCTGCGTGAGCCCGATAGACACGGTTACATTCCTCTCCCTCCCCTTGTACTTCACGATTAAGGAACTTTCGCACACCTGCCTGATCCTTTCCAGGACCTCCCAGATTTTTGTCATGGACATGGCGCGGCTGAAAATTATTATGAACTCCTCACCTCCCTGCCTTACGGCAATATCAGTGGTCCGTATATAAGTTTTTACTATTGACGCGAAGTTTATCAGGACCATATCCCCCATGCCGTGCCCGCCCCAGTTATCGTTCACATCCTTAAAATGGTCAAGGTCAAACATGGCCACATAAAGGGTATAATCCTTTTTTGAATTGATAAAAGAATAATGATCTGTAAGCTGGTTAAGGTATTTATCGCTGCTCTTTGTTATCATGTTCAACCCGGACAGCTTCAGGAGAATCTTCTGGAGAAGGAACTCATCCTTCCCCTTGCTCTCGGCAAAAAAGAGATCGCGGATCATGCTGTAGGGTTTGGGGTCCTTTCCCATGATGATGCTCAAAACCATATGTTCCTGGGCATCGAGACCGGAAAAAAGGTCAACGCTGTTGAAATTGTCAGTCAGTTTTTCATCAAGGTATTTCCTGTTGTAAAGTCCGGTAAGGGCATCCTTTACTGCAAGCTCCTTGTTGTGTATTTCCGAGATCAGATTTTCCAGCAGCCTTTTGACAAAAAGGATCTCCTTCTTAACTTTCATTCCAAAGGCCTTTTCCTTTCTCCTGTCCTTGTAGGGCTCCCTGCCCACGGTTATTTTGCCGATGACCCTTTCAGGAAACAGGATGTCAACCAATTTCATATTGTAAATATTGCACTTTTCCCCTGAAAATCCCGGCATATGCCCATGGTTTCTTGATGATTTCTTCGTCAGGATTTCTATGATTTTCTTATTCACACCGGTGTATGAAATTGATATGCTGCAGCATTTCAATTCATGGAGAAAATATTTAATGATGGCGTTGATGCATTGCCTGAGCTTTTCATAACTCGATGTGTGCCGTATTGAATAATCGACAAAGCTTGCCTTGTACTTGTGGTATTCCAGGTCTGACAGCAGGTCTACCGATGCCTGTGCCGATTCAAGATAAAGGCCGTTTATGGTATCAATGCTCTGGGTTAAACCCTTGATCTGCCCGTTCAGCCTCTGAACATCCATCTGCAGGTCTTTTATTTTGGAATTTTTACTCCTGACCAGGGCTTCGGAATCTTTTTTCTTCCTGTTTATGTTGTCCTGAATTTTAACTAATTTTCCCAATGGTACTACCTGTATCGATTTTTTTAGATCACTGTAAAAATTAGCATTTACGATTGAATTCGCACATATCAGGAATTCCCGGAATTAAAAATTATTATTAGTGATGCCTTTTATTTATTACATATGATTATAATAAAAAGGCAATTTTTTTTATTATAATCTGCTGTTTAAGAGGGATATCCTGATATTATTAATCCAGGTATCCTCAGTTAATAATCGACAGTCCGGCACATGTAAACATAGGAAAAAAACCGGGCCATGTCAAAGAAAACATGCAAAAACTCCTCAGAGCATGTCCTGGGGGTCAACATCGATCTCAAGATAAACCCTTTTCCCTGCAAGAACCTTCCTCGATTCAGAAACAGCTGATTTCATGGCCTCCCCATCCACGGATTTCAGGAGCATGTGGTGACGGAAATTTTTTCCGATCCTGGCAAAGGGCGCTGCAGAGGGGCCCATGATCGATATGATGCTCCCGGCCCTGGCAATGTTACACTCCAGTTCACCTTTTAAAATTTTAATGGAATCGGCCACGACTTTTTCATCAAACCCCCGTACAAGGAGTCGGATTATCCTGGAATAGGGAGGATAGGAGAGGGCCTTTCTGTTCATGAGCTCCCATTGATAAAAGCCGTAATAATCGTGATTTTTTACAAACCGGTAAAAATCGAGTTCATCATTCAGGGTCTGGAGCACCACCTTGCCACGGTGTTCCCCCCTGCCGCACCTCCCTGCCACCTGAACGAGAAGTGAAAAGATCCGCTCCGATGCCCTGAAGTCGGGGATGTTCAATCCTATGTCGGCCAGGAGAATGCCGACGACAGTTACCCCGGGAAAATCAAACCCCTTTGCCACCATCTGCGTCCCCAGGAGAATATCCACCTCGCCCCTTTTCATTTTGCCTATCATATCAGCCGCGGTACCCTTTTTCCTGGCGCTGTCCCTGTCGAGGCGGAAAATCCGGAAATCACTGTAGTTCTTTTCCATGAGCTCCTCAACCCTCTGTGTTCCAGAGCCCACCTTATCCAATTCTTCTGAACCGCACTTCCCGCACTTCTGCGGGAGAGGCTTCCGGTAACCGCAGTAATGGCAGAGCATAAATCCGTCACGGTGATAGTTGAGGCTTATGGCGCAGTCAGGGCAGACAATAACATGGCTGCAGGAATTGCAGATGACAAAAGGCGCGAACCCCCTCCTGTTGAGAAGGTATATGGCCTGATGTCCGCTGTCAACGGCCTTCTTTGTATATAGCTTCAGCAGAGAGGAGACAGGGGACTTCATGGATGAAATTTTTACAATTTCTATTTCAGGGAGCGCCGCATTCCCGAACCTTTTCTCAAGCCTGTGGAGCTTCAGGCTGCCGCGCTCCGATGCATACAGCGTCTCCACCGACGGGGTCGCCGACCCGAGAAGGAGGAGAGAATTTTCGGTTTTTGTTCTATAGAAGGCTATCCTCCTGGCATTGTATCTCGGCGTGCTGTTCTCCTTGTATGATCCGTCGTGCTCCTCGTCGATTATTATCGCGCCAAGCCCGGGGCACTGCAGGAACACGGAAGACCTGGTCCCCACGGCAATTTTCTTTTCGCCTGCATAAAACTGCATCCAGCCATGGAGCCTCTGGCTTGCCGGCAGCCCGCTGTGGTACACGATGAGTTCATTGCCGAATACGGCGCTGAGCCTCTGAAATATCTGCGACGACAGGGAAATTTCCGGCACCATGAAAATTACCGATTTTCCCGCCCTGGTAAAGTGCCTGCAGATTTCAATGTAAATCTCGGTCTTGCCGCTCCCTGTGATGCCGAAAAGGAGGTGATAGAGCGACCCGCCTGCATAGAGATCCAGTATGACATTAAAAATTTTGCCCTGCTCCTCTGACAGGGTGATGGAGGCAGGCCCATTGAAATCGATCTCCGTTTTGCGCCTGCCGGAAGGCTTCAGCCCGGACGGCAGGGCCATTGCCAGGGCCTCACCCGGTGATGAGAGGTAGTTCGATGAAACGAAACGGGCAAGTTCAACAAGCTTGCCGTCAAAAATAGGCCCCGGGTCAATTGCCGATAGTATATCCTTTATCACAACATCCGCAGGGGCATTGTCATGAACATTAATTGTAAAAGCTGTTGCCGTGCGTCTTCCGAAATTTACCAATACCCTCATGCCCGGCAAAATCTTCAGTGATTCCGGTATCCTATAAGTGAATACCCCTTCAACAGGGGATGATACGTAGACATCGGCAAACATGGTCAGTCTATTCCTGAAATGAGATAATGTGAAATCTGTTACCGGAGGTTAAGTTCATCAAGCTTACCCATGACAAGCTTCAGGGTGCTCCAGGCGCGTTTTTTTAATTCTAAATTCTTTATAAGTGTCACCGGGTGATCCACATTGAACCATGCAATTCCGGAAAACTCTGATACAATCTTCTGCATGGGGATTATGTCGCCCATAACAATGGCAACAAGGGGGTCCATGCTGTTAATCTCGGCGCAAAGGAGGCCCCTGCACGCATCCAGAAGGCTGCTCGGTTTGAGAAAGGAATCCCTGATTTCGCATTTAATAAGGTTGGTCATATAGCATTCCCTGTAGTCAAGTCCGATGGAGTGTATCATTTTTTTCATCATCTCTGATGATTCTTTCCTGTACCTCTCTCTTTCATCCATGCTCACAAGGCTGGGATGGTTCAGGATAATAATGACCCTGCTGTTTCCGCTGCCGATGCCGGCTTTTTTTTCAAGTCCGTCACCGCATATGCTGCATCCTTTTATCATTGCAGGAATGTCAACAGGCCCGGATTTCTCCGGGGCGTCAGTCTCCCGGCCGCGGAGCCAGCTGTGCAGGTAGTCAAGCTCGTCACTCCCTCTGAAACAGGGGATAAGCCTTCCTGAAATTCTGAGCTTTAACATTGACGATAGCATAATCCCGTCCTATATCTTATCGAGATCAATATTGTAGAGTTTAATCTTTCTGTGCAGATTGGTCCTCTCTATTCCAAGATCCTTTGAGGCCTGTGTTATATTCCTGTCATTTTTTCTCAGAACAGTGATGATGTAATTTTTTTCAAAATCCTGCCTAGCATTTTTAAGCGATGATATTTCCTTCCCCATGATGTCGTCATAATCATAGGACTCAATGTACTTTTTGATATCCGCCCCGGTTATGACCTCTCTGGGGACCATGATGAGGAGGCGTTCAATAATATTCTTCAGCTCGCGGACATTTCCCGGCCAACCATAGGAGACAAGAAAATTCATCCCCGGTTCATCGATATCCTTCAGCCCGATCCCGTGCTCCACCGAGAATTTGTTCATGAAATATTCTACAAGAAACGGTAAATCCTCAGCCCTGTCGGCAAGGGAAGGGGCCAGTATAGGTATTACATTGAGCCTGAAATAGAGGTCCTCCCTGAACTTGTTCTCCTCAATGGCCTTTCGTATGTCAATGTTCGTTGCAGCTATGACCCGTACGTCAACATTGACCTCCTCGTTCCCGCCGACACGCTCGAACTGCTGCTCTTGTAATACCCTGAGCACCTTGGCCTGAACTGACAGGCTCATGTCACAGACCTCATCCAGAAAAATAGTACCCTTGTTGGCCACCTCGAACTTTCCCTTTCTCCTGTTTATAGCCCCGGTAAATGCACCCATTTCATGACCGAAGAGCTCGCTCTCTATGAGGTCATCGGGGATGGCGGCGCAGTTCACCTTTACGAAAGGCATCTCCGATCTGTTGGAATTCTGGTATATTGCCCTTGCAATGAGCTCCTTCCCGGTTCCGCTCTCACCAGTGATGAATACCCTTGCATTGGTCTTCGCAGCCTTTTCAATGATTTCCCGTATCTCCATTATTTTTGGCGAGCTGCCGATCATATCATCCTCGCCATATGACTTGCGCTTCAGTTTTAAATTTTCTTTTTTGAGCCTTGTCTGCTCAAGGGCATTCTTAACTGATGTGATGACCCTCTCCATGGACGGGGGCTTAACGATGAAATCAAAGGCCCCCATCTTGGTTGATGTTACTGCTATGTCTATTGAGCCGTGGCCGGAAATCATGATCACCGCAAGATCGGCTCTGGTCTCCTTAATCTTCTGCAGAAGGTCGATCCCGTCGATATCAGGCAGCCAGATATCGAGTATTGCCAGGTCGATGTCCCCTCCCTCCAGAATTGAGAATGCCTCGCTTCCGCTCCCGCCTGAAACAATGTCATACCCCTCATCCTCAAGGATCGATCTGAGCGTCTTTATGATATTAATTTCATCATCTATGATCATTAATTTTGACATATCATTTTACCTTTTTCTTATTCAATTGGAAGATCGATAGAGAACTCGGCTCCCTTCCCCTTCTCCGACTTGCAGGAAATTTTGCCGTTGTGCTCAAATACAATCATCTCGACAATCGGAAGGCCGAGGCCCGTTCCTCCCGCCTTTTTTGAATAGCCCGGCTCAAATATCTTCTCTATTTCACTTTCATCAATGCCGATCCCGTCGTCCAAAATCCTGATCCTCACATGTTTCAGGTAGTTGACAACTACAAGCTCAGTAATGACCGAGATGTTTCCTCTCTCCTTCACCGCATGAATTGAATTCTGAATCAAATTTGTAATTGCCTGCCTCAGGAGGATCTTGTCGATATTCGCATGAGAAATTCCGGGGTCCATGGTTACCGTGAATTTAATATTTTCATGGCCGGAAAAAAAATTGACACAGTTCTCGACGAGGCGGTTTATATCGGTCTGTTCAGGCTTCATCACCGGAAGCCTGGCAAAATTCGTGAACTCCTTGAGAAGGGCCATGAGGGCGTCAACCTCCTCTATGATCGTCTCAGAACCGGAAACAATAATTGTATCAATATCCTTATGGTTTTCAAGAAACCTTCTCCTCATCCTTTCCGCGGAAAGCCTTATTGGCGTCAGGGGATTTTTTATCTCATGAACGAGCTTTGTTGCCATTTCACGCCAGGCCTCCAGCTTCTGTTTCTGGTACATAAGCCTTTTGTTGCCGTCCAGCTCCATAACCATGTGGTTAAATGCTTTGTAGAGAAGTCCAAGCTCGTCATTAGATTTCCGGTAGAGCCTGATCTTGAAATTCCCGTATGAGAGCTGTTTGGCTGCGTCGACAAGTTCCATGACCGGCCTGGTAATGTTTTTAGACAGGGCGAGGCTTATCAGGATCGATACAACTACAATAACGATAGAAAGCACAAGCATGAAAATTCCGACATTCTCCTTGAAAAAAAGCTTTATTGTTTCATACCTTTTGTAATCCGTGAAAGACCTTATAAAAAAATCCCTCTTCCCGATGATGTCCGGAGGGATATCCCGGTGAAGGGTCAACGCCATATTGCTTTGAATTATTGAATCTATGAGAATATCCCTGCCGCCGATATTTACTCTGTCTATCCTGTCTGTACCCGAAAAATCAGATGTCGCAACAAAATCAATGATCTCCTTTTTCATGCTGTCCTGTTCACCGCCGGAGTCAAGGTCCCTGAAGACAACCGACTTCCCCTTTTTTTCAATCATGAAAAAAAGCATTGAAATATTTTTTGCGTCATATTTCTTTCTCAGCTGCTCCCTCGCATCCCAGCTTAAAATGTAACCGGCTTTTTCATTTTTGAGAGACCTGCTGAGTAAAACCGATTCATCCTCAAAAATATCTATGAAATCGTCAATATTTTTCTCGGCGAGAACTATTGACTCCCTGAGCGCCCTGCTGGTCTTATCAGTATAAATATTAGTAAATGCCTTGTTGATAAAATTATTTGAAACAAGGAGTATGATGAGGGCGGGAAGAACGGCAACAAACACAAAGGCAAGGGCCATCTTGTTCCTGATGCTTGAATCGACAAACATCGATTCCCTGTAAAACGTTCTACGGAAAGACATGACGATAAAGTATATGGCGGCAATAATCGGGATGGTCATTATTGTGAAAATAAAAAAATCCCTGTTGAGAACGAGGCCCGATTCACTCCCGGGAAACAGGCCGATTATAAGAATGGTAAAAAAAATGAAAATTCCAAGAAGAAAAATAAAGTCCTCCAGGGCAATTTCATCCAACTTAATTCTGCTTTTATAAAAAATTCTTTTCATGCTGAATGGATAAAATTTATTATCAATTGGCCTTGAAGTCACTCTCAATCAGCTTTACAATATTCGCAACAACTTCATCCTCCCCTTCACCCTCTGCCCGTATTTTCAGCGTGGTGCCGGTAATGATTGCAAGCCCAAGTACCGACATTATCGACTTACAATCAGCTTCAACCTCGCCCTTTATTAATTTTACGCTGCATGGAAATTTCATTGCCTCTCTGACAAGCATCATCGCAGGCCTGGCATGGACGCCGGCATTACTTTTAACAACAACCTCACGCTCATTCATTTTATGATAACATCCTCTGCCTGAACCCAGTTCTGAATCCTTTTGTCAAATTCAATCGCAGAGAATATGCCGTGCTTCTTGAGCCTCTGGTTCAATGAAGCTGTTTCAATCAGAACAGGGATATTTCTGCCGGGCCGTACCGGTATTATGATATAGGGGATTTCAACATCGAGGATTGTATAATTTCTCTCTTCAAACCCGAGTCTGTCATACTCCTTTTTGCTGTCCCATTCCTCCAGCAGCACCACGATATCTATCCATTTCTCATTTCTCACTGACCTGATCCCGAAAATTTCTCTCACGTTGATTATGCCGAGGCCCCTGATTTCCATATGGTGCTGAAGCATTGGAGAACTGCTGCCGCTGAGAAGTGTTTCGCCGATTTTTCTTATGGTCACCATGTCATCGGCAACCAGCCTGTGGCCCCTCTCTATAAGCTCCAGGGCAGTTTCGCTTTTACCGACACCGCTCTTACCAAAGAGGAGGACGCCGATCCCGAAGACATCAACCAGTGTCGCGTGAAGGGTTACGCAAGGGGCGAAGTACTCATCGAGTATATGGAGCAGGGATGTTGTAAACCTGGTGGTCTGGCTCTCGGTTATGAAGACTGGTGTATTGCCCCGGTTTGCATATTCAATGAACAGGTCATCGGGCATTTCATTATGTGTGAAAACGCAGCAGAGGACATTAAAGGAGAAAAATTTTCCATACTTCTCCATCTTTTCCTCCCTGGAGAGGTTCATCATATAGGCATACTCGCCCAGTCCGAATATCTGCATCCTTTCACTGGCAAAAAAATCATAAAAACCTGCCAGGGTCAGGCCGGGCCTGTTTATATCACCCACCTTAACCTCTTTATTCAAACCTCCGCTTCCGGCGATAATACGAAGCTTAATATCATGATCCTTCTCAAGCAGATTTTTTAATATCAGTTTTTTTTCCATGGCGGTTCTATAAAAATACGTGCATCAATTTAAAATGCAGGCACAAGCACATTAAAATCCCTGCCCGACTTATAGATGATATTAAAAAATTGCGATTCAGTATTGAAAAATGTCATAAAAGGATCCTTTGACTCCTCAATATTGCTGATCGCCTCTTCAAGGGTAAATTTCCTGATTGAACAATCCGGGCATTTTCTGAATTCAATATTTGGATTGGTCCTGGAGTCATCAAGCACCTGGAGATCATATTCAACAAAATTATCAAAGTCAATCTTATGCTCCTTCATGTTTTCAAAGAGAATTTTTACCAGCTTTGTTCCCTTATTGCCCTTAAACATGACGGCGTAGCTCTTATTTGAATAATCAAAATCAGATTCAAGCTTGTTTATCCCCTTTTTAAACAGGATAAAATCCTTTTTATCCAGATTCATCTGGAGATAGGCCTCAATCTTATCAATGGGCTTGTTGCTCACCTGATACAGATTGATGACCTTGCCCAGGTCAGTTTCAAATTCCAGAGGAATGGCCGCATCATAGGGAAGATTTTTATGGGATGAATGCTTTTCTTTGAATTTTACAATCTGCTTCTCCATTTTTTCGAAAAGCAGGTCAATAGAGGAAAAAAAATCCGCGGCATTTTCCCTCCCGTGAAACTGGATGCCATCGCCGTTTATTATAATTTCCGCACCGTGCTCTAACTTTTCCACATACATAATAAGGTGCGCATCAATGAGCTGATGAAAATATTTTTCCAGTTTTTTTATCTTTTTTTCAGAGTATTCTTTGAGCCTGTTTGAAATGTTGATATGCCTTCCGGTAATGTTTATATTCATAATAAACCTCGTTCCTATAATAAAATTTAGCTGATATATATGATCATTTTTAATGGTTTTTGTTCCTTATAAAATAAAAATTATATGGCCGCCCTCTTTTTTAATAAATTTTTTTCAATTTTTTTTCTGAACTGATTTTAAAAACTGACAATTTTATAAAAACATCCATTAAATAATGAAAAAAATAAAATTGACATTTTTAACACGGATTCCTTAAAAAATAAGATCCCATATACAAATAAAAAGACTCAGTTATAATTATCCCTGAGTCTCTAAAAAACAGGTAATTGAAAAATTTTAATAATTTTTTAATAATCCTCACCTATAGACCTGAACTTAAATGCATAAACCCTGACGCCCAGCATGACCTGGTAGCCGCTGATATTCTTTTTTTCAAATTCGTTCATGTAAAATGATTTATGATAACCAAGGTCCAGGAACGCTGATAAATGCTGAAGAATATTGATCTGAATCCCTGTTGTTATCTGAAATGCCAATCCCCGGTCGCTTTCGGTTTCATTAAAAAAACCAGATGCCCCTGCAGCTATCTCTGCCGGCGTCGCCGTTGTTTTAGACGATTTCTTAATTTCAGTCTGCGAGTATCCTGCAAGAATCGAACTCCTCCATCCAAGGCCCTGGTCTATAGATGGGATGATTATGGGATAAATATATTCCAACCCGCCGTTGTATGCTTTATGGTAATATTTTTTCTCTTTTGGCATCCCCGTATATGTCCCGCTGGTTACAAAGGTATTGTTATCTGTTATGAGATTGGAGCTATACCCCCTGAAAATAAGGCTTACATCCCTGGTTACATTAAATCCTCCGGCAAATCCTGGTACAGAGGGAGGTGTAAGGCCAGGGGCAGTCTGATTATTGGCATATCCGGTATTATTGTATAGGCCGAATACATCTAAAAAAATATTAGCCCTGGCAGATGTAGCAGCAATGAACAAAATAATGATTATTACAGCTAATTTTTTCAATTTATGTCTCCTCAAACCTAAAATAACAGAAAAATTATATCGCTTGTACAATTAAAATATAAAAACATGATTCAGTCAAGAAAAAGTCATAATCTCATGAAATTTTTATCATATTTGATAAGAATAGCCATTATCAACGCTTATATTAAACGGGTGGATAAAAATTGCCAATGAACTCCGGATTTTTAATTGTTCCAAAAAAATTTGTATTTACTAAAATAATTGGCAGAATATATTTTGACCTAAACTGATTTTTTATATCGATAAGGACAGCCGTCTATTTAATGAACAGAAAAGGATTTATCATCATCATATCAGCTGCTGCATTTTTTATTTCCGGCTGTTCCAAATCCCACAGCAGCAAAAGGGTAACAGGGTTTAATACAGTGGATTTTACCCTCAGTACGCCTTTATCAACGCTCAAGGCATACTCATTTACCGATGCAAGTATCAATGAATCATGCACAGCATCATCGACATGCTCAGCAGTCTATGTCAACAGGGCAGTGAACAATGAAAGTTATGAGGCCTTTGCAGCAGATTCGAAGTTGAGCGGCAAATCTACCAGCTTCAATATCATGATTTATAAAGCTGCATCGCAGGCAAATTATACAATAACGATAAAAAAGGATAATATCCTGTATACCAATACCGGCGTTTCTACATCAACATTAAATATTACACCAGTAGCAGATATCTATACATTGAATTTTACTGCCACCACGTCAGTAGGTTCCCTGATCATAGGGAGCGGTGACTATATTACAGCTCAGGCACAGTGACCACACTAATATCAGTTATCGGCCCGCTTTAAAATTCCATCGATATCGATCCCGAGATTTTCAAAGATCACATTCCTGGCAAAATCCCTTTTCAGCAGCGATATATTGTAATTGATGAGGTTCTTCAACTCCTCCTGCTCGGAAGAGATAAAGCTGTCCTGGGCAAGTTTAAGCTGGACTGCGCTGTACCGTCCCCTTCTGAACTTGTTGTAAACCTGGTAATAGTACTCCTGGGCATATTCCCTGGACTTCCTTGTCTGTTCATAGATCCTGAAGCTTATCTCGCACTCCTTGACAAGAGATGCGATTTCATCAATTATCGATTTCTCCATGGACTTCATATCCACACTGGCCTTCATGTAATTAAGGCGGGCATTTCTCAGCTTTACTTCGGCCCTGGTATTTTCCAATGGATAGGTCATCTCAAAGCCCGCTGAATAATCCCTGTTTACTGAATTGAATGTCTTTGAATATAAAGGATCATAATCCTGGTTGCCGGCAGAGAGTTTCAGCCTCAAAGACGGCAGGAGATCGGAATAGGTGATCCGGTACTCAAGCTCGGCATTTTTCACCATGGTCTGCTGATTTCCCCAGTCGATTCTTTTTAAAAAAGCGTCCTTTACCGCACGGGTATATTCAACATCCGGGGGAGTGGTCCTGAAAGTCCTCCCTATCTCGATATCGAGCCCTGAATCAAGGTCAAGGATCCTGTAGACTCCAAGCCTGGCGTCAAAAAGGAACTTGCCTGCCCTCTCAAAATTATTTCTGCTAACCATAACCCTGCCGTCCCAGTCAAGGATCTCCTCCCTTTCGGAAAGTCCCAGGTTAAGGTTCCTCTGAATAAGGTCCCTTATGCCGATGGTGCTGTCCAGATGCTTTTTCCCGGTCTCAAGGTTCATCTCAGCTATTGCCACATTCCAGTATCCGATTACCGCATCCACCAGAAGGCCGGCAAGCCTGAACTTGGCAACCTGCCTGTTCATCTTTTCAGAATTGGCCAGCTTCTTTTCAGTGAGCCTGTCGGACTGGCCCATGAAATTTTTCAGCAGTTCCTGCTTTACCTCAATCCGTATGCCCGACTGATACCCTTCGTTGCTCAAAAACAACGGCGACCTGTTACTCAAACCGTCGAACTTCTGGTATATCCCGGTATAACTCGTTGTTACTGTTGTGCCTGTATCGAATTGTTTCTGGAGCCCTACTCCGGCATTTCCCGTTGTCGTAGTCTTTCCATAATAAGGCGCCAGAACCTTGTTGGGGTTGTCATTTATGGAATATGCGCCGTTTGCGATTACATGTATGTCATACTTGCTTTTATAGTCCAGGAGTTCCGACGATGCCCCTTTGTAGTCCAGGAGTACCTTTTTCACATCCAGGTTGTTTTTCAGGAGATACTCTACAACCCGCTCCACCGTGAGTTTCAGTTTTTTATCCTTTTTAATCTCTTCTGAGATCCCTTCGCCTTTCCTGATTACCTTACCTGGAATAGACTCCTTTGTTTCGGCGCCGCCGCCTTCTATACCTTGCAGGTTATGCATGGAAACCGGCCCGTTCCATGTTATTAGTGAAAAGAAAAATATCATGATAAAGAGATGATATTTAAAGCTCATCAGATCCTCCATATTAATGAAAAAGGGCTCACATGACATGTATCCTGTGAAAAAAAATTGTTCAAATTTAATTGCTAAAAAGGCAGGATATTTGTCAAATAATTAATCGGGATTAATCATTTTGATCTGTTCAATTATTCCTTCAATAGAGGTCTCTATGTCAACAGCCCCCAGCAGCACGGCCTCTTTCGGCATACCGTAGACTATGCATGAACTTTCGCTCTGCGCGAGGGTCTTTGCGCCTGCCTGTTTCATCTCGAGGAGCCCGGCAGCCCCGTCATTCCCCATACCGGTGCATATGATCCCTGTTGCCGAAGATCCGGCGCACTGGCTCACCGATCTGAAAAGTACATCCACTGACGGCTTATGCCTGTTCACCGGCGGGCCCTCATTAATTTCCACAAAGTACCCCCTGCTGTCGGACCTGAGCAGCATGTGTTTCCCCCCGGGAGCGACAATAGCCATACCCCTGTAAAGCCGCTCGCCATGAACCCCCTCTTTTACATAAAGGGATGAGGCGGCATCCACCCTCCGGGCAAAAGCATCGGTGAATTTTTCAGGCATGTGCTGGGTAATGACAATGCCGGGCACATTTTCCGATAGCCCGGTAAGTATTTTGTGAATCACCTCTGTCCCGCCCGTTGAGGCGCCTATGGCTATTACTTTCTGGCTTGATGTTTTAAGCCTGGAGGCATCCTTTTTTTCCAGTATGATGTCCGCGGTATGCTTTATATCGTGCCCGGGCTCCACCCGTGAAATCTTCTTTTTCAGCTTCAGCCTCCCCGTGGCCAGGATTTTATCAATAAGCATTTTTGAGAATTCATCACTCCCTTCGCTGCCGCTGATATTCGGTTTCAGGACAAAGTCCACGGCTCCGAGTTCAAGCGCCTTCATTGTCGATTTTGCCCCGGCATCGGTCAAGGAGCTGACCATGATCACCGGAATCGGATTGGATATCATGAGCTTCGACAGAAACGTGAGGCCGTCCATCCTGGGCATCTCAATGTCAAGGGTGATAATGTCCGGGTTCAGCTTCTGTATCTTGGTCACGGCGATATAGGGATCCATGGCAGTACCAACCACTTCTATCTTGTTCGACCTGCCAATCAGATCGGTAAGATACTTCCTCATGAGGGCCGAGTCATCAACAATAAGGACTTTTATTTTATCCACCTGCGAAACTTCTCTTGGCGAATTCAGTCTCCTTCTGAACAATAGATTCAAGGACCTCCTGCCTTGTGGTCTTCTTCAGATAGACCTTGCCGGTCATGACATCCATGAGGAGCTTCCTGGTGTATATGTCCCCGACGTCGCTTTTTTCTATATGGATGTCCTCGAATTCCATCATGACCATGGCAAGCCTTGTGTTTTCCGATGGTATGGTGATATTATTGTTCGTGTCAAGGACATGCCCACCGCCGAAAATCTTAGCCGTAAAGTTTTTCCTTCCGGCTCCAATATTTATCATAGCGGACATAAGCTGGTTGATGGCGGTTATACCATATCTTGCGGACTTATCCTGGAAAATATCACTCGATGATATTTTCCCCGGCAGCATAAAGTGGTTCATGCCGGAAATTTTATTCACCGGGTCATGGAGGCAGACTGAAATGCATGACCCCAGGAGAGTCCCGATGAGTTCATCTTTATCGGAAACATAAAATTCCCCGGGATTAATAATTTTAGTTTCCTTGTTAAATTTACTGCTGTGCCTTATGTACATATCCTTCTCCTTTCTCAATAATCAGCCACGGAGACACAGAGGCTCAGAGTGTGTCTCCGTGCCTCTGTGGCAAAATTTTCTCAGCTTTTTTCAAACGCTGGTATTTTTCCTGTAGATCGTATTTCCCACCAGGGAGAAAAGGTTTGTGACATTCATAATATTCTCAGAATGCCCTATAAAGAGCCTTCCCCAACTTGCCAGATACTTGTAATATTTTTTGAAAAGCTCCTTCTGGGTCTCCTTGTCAAAATAGATAATAACATTTCTGCAGAAAATTATATCGAATTCCTTTTTCATCGGATATTCCTGGTCGAGCAGGTTCATCCTCCTGAAAGAAATTTTCTCCTTCACGAAATCCTTTACCTTGAAAAACCCATCCTGTTCCCCTTTTCCTTTATCAAAATAATTTTTCAGAATTGCGGGGTCAATCTTTTCCGTCTGGTTGATGCCGTAGATCCCGTTCCTGGCAAATTCCAGGACATTCGTATCGATGTCAGTAGCCAGGATTTTGATATCGGGAAATTTTGTTTTCCCGAAATATTGGAAGAGCGTGATTGCCAGGGAATAGGGCTCCTCTCCTGTGGAACACCCCGCGCACCAGAACCTGATATTGGAGGCTTTTGTACTGAGGAGTTCAGGAAGATATATTTCCTTGATGTATTCGAAATGCTTGTTTTCCCTGAAAAATTCTGTTTTATTGGTTGTGATGGAATTGATAAAATCTATTTTTTCGGAATCGTAATTACTCATGAGGTATTCATAATATTCCCTGTATGAATTAAGCCCCAGGGTCCTTACCCTCATTGAGAGCCTTGCCTGGACAAGGGCCTTTTTCATATCCGAAAGCTTGATCCCCGCCTCGGAATAAATCAACTCCTTGAATTTTAAAAACTCCTCATCGCCAAGCTCGATTAAAATCATGAAATCCCTGTTGCCATCTACTCAAATAAAATAATCCGGCCGCTCTTTTTCTTGTTCCTGAACTGGATATCCACATATTCCTGTTCAAGCTTTATAAATTCCGATGATTCTTCATTATTCTGGAGAATCTGCCGGTATATCACGCCGTCCTTCACGGAAAAATAAATCCTTCTCCTGAAATCACCGCCCAGGTCGCTCCTTTCCACGGAAATGTTTTCAATGAGAAAATATTCATTGATAAACCTTATATTGCTGTCTGAAAGTTTTATCTCCTCAGCCTTGCCCGAATTCAAATACCCGGCGCCGAAAACCTTGGCCCTGAGAAACCGCCGGTCACCGCCGAGCTTCACAATTTCGCCCAGGAGATATTCTATGCTCGTTACCCCGCTGCTCGCGATTTCATCGGATATAATCCCCGAAGTGCCTATTGACCCGGGCACGATAAAATGCCCCATGCCGCCTATGCCCCTCTGTGGGTCATAGAGACAGATTACAATGCACGTTCCGGTTATGGTCCCTATGATGCAGTCATCCTTCGATGCAAAATAATCGCCGGGATAGAGAATATATAATGGTTTGCCGAACTTGCTGCTTTCACTCTTGATCATGAAAGCCATCCTGAAAATTTATTGTGTATATTCACCGGATCATACCCTTTTACCGGAATATTTGACCTCTTCAAATTCACGCTGGGTTATTATCATTTCAACATTTATGATGATTATGAGGTTATCGTTCACCTGCCCTATGCTTTCGATAATGTCGGTTTCGATCCTTGAGCTGAAGTGCGGCGTTTCATTTATCCCCTTTACCGGAATATTCAGTACATCAGAAACCGAATCGACGATGAGGCCTATGAGCCTGCTTTCCACCTCGACAATTATGATGACCGTGGTGCTGACATAGGCAATCTCCTCAATCCTGAACTTCGCCCTCATGTCGATTACCGGTACAACCGCCCCCCTGAGGTTGATGACCCCTTTGAGGTATGACAGGGTTCTGGGGACATAGGTGATCTCTGTCATTCCAATGATCTCCTGCACCTTGCCGGCCTGGATGCCGAAAGTATCCCCGTCTATAAAAAATGTGACGAACTGCTGCTCGTCGGCCATCCTGCTGCCGACGAATTCTTTTTCTATTGCCTTTGACATACAAGCTCCCTATTTCAAAAACTTTTTTACCACGTTGACGAGTTCCGCAGGCTGAAAGGGCTTGATAATCCATCCCGAGGCCCCTGCCTCCTTCCCCTGATTAATCTTGTTATCCTCCGATTCCGTAGTGAGAATGATAACCGGGGTAAATTTATCAGTTTTCCTGAACTCCTTGATGAAGGTAATTCCATCCATCTGGGGCATGTTGATATCGGAGATACAGAGTGATATTTCGTTCCCCTTGCTTATGATCGTTTTGATTTTTTCCAGGGCGTCAACGCCGTTCTCCGCCTGTTGAATATCGTATCCCATATTTTTTATAGCGAATTCAACGCTAATCCTTATGGTAGGCGAATCATCAATTATCATTATATACTTCCCCATCAAAACCTCCAATATAGTATCATTATATCGATCATCAGATCTTCAATCCGCACAAGATCATCTGATTTTTTACATCTTCCGAAAGAGATTTGAACTTCACAACCCTGCCGTCCTTCCTGGCCATCCGTACGACAGCGGTGAGAACCTGGACTATTGAGAGATCCACCCTCTTCACGCTCTTGAAATCGATGATTAATTCAATCCCGCTTTTGTATTCTTCCTTCAGATTTCCGTAGAATTTGCGTACATGCTTTATTCCGAAAATTTCCTCTTCAATTATCATGGATAGTCTCCTTTTATACCTAAGCGCTCACGACATCTTCCATAAGGCCGAAAATGTCAATGATCAGAGCCACCTTTCCGTCTCCGAGAATTGAAGCGCCGGATACGGCCCTGCTCTGTGTTATATAGTTGTCCAGGCTCTTGATTACAATCTGCTGCTGGCCGATCATGTCGTCTATCAGGAGTCCAACCTTCGTCCTTCCGGATTCCACAATGACTACAAGGGCCTCCCACGGGTTCTCGTACCTGGGCTTTATATTGAAAATTTCATACAGCCGTATGAGGGAGAGGTACTCGCCCCTGTATGACACCACTTCGCCCTTACCTTCTATAGTCTTAATGTCCTCCCGTGCAGGCCGTATGGTTTCCATGACAGAGAGGAGCGGGATGATATAGGTATTGTTTCCAGTCTTTGTAAGCATGCCGTCAATGATGGCGAGGGTGAGGGGAAGTTTAATTTTTACCGATGAACCCCTCCCCTTCTCGGACCTGATCTCCACTGAGCCCCTGAGGCTTTCGATGTTCGTCTTCACAACATCCATGCCCACGCCCCTGCCCGAAAGGTCGCCCACCTTCTTTGCCGTCGAAAAGCCGGGCATGAACAGGAAGGAGAGCAGCTTCTCCCTTGATGCCTCCTCGTCGGGCTTTATGAGGTTCATTGATATGGCCTTTTCCCTGACCCTCTCCTCGTCGATCCCCTTGCCGTCGTCATTGACTTCTATGAAGACATTCCCCTCCTGGTGGTAGGCCTTGAGCGTTATTGTTCCGGCAGGGTCCTTCCCGGCCTTCACCCTCTCCTCGGGTTGCTCTATCCCATGGTCGATGGAGTTCCGTATCATGTGCTTCAACGGGTCATCTATCCTTTCAATAACGGTTTTATCGAGCTCCGTCTCCTCGCCTTCAAGGACAAACTTCATCTCCTTATGGAGGGAATGGGCGATGTCCCGAACAAATCTCCGGAACTGGTTGAAGGTGGGGCCAATGGGGATCATCCTGATGGACATTATCTGCTCCTGGAATTCCCTGGTGGTCCTGTCCAGGCCGTAGATGATATTTTTCAGCTGAGTCCCGTAATCATTCTCCATCTCATGGGCGATCCTCGAAAGAGAGGACTGGCCTATGACAATTTCACCCAGGAGGTTAAGTATGTTGTCGAGTCTGACCGTATCCACTCTCACGGTAGTGTTTTCAACTTTCTTCTTTAAGATAGCCTGCTCTTTTATGGCGTGTTCCACCTCCTCTTCCGAGGCAAAACCCTTGTTTACAATAATATCGCCGAACCTCTTTCCCTCAACATTCTGAAGGGCGATGGCCTCATCGAGCTCATTTTCGCTGATAATGCCGCTTTCGAGCATAATTTCGCCTAACTTCTTTTCGTATACAGGGGCATGCAGCTTCTCCTCACTCATGTACTGCGAAGTAACATCCTCCACGGTTATCTTGTTTTCATCCTTCACAAAAATGAAGACATCGTTTATCTGGTTCAGGGCCGATTTTGATTTTATGATGATATCCCAGGAAAGGTAGCACTTTTCAGGATCGATTCCTTCAAATTCGGGAAGGTTCTGTTTATCAACAATATTTTTTATGATAGGGCCATGCGAGGCCAGGTCCTCCATGACCATGAGCGGATCGATACCGAATTCAAAAATCTTTTCAATGAACGATGCCCTGACCCTGTAATACTTGTATTTATTCGCGGCATCTTCCTTTTCATGCGCAGCCGCCCGGGCTTTGGCCGCATCTTCGGATTTTAATGGTTTTTCAACTGAGGCATCGGGCTTTTTGAATTCTCCAACTTTACCAAGGAGGATGGATTTCCTCTCATTCATGGCCGCATCGCCTTCCCCCTCGGTGAAAATTGAGTCCCGTATCCAGTCCATGCTGTCAAGGATTAGGTCAATAAGGCTGTCAGTAACCTCAATTTTACCGCCCCTGACTGCGTCCAGGAGGTTTTCAATTTTATGGGAAAATTCATAAACCTCGGTAAACCCGGCTATCCCGGAGCTCCCCTTCAGGGTATGAAAATAGCGGAATATCCTGTTAATAATCTCCCTGTCGCCGGCATTTTCCTCAAGCTGGACTATGTCCGATTCAAGATTTTCAATAATTTCCTTAGCTTCGGTTAAAAACGCCTGCCTTATTTCATTGTCACCCATGGGGCTGCTCCATTAAAAAATTATATATTATGATAAAATTAAAAGATGATTAATTATTATTAATACCAAATTTTAATATTGTCAATATAAAATTGATAAAATCTGATATAAAAGATTTGTTTATTACATCCAATCATTCTTTCTGAATCGGCTGCGGGATCAGGGTTGATAACGAATCCTACTGATTTAATGGGAAATGAAAACAATTGTATGAGCCTGCTATATCTCCAACAATAAAATATTATCATGCTCACCTTCCGTTAAAAATTATTGACTCTCAGGATATAATCGGGATACTGTTCATGGGTAAATACAAAGTTGGAAAAATTAATTTGCCCGCAGATTTACACGGATTAACACAGCAGAAAATGAAATACATATGAAAAATAGTCGTTACATTTAAAAAAGTGCCGGCTGTCCCATCGGCTGTCATTATATTAAAGCCAATACATCACCGGAGAATGTATGAAAATATTTTTATTATTAACTGCAATCACATGGATACTAACAGCCGGAGGGTGCAAAAAGGAGCCTGAAACAATCAGGGACGAAGGAGCAATGACAAAAAAATATGCCCGGTTCAAGACCGGCGCCTATGGCGACAGGGAACTGAAAAAAGTCTTAACGTCTGTATCCAAGGGTGAGCCTGTTGACCTTCTGGGCTTTGAAAAGGTTTCCATAAACAAAAGGGAGATTGATGTCTCCAGAATAAGGCTCTCCGGAGACAGGCTCGGCTTTCTTAAATCCGAATTCCTGGCGGAGAAGCCCGCAATCTTCACGGAAGAAACAAAATCCTACGTGAAGAACAGCGCCGGCAGCGAATCATCCTTCACAATACCCATGGGTGCCCTGGGTTTTATAGTCGAGGAAAAGGCGAACTGGACGCGGATATTCTTCGGCAATATCTACACCGGGACCGGGACAAAAAAATGGATCGAGGATAAATGGGTTCAGGGCGGCTTTGTGACTGATGAAAAAATGATTCCCGAAGCCTGCGCCTACGAGGAGGCCTCGTTTATCATGGCCGATAATTCATCCTCGGTGAAGGACTTCGATACCGCAAGGGAGATCCTCACCAGGCTCAAAAACGGAAACGGGATATATTCGGAACTCGGAAAGATAAAACTTGCAGAGCTCGACCTCCGGCAGGGAAACTCCCCGGAGGTTGACCTCACCCATGACAACGCCGCGATGGAGAAATCCAGGGTAGTCACATCAAAAGGAGGGCTCAGGCTCAGGGAATCACCTGATTTGAACGGAACAAAAATTGACCTTATACCGGAAGGCGGCATGGTGGAACTCCTTGAAGTCAGCGGTGACGAAGTTACAATCTCGGGCACAACAGGGAGATGGAGCAGGGTCAGGTGGAAGCATAAAACCGGCTGGGTCTTCGGTGGTTTCCTGTCGGTAAAATAAAAGTCCTGAAATACGGGGCGATGATATTTTCACCGGTGAGAAGTCCGGGCCGGGGTACTACTTGAAGAATAAAACAAGAACCGAGCTGTCGTCGTTGATTCTGACCTTATCCCTGGTGAGATTATATTTCATCTTCGCGAACTTATCCTTGAAAGAGAGATTTTTTGCGCCCAGCCCCTCAAGGAGGAGCCTCTTGCCGATTTTTTCATCATCATTATCATCAGTAATATCCATGACACCGTCGGAGAAAACAATCAGCGCCCTGCTGTTTTCCACCTCTCTCATGTATGTTATGAATTTCACATTTTTTATCGGCCCCAGGAACGGCCCGTTCCCCTGGAGCTCATCAACAGAATCATCCATCAGAAGAAAGGGCATGGGATGCCCGGCGTTTGAATACTCAACAGTCATGTTCACGGGATCAAAGCATCCGCAGAACATGGTTATAAATGACTCCACAGGGATATTCCCTGAAATCTCGTTATTCAGAATTGTCATAATTTCACCGGGCGATGTTGTGCTGCCGAGCGCCCTTCGGAATATCATCTTAACCAGCATTGTGAAAAGGGCTGCTGATATGCCGTGGCCTGATACATCACAGACGAAGAATATCACCCGGCCGTCTTCCAGCATAACATAATCATAGAGGTCACCGCCTATGTCTGCTACGGGCCTGAACCAGGCGAAAATCTCGGCCCTGTCCATTTCCGCCCACTGCGGGGGATAGAGGTACCGCTGGAGTTTGTTTGCAGTCATGAGATCGGATCTTACAGAACGGTTATACTTTATCATTTCCCCGATTTTCAGGCCGTTCTCAATCCTTTTAAGCATTACCTCGGTGTCTTCGGGTTTTCCAATGAAGTCGTAAACACCCAGATTGTAGCACTGGAGCCTCAATTCCTGGTCGGTATTTCCCGTGACCATGAGCACCGGAATTTCCCTCCTGAACTCCATCCTGTAGAACTTGAGAAATTCGATTCCGTTCATCTGAGGCATATTCATATCGAGCATGATGAGATCGATTTCATGATCTTTCAGCTTCTTCAGGGCATCAACTCCATTCTGTGCGGTAAATACCGTATATCCCGAGCGCACAAGGATCTTTTCCATGATATTCCGTACAGATTCCTCATCATCGATGAGCATTATCCTTTTGGCCATTTTTACAAATTATCCTTATGATAATATCAGTATAAAGTTCACTGATTAAAATATCAACAATTTTTATATATATAAGGGGACCTTGTAAAATAAAAGGAGGCAATTCTGCTAAAAGGGGCTTCTTTCCATAGTAGTGAGGAGGTACGTTATCAGAAATCAGCAGAATAACAGGATGCCTTTTTCAGCAATCCCGTTGTTCCCGCGTGCAGAGAAAAAAATGTTTTTTCAGGGGACGTTACATTAAGATTATCAGGTTAATCCTGTATAATCGCAGTCAGCTTATCTTTCTTTCAACAAAAAAGAGACAGGCGCTGACTGCAGACAGGAGGAGTATGAAAATCATCGTATTTCTTCCAAGCCTTGCGCCTTTATACCTTCTGTCAAGGAGAACTTCCAGGTATCTCTTTTCATCGGAGGTGATTTCCTTCCCATAATAGACCTTGTTGTCAAAATATCTCAGCGCCTCCCTTACTGTCCTGCCCGGGTATGTGCTCCCTATTATTTTATCAAGGTCCTCCTTTTTTTCAAGTTTTAACTCAATTGCGCTCTTATATGCGGAGTGGAGGTCCTGTTCGGTATCAAAGTATTCATGCCTGGCAAAAATCTGCGGGTCCCTTAATAAAATATAGGCCTTCTTGAAATTCTGGCTCACATTGTCTTTGGAAGCGAGCAATTCCCTGACCTTCTTCTCTACGGATAGGGCTGAATATAAAAAATTTATCCCGAGTAATATTCCTATTACCAGGGTAACAAGTCCGAAATACAGATATAATTTGCTGTCATCAATTTTTTTCATTTAACTTTTCCTTTAATAGATCAATGATGCATTTTTTATTAAATGAAACATTCTGAAGCCCGATATGTTTCTCATCAATGTCAAATTTCTCGGCAGACTTCTCCTTTTTCAATTTTTCCCAGTCAATATCAAGAAGTTTCAGCAGGGGCTGCACCTCCTCATCTTTAAGGATGGATTTAGTATCTATAATAGCCGAGTCCAGGGGCAGGATGGCCTTGAGGTCTATGTCAACAGACCTGATGACTTTCCCCTTATCCCCGGCCTCCTTAAAAACAGCCTTACCCTTGTAATCGGTAAAGGCAACGTCAGTATTGCTGTTTTTTATTCCGCCGCTGAATCTGAAGAAATAGACCTCTTTGTTATCTTCCTTTATGATATCAATCTTTACGCCGGGAGACTCAATTTTATCAGGGACCTTCGCGCATCCGATGATCAATAAAATAAAAACGGGAAGCATATACATAATACGGTTCATAAGCCTGCTCTTTGATTTTTTATACATGCCCGGCGGATATTCATGCCCGGGACAGATTTTCAGTTCCCCCGGCTTCCAGAAAACAGCCTTCCGGGGACAATGTTACTCTTGATAAAGTGGGGTATTATTTAGTCAAGAAAAATATATAAAACTTGACACTGAACATTAACGATTTTTAATTCGGCAGAATAATTTGCGCAGGCCGGCGCGCTGTCGGCTTCAGGCGTTCTGTTTCCGGCTGGTGCGGAGGATTTTTCCAATATTTCCCAATGGAGATTTTTACACTATGGCAGAATTTTTTATGAAAAGAATGAAAAGGCTCCTCATGATGATGCCGGTTTTTATCATGTTTTTTTTCATCATTATACAGTCCGGCGCCAGCGGGGACAACATCCCGTCGGGCAAGGATCTCTACAATGAAACCGCCAGGTTTTTCGCCGGAAGGGAAATTCCTGAAACTTCGAAGATTCATTCATATACAAAAAGCAATTTTTATATTAATTACAAAAAAGAGATACTGAGCGGATGGAATAAATTCCAGAAGCCCAATCTTGACAGGATAAAAAAGTGGTGGGGCGGGGCAGGCCCGGTAAAATACAGCAGGAAAGTCCTCTACCCCTTCAGCGGCCCGGACATCATCAATGCCCTTGCTTTCTTCCCTGACGGCGGGGAGTTTTACCTGTTCGGCCTTGAGCAGCCCGGGACCGCGCCGGACCCCCATGCCATGTCGGCCAATGCCATCACTGCCGGCCTGACCGGTATAAAAATATCTCTTGGCACCATATTCTACTATAATTTCTTCAAGACCAACTCCATGGCCGTGGAGCTGGTGAATAACTCCTTCAACAGCATCGCAGGCCTCATGATATTCTTTCTCTCCCTCAACGAATATGAAATTCTGGATATCAACAGGATAGCACTGGACGCCGATGGAATGGAGACTGCAGGCATCCCCTCGGACAATTCCATCGCATGGGAAAATCCGCCTAAATCTCAGCGCGTTCCAGGCATTGAGATAGTTTTCAAAAAAAATGGGGGGCTTCCGAGAAAGGTGAAATATTTCATGGTCAACATTCTTGACAGCTCCCTTGCATTCAATGCTCCGAAATTCCTCCCGTATCTTACCAGTCAGGGGCCCTTCTCAACAATCATAAAATCGGCCTCGTACCTGATGCACAACGACAAGGCTAAATTCACAAAGATACGGAGCGCCATCCTCGAGTCCAGCGACCTCATTGTTCAGGATGACTCCGGGATTCCCCTGCGCTATTTCCCCTCATCTCACTGGAAGGTGCAGCTCCATGGCTACTACGACAGGCCCATTGATCTTTTCAGCAACAGTTTACAGAAAGACCTCAGAGAGGCCATGAAAAAGTATTCAACCGGGGTACTGCCATTCAGCTATGGCTATCATTTCAAGGAAGGGGAGTCCAACCTCCTCTCAGCCGAGAAGCTGAAGGACTGAAACAATATATCGCGGAGATGAAAATCTCCTGCTGCCGGCCGGATGCAGCCAGGAGAATCTTCCAGCATGACGGCCGATACAAAACATATAACAGGTGGTGCGGGCAATGACACAGGACATTGGAAATAAACGGCAGATAGGCTTAACTGCAGCGATCGCAATCGTTGCCGCGAACATGATCGGGACCGGGGTCTTCACCAGCCTCGGATTCCAGGTCTTTTCACTGCAGACGGGATTTGCAATCGTGGCCCTGTGGCTCATCGGCGGCATTGCCGCCCTGTGCGGGGCCCTCTCATACGGTGAGCTCAGCGCGGCAATGCCGAGATCGGGAGGCGAGTACCATCTCCTCTCGAAAATCTATCACCCCGTAGCAGGATTTCTTTCAGGATGGGTCTCCGTGGCAGTGGGCTTCACCGCTCCCATAGCGGCCGCGTCCATGGCCATGGGCGAATACCTGTCCCGGGTGCTTATCCATACCGGGATCATCGGCAAAGATGGGAAATCCGCAGCCGTTATCATCATCGCCATAACAGGGGTCACCGCCGTCTCACTGGTGCATTTAATGAACATAAAAATTGTAAGCCGATTCCAGGTCTTTTTTACCGGCCTGAAGATTACCCTCATCCTCGTGCTCATCGTATGCGGCTTCGCAGCCGCGGAAGGGCAGCCGGTCAGTTTTCTTCCCGACGCGGAGAGTTTCAATTCGATATTCACGTCCGGGTTCGCCGTATCCCTCGTGTATGTCATGTACTCCTATTCGGGATGGAACGCATCGATCTATGTCGCAGGGGATATACAGAAGCCCGGGCGTTATCTCCCCCTGTCGCTCATCTTCGGGACACTCATCGTCGCACTTCTCTACGTCCCCATCAACGCAGTATTCATGTACTCCACGCCCATCAGCCAGATGAAGGGGCAGGTGGACGTTGGTTTCATTGCTGCCAGCAACATTTTCGGCCCAACGGGCGGATTGATTATGGGCCTCCTCATATCCATCGGGCTCATTTCCGCCATAAGCTCCATGATATGGACCGGCCCCAGGGTAACGCAGGTCATGGGCGAGGACATCCGGATCCTCGCGTTCCTGTCAAAAACAAATAAAAACAGCGTTCCCCATGTGTCGCTGCTGTTCCAGTATGTCCTCGTGGTGATCCTCATCATGACATCGTCCTTCGACGCGGTGATTAATTATATCGGCTTCATTCTTTCATTGTCGGCATTCCTGACAGTCCTTGGGGTCATCATCCTCCGCTACCGGGCGCCGGACCTGGAGAGGCCCTACCGGACATGGCTCTACCCGGTAACGCCGGTCATATTCCTGCTGGTGTCGGGGTGGATGATGTTCTTCGTGGTCAAGGGGAAGCCCGTCGTTTTCCTGGCCGGCCTCGTGACACTGGCCCTGGGGCTGGGACTCTACTACGCCAACAGGGCCGTGGAGAAAAAGAAGTTGAATTGATTCTTCTTTTCTTTTAAGATTTTCCGAAAGTAAATGATAAAAACAGATCCCGGAATTCGATAAAAAACCAGAATGTATTTTATACAGCCTCTATTCAAGAGACATATAGATTATATCGGAATCAATTTTCATGGCAAATGAAAAGATTTATGGTGCCTGTCTTAAAATTTCTATGGATGATGTTTCGTGTTATAAGGAAATAATCATTAAACACTCGGGTTATATTGACAAAGCCTCATAGATAATGATATCGCTGATATAAATTTACCACCCATGATTATTTATACGCATTTCTTCGATGAATAATTGCTAAAATATTGATGAGAGTTCCACTGATATCAAAAATTATCCTATATTCACCAGAACGCAATCTGTATAATCCTTAATTCCGGGACATTTAAGCCCATGGGAATTCAGCAGATCAATTTTATCTTTGATCTGTTTTTTTGCCGGATTATTGATTTTTGAATAAGATTTCTTTGCAGTGGCAGTAATAAAAATTTTATTTGTCACTTCACTTTTTCCCAATCAAAAACATCACCCTTTGTTTTATCCTTTAATCCTTTTTTTATTAATTCATAAGATTTCTTATTTTCAATCAGCTCGGCTGTTTCTATTATAGAGTCTTTATGCTGTAAAAATTTAATAAAATTATATACTGCCTGGATATCTGTTTCAGATAAAAGGGTTATATCTTTACGGATATTTTTAAGTAATTGTTTTTCCATTGAGTCCTCCCTATTTCAGGGTACATAACATGTTAATTATTTATTTTGTCAAGAAGAAGATAAATAGTTCTATACCTAGGATTTTCCGCAGATAAATGGTTAAAACAGACCCCGGAAACAGTTAAAAAAAAAATAGAAAGTACTTCAGAAGACCCCCTTTATGGGAGTAGGGTCAGGAGATGGCGCCGTTGGCATCACCCCGGTTTCCATCTCCTGCCACATCAAACCGTGCATGCAGTTTTCCCGCACACGGCTTTCCGACAATCTTCTTTCCGCAGCATTCAAGGTCTGTAACCTACTTCACCCGGTATGAAAAATCCTCACACCACGCCCGCCACAGTATGTCGGGACGATGAATTCGGTCATAGAGCGCATGAAATCTTCTACTCCTGCTCCTTTTGGCTGCAAGATATAACTTTCGTTGAAGTTCTCGT
>VFJS01000035.1 GCA_009885955.1 Spirochaetia bacterium | reverse complement strand
CTTGAGATGAATCCTGTCGGTAAGCCGTATGCCTTAATAGGGCACGTACGGTTTGATGAGGGGCTTCTGGTCGGATGTAGATATCCGACCAGAGTCTACTCTATTGAGCTAAAAATAAAACTGAGAAGGTGTATGAATAATTCATCAAAATACCTTGACGGGCTCATAAAAGAGTTCGCAAAGTTTCCGGGGATCGGGACAAAGAGCGCGTCCAGGTTTGCATTTCATGTACTGTCCATGCCCATGGACGATGTGAACAGCCTCACTGCCGCTATCACTGAGCTGAAGAGGCATATACGGGCGTGCGGCACATGCGGCGGCATCTCAGACAGCGATACCTGCTCCATATGCTCAAATGACGCAAGGGACCGGGGGCTCCTCTGCGTTGTCGAGGGGGCAAAGGACATTCTGACCCTTGAAAAGACGGGAAGATTCAATGGCCTCTATCATGTACTCATGGGGGTCATATCTCCGCTGGACGGAATAGGGCCCGATGACCTGTCCATAGCCCCGCTGCTCATGAGGGTGAAGGGGATGGATGTTCATGAGATAGTACTGGCCTTCAATTCATCCATCGAGGGTGATGCTACAACGCTTTATATTTCAGGGCTCTTCCGGGGGACAGGGATAAAGATATCCAGGCTTGCCCATGGCCTTCCGGCCGGCGCGGATCTGGATTTTACCGATTCTGCCACTCTCATAAAGTCCATTGATGGGAGGGTTGTCATCTGACCCTGTTCCCTTTTCCTCCCGGCCTGTTTCTTTCCTGCTTTTTTTTTCCTTCAAGCTCTATGGTTACCGGAATTCCCTCCAGGTTCAGTTCACTCTGCAGGGACTTCTCAAAATACCGCATAACATCCTTCCGGAAAAAGGACGTGTTGTTCACGAAGAATTTAAAAACAGGCGGGATCGATTTAATCTGCACTGCGTAGTAGACCTTCAGCTTGCTGCCCATCTGCGGGAGCCTCCCCGGTTTTAGCAGTCTGGCGATTACCTGGTTCAGCCTGGGGGTTTCAATTTTACCAAGGGCCCTCTCCTTTACTTCAAGGGCCGCGATGAGAAGCTTGTTTATCCTCAGCTTGTCCCTGGCAGAGATGGAGATAATGGGGAAATCCACGGCCTTGTAGAAACTGAAGATCATCTTATCCTTCAACTCGTTAAAGGTCTTGTCCCCCTTTTCAATTGAGTCCCATTTGTTTATGGCTATGATAACGGGTTTTTTCGCCTTCATGATCTCGTCTGATATCTTCTTGTCCGTGTCCGTAAGGCCGACCTCGGCATCGATGAGGTGTATCACCACATCGCTCTTTTCTATGGCTTCAACGGTGCGCGTAAAGGAGTAATACTCAATGTCCCCGGTGATTTTGCTTTTTTTCCTGATGCCCGCGGTGTCAATCACCTCAATTCTTTTCTCCTGGAAATTGAACCTGTCGTCTATGCTGTCCCGGGTAGTCCCGGGGATTTCAGAGACCACTGACCTGTTGAACCCCAGAAATGAGTTGAGGAGCGTCGACTTTCCAGAATTCGGCCTGCCTACAATCGAGAGGCGCAGGTCGGGCTCAGTTATGGATGTTTTTTTACTGGGCAGGCTGTCAATGATCCTGTCAAGCAGGAGTTCCAGGTTAAACCTGTTCAGTGCCGATACCGGGATGATGTCGCTGAAACCCATCTCGTAGAAGTTAATCATGTTCTCCATCTGGCCGCTGTCGTCGGTCTTGTTCACTGCCACGATTACCGGTTTTGAAAGCTTCCTCACCATGTCTGCCAGAGTGAGGTCAAAGGTTGCCGGAGCCGGATTTTCAAGGAGGAGGACAATCACCGAGGACCTCCTGAGATGTTCCATGGCGTTGTCAATGATGGGGGCGGAGAGTTCCGAAGTGCGCGATATGTCCAGTCCGGGCGTATCGGTTATGCTGAAAACCACTGACTTATATGTTATGGTGTGAAGAATCACATCCCTGGTGAGCCCGGGATGGGGGTCCACAATGGCCTTCCTTTTTTTAATGATAGAATTGAAGAGGGTGGACTTCCCCACATTCTGCCTTCCTACAATGGATACTATGGGTATTTCTTTTGTCATAATTTCATTAGTCTCTTTTTTTTAGGATAGATAAATACGCATACACGGGGTTGTATAAAGCCTGAAAAAAACATGCCGCAGAGGCATGGAGACTCAGAGAAAGGAAAGTCAATTATTTACATTTTTGAACAGAATAATCAATATAATGGTTATACGTGATATTTTAATAATCATACGTATAATTAGCTTAATCAAACTCTGCGCCTCTGTGTCTCCGCGGCTGCATTTCAGCCTGTGCAAATTCAACTCCGAATACCCGGCTGGCCCAAAAGCCATTAAGGTATTATGATATTTAATATAATAGGTCTATATGTATATTTAATCAAATATCCAGTCAAGAGATAAATTTATTCCGATAGGGATCATATATTTACCGGTTTTTAGATAAAAAACAGTGCATTAATCATTTTTTTTTTACTTTTTCAACAGTTTTTGACTGATGTTTTTAGTTTGCGCATTCGATATTATAAATGATCCAATAGAAACATATTTTTTTACCATGGGGATATCTCGTTGAAGGTTACACAGAGGAAAAACAGAAACTTCGATTTAATTGAATCCACCGAGTACATCATAGATGTACTCAAAACCCAATTCAAAGATAAAAAACTTTTTGTCAGATACTCAGTTGAAAAAATCGAGTTTTCCATCGCCGATTTTTTTGATGATAATACGGTCATGGTTACCACCGATCCAGGCTACCATCCTGAAAAAAAACTAAGCATCTACGGCCTTGCTGATAAGTACCTTGAGGTTGACCTGGAGATCATTGAAGCGAGGGGGCCCGGTTATTTTCACTGCAGGGTGATATCCGGCAGGAGGGCCAACCAGGGGAGAAGGGACATCAGGTTCAAGCTGAACACCGATGACGTTGTTGCTACAAATTTTAAAATCTCCAAGCACACCATTGACCTGACCAATTTCAAGATACCCACAAGCATAAAGGTGGTTCTCGACCAGTTCCAGACGGCAAATTCCCAGATGAGTGATATAGTTATTGTTGATGTATTTCCCAATGATGAGAAAAACCCCATTCTGAAGAGCATGAAAAGAAGCGGCAGCACACTCTACATTCCCGATGTCGCCGACCTTGAATCTCATAAAGCCCTGTCTGATGACTTCATTGACGTGAGCAGGGTGCTTGGAAATGAGCTTCAGAACTACATCAAGATCAATATCCAGAAGGGATACAAATCGATTATTGCCGTCCCCATCATCTACATCACGGAAGATGAGAAGAGCATCCCCTTCGGGTATATCAACCTCATATCCAAGACTGAAACATTCGGACTGGATAAGGTCCTTGATCTGAAGGAGCACTCTTTCAAGCTGGTTGACAGGATAAGAAACGCCAATACGATTTTTCTTCCGGTCCACCAGAAACTAGTGGATATCAGCAGGGGCGGCGCCAAGCTTAAAATTACCGATGAAAATCTGAAGAAATCAGTCCTGAAATCCAAGGGGTTCATATTCGATATAGTATTCAAACTCCAGGCGCCCATAACAATTTACGGCGAGGTTAAGGTTACCTACGAGGATAATGATGAACTTCTTGTGGGGGTTGATTTTGAAGGAAACTCCTCGAGAAAAAATGAGATGAAAAGGTTTTATTCGGTCATCCAGCCCATGGAATCCGATTACAAATCGAAACTTATGAAAACCATGAAAAATAAAAAGAAAGCTAACGCCTGACAGTCTTTCACCCTGTTTTTTTCTTCAAATTAAGCTCAGCATCTGAAACCCTTGAATAGCACGGGACTACATTCAAATAATCTTCATGGGTAATGGGATTTGCCCTGAATATTTTCTCCACATGCCCGGCAACCCGGGTTCCGGAAAAGTTCATGTTTTTAAGATGGCTGAAGCTGACCAGCGCCGTTGAAATTTTATCCAGGCAGGGCGCAATCCCGTCGCCTGCCGCAATGGTGGGCATGTCCCTGTCAATTTTTTCCAGTAAATGCTCCACAGAATAGTCGCCGGGCTCAATAACTTCTATGGGGTGTAAGGGGTCTTCACCCATTTTATAAAGGGCCCCGAAGACCCTCCCTTTTTTTGCGTCAATGGCTGCAAGGAGGTTGGCGCCGGGAGAAGATTCCATGGAGAGCGCGTAAAGGAGCTGTGACTTTATGCCCATAAGTGGGATTCTTAATATCTGGGCGAACATCCTGGCCGATGATACGGCTTTTCTTATGCCGGTAAAGGAACCGGGACCTGTACCAACGGCTATCAGATCGATATCCCGTATGGTAATGGAGTTTTTTTTCAGCAGCAATTCCAGGTTGTGGAATAGCGAGGCGGAATGTGACTTATCCGTGGTTTGAGTTATTGAATGTACGCCTTCCGGTGAAGATACTGCGGTAAATTCAAGCATGGAGGAGGTGTCAAATATCAGGATATTCAATGGTTATTTTTCTCCTGTTCTCATCAATATATTCAAGCCTAACCATAATTTTATTATCCGGCAGCCTTGTCCCGCACCTCTCGGGCCATTCAATCACCGATACGCCGTCGCCGTTCCAGTATTCCTCAAAATAGAGCTGGTCCAGCTCTTCTGTTGACTTTATCCTATAAAGATCAAAGTGGTAGAGGTTTAGAACTCCTTCATAAATTTCCAGAAGGGTAAAGGTGGGGCTGGTTATCTCTTCACTGATTCCCATGCCCCTGGCAATCCCTTTTGCCATCACCGTCTTCCCGGTACCCAGGTCTCCGGAGAGGGCGATTATATCACCCTTGTTTGATTTACTTCCCAGCCTGATCCCGGCCAGCCTGGTCTCATCTTCAGTAGTTGTTATTATTTCACGGTTCATTATCATTGTCTCGAGCCATATATCCTCCCGACCCTCTTATTTTACAACAAATTTTGGCATTTTCTCCGGGTCTTTTTTTCTGCTTGATTTATTGCCGGCAAATTATCCCCATATATGGCATGGAAAAAAGTGAATTATATGACAGGCTTAACAGGGGGATCCTTGAGGAGAGGTACATGGCCTTTCAGCGGAATCTTCAGAAAAATTTAAGCCGCATCAGGGAGCACGGGGGGCTCAGGAAAATTGTCCCCCGATTTTCGGGGATGGATGTTATCGTGGCAGGCGCCGGCCCTTCTCTTGACAGGGGAATGCCGCAGCTCAGGGAGCTCTGCCGGCGTGAAAACCTCATCATCATTGCCGCGGACATGGCTCTGAAGCCCCTCAGAAAAAACGGCATTATCCCGCATTACGTGATATCATGCGAGACTTCGCCTGTTGATTTTTTCGGCGGAACTGATACGGAAAATATCCACCTCATCGCTTTTTCTTGCATATCCAGCATAAACCTCAGAAAGTGGCGCGGGGATATCAGCTTCTACAACTGGATGATATTCGAACCTGAATATAACAGGCTATGGGAACAGTCAGGAAGGGATCTGGGATTCCTGGCCACAGGCAGCATCGTAACAACCCAGGCGGTCTCACTTGCGCTGGGAAGCGGCATAAACTCACTTGCTCTGGCGGGGAATGACCTTGCCTTCAAAGATACCATCTATGCACGGGGGGTCCTTCCCATGGAAAACGGGGCCAATTCATGCGACAGGTTCCATGTCCTGCCGTCAACGGATATGGATACATCAAGGAGGAGGAGGGAGTTCGAGATAAGGAGGGGCTCACAGCTTTTTTATACAAACAGCCAGTTTCTTGCCGCTAAAACCTGGCTCGAGGAGCTTTTTTCCCGGCAGGACATTCCGGTATATGACTGCAGCAATCCCGGATGCTCCGGCAGGTATGTTATCAAAACCGGCATGGAAGATCTCTTGACCCTGCTGGGCAGGGTGCCGATACAGAATATGCCCTCACCCCCGACCCCTCTCCCGAAGTAGGGAGAGGGGAGTTTGCAATCAAGAACATGGAGCTTAAGCCCCCTTGTTCTGTATATGAAGCCCTCGCCCTACCGGGAGAGGGCGCGCAGAGCGCGGGTGAGGGCATTCAGTATAAGAGGGAATAATTTTATGTTTTCCCTAAAATTTCAGAAAAGGCAAAATTAAACATAAGGAGTACAATGGAATGATAACCCTGCATAAACTGAACGGCGATGAATTTATTCTGAATGACCGGCAAATCGAAATCATTGAAGAGAGGCCCGACACAACTATCACCCTTATCAATGAAAGGAAATATCTGGTTAAAGAGTCAGCTGATGAGATAATTAACATGATAAGCAATTATGAAAAAGAGATTAATCTGAAGTATAAAACAAGCTTTAAAACCGGCAAAGATTGATTTTTTTTGATATATTATCTTATTAAAAATGCCGAAAATTTAATAATAATTGAAAGGATAAAAATAATAGTTTAAAAAAAATATCATTTTCCAGGTTAAATGTTTTATTTTTTGGTATCCATTGTGGGAAAATGATGATTAATTGACAACATTTTTATAAAAATGAATAAATTAATTGACATAAATATTCATCCTATGCTATTATGTCACATAATCCTGTCAGGATTTGATTTTGGGGATAATTTTATAGTTTTTTTGAACAGGGCTTCAGGAAAACATTTCAATGATTAATATAACAGGTAAAGTTCATGGGTGAGGAAGAAAGAGAAGACGTCGTTGAAGAGGAGGAGTCGGGGGCCGAGAAGGCCGAACCCGCTGCTGCCAAACCATCAAAGATTATCAAGATCCTGCTCTATCTTGCAGGCGGGATACTGGTTGTCATACTGGTGGTCGGCATATCTTTCCTTGTCTCCAAAAATGTGCAGGAGAGCAGTTATACAAGGAGCCAGGATATCGTTGCCGCGCCTCCGCCCGAACCGCTTCAGACCTATGAGATGCCGTCAATATCCAGCACCACGGCCGATCCGGAGCCGCATTTTATCAAGCTTCAGATATCCCTCGGGTATACCATGTCGCCGGAGCTTAATAATGAGCTGATCAAGAGAAAAGATGAGATCCAGCATATCCTGAATATTTTATTAAAAGGAAAAAAATACGAGGACCTGAATTCCATTGACAGCGCCGTTACCTTTGCCGAAGAGATAAAGGCCCATATAAATATCAGGCTCATTTCCGGGAAGATTAAGGAAATTTATTTCAAGGAATTTATCGTAAATTAAAAAAACCGGCCGGAGGGCTGGATTTTTATACTAATATCTGGGGGATGTTATGGGTGATGGATCTCTATCACAAGACGAAATAGATGCCCTGTTACAAGGCGCCGATGACATAATGTCGCCGGTTGAATCAGCCCCGCAGGTTGACTCAAGGCAGAGTTCGGGAAGTATTTCTTCCGCCCAGCAGAACACGCTCAGGGACATTCTCAATTCCTCGATGAGTGCCGTTGCGCCTTCACTTAGCGGATATCTGAGCGGCAGATCAATCTACATAGCGAACCCGATCATTGAAGTTAAACCCCAGGATGCAGTGAGGAACAGTTTTCCAGGGCAGTATGTCCAGGTTTCAATGGATTTCAACGGGGCTCTTTTCGGCAGAAACCTTATCATATTCAATATGCGTGATGCGGGAGCCATTTCGTCACTCATGCTCGGAGATGACAGCGGTGTTGCTCCTGCAGAGCTCGATGGAGCGCGCCAGAGTACAATCCAGGAATTCACAAACCAGCTCCTCTCTTCACTGGCAACAAGGTTTGCCGGCAGGCTGGGCGGAAGCATAAATACCACACCTGCGGCCCTTACGATGGTCAACAACCCGGCCGAGCTCCAGCTCTCCATGGGGGATATTGTAAAAGTCACCTATGACCTCACCATCGAGGGGGTCATAAATTCAAAATTATATCATATACTCGACATGGGGCTCACCACGGGGATTGTTAAATCATCGGGGCCTGTTCAGCAGCAGATGTCCCAGCAACAGCAGTACCAGCAGCAGTCCGGCCAGATTGGAATCAGTCCGGTAAAATTTCCGCCCCTTGATGAAGGGATAGCTCCGAATATGGTGGGGGATATCTCCCTCATTCTCGATGTACCCATGACCCTTACCGTGGAACTGGGAAGGACCACCAGGCTCGTTCAGGAGATACTGGGCCTGGGCGAGGGTTCGATCATAGAGCTCGACAAGCTTGCAGGCGAACCTGTTGATCTCCTTGTAAACGGCAAGCTCATTGCCAAGGGTGAAGTTGTTGTCATTGACGAGAATTTTGGTGTACGGGTTACCGACATCGTGAGCCCCGATGAGAGGCTTGCCACATAGGTATCCTGGCGGAAGCGGATTTCCGCGGTTACAATTATCATGATATTATTTTTCAATTTCAGGGGGATAAAAACAGGATTTAATGAGACATAACACCGGAACTAAATGCGACATAATACTTTTTGTTATATGCATTTCCATCCTTGCCGGCCCCGTGCTTCTTTACTCAAAAAACGAAAAGCCCACTCAGGGGAAGACCAGGGCAGTGGTAAAGGAAAATAATGAAAAGGGGACACAGCCCAGAGAATCGAATACAGAAGACTCCGGTACATCTGATAAAAATGAGAGGAAGGACCAGACCGGACTTCCCCTGAAGGAATACAAAGATGAGGATTTTAAACCGGTTGTCGAAGAGGAGTCATACGGGTGGCTCATAGTCAAGACCATTTTTATACTGGGGACAATTGTAGGAATATTTTATTATTTTCTCAGATATGTCACAAAGAAGGCCGGGATTCAGGTGTTGGGGACGGATGCAATACATGTGCTGTCCATGGTCCCCATCGGCCAGAATAAATATCTGCAGATAATTGACCTTGCAGGAAAGGTATTCGTTCTGGGCGTTTCAGAGAACAATATTAACCTCATAACCGAAATAAAGGATAAGAGCGAAATCGACCACATACGGCTTCTCAGTTCCAAATCGTCTCATACCGCGGGGAAGACCTTCCAGGAGTCGCTGGTAAAACATATCAGCGGGATTTTCGAAAGGTTCACCGACAGGAAAAAGAGGTCATCATCTGAAAAGGATGACCACGATGACCGCAAAAATCAGAGTTTCTCCGATTCGGAGTTTGACCTGAATTATCTGAAAAGACAGAGGCATAGATTAAAGAATCTGAACGGTCATGATGAATAGATCTATAAAATATTTTGCCATAGCAGCGCTTTTACTGGTCCCTGCGATATCACATGGGCAGAATGCCGGTGGAATCAGGATGCCCATACCCAAGATCGCATTTAACATTGAAGAGGCGAACTCTCCAAAAGACGTAGCGCTGAGCCTCCAGATACTTTTTCTCATTACCATTCTGACGCTGGCTCCCTCCATCATCCTGATGGTTACCGCTTTTACCCGGGTGGTCATTGTTCTTGATTTTGTAAAAAGGGCCCTGTCGCTGCAGCAGATGCCGCCCACGCAGGTAATAGTAGGACTGGCGCTTTTTCTCACTGTTTTTATCATGGCCCCTACATTTACCGAGGTGAACGAAAAGGCCCTGCAGCCATACCTGGCCGGGAAAATACGGAACGAGGAATTTTTCACAAAGGGCATGGAACCGATTAGAAAGTTTATGCTGAACAATACCAGGGAAAAGGACATTGCCCTGTTCATAAAGCTGGCAAAGATCAACAAACCGAAGAACAGGGACGAGGTGCCGCTCTACTGCCTTATCCCGGCGTTCATGATCAGCGAGCTCAAGATTGCCTTTGAGATAGGCGTCTATCTCTTTATCCCGTTCATTGTCATAGATATGATCGTGGCGAGCGCCCTCATGGCAATGGGTATGATCATGCTGCCGCCGATCATGATATCACTGCCGTTCAAAATTATACTGTTTGTCCTTGTGGATGGCTGGAACCTTATATGCTATGAACTTGTGAAATCGTACAGGTATTAAGACTCATGAAAGGGAATATTTCATGATGCAAGGAAGAGTGAAATGACAGAACTGCTGATAATAAAGGTATTACGGGAATCGCTGATGACCATACTCATCGTATCGGCGCCAATACTGGGTGTGGGAATGATCGTGGGCCTCATTGTCTCCATATTTCAGACAACCACGTCGATACAGGAACAGACACTCACCTTTGTCCCGAAGATCGTGGCCATTTTCGCTGCAATAATAATTTTTGCATCATGGATCATCAGGTATCTTGTAAATTATACAAATCATATTTTTTCTCTTATTGAGAAGATAGGCCAGGGCTGATGGAATATCTTGTTCAGAATTTTCAGATTTTTTTCCTGATCATGGTCCGTATGGTTGCCATGACTATCATGGCGCCGTTTTTTTCCAGCGGCCTGTTCCCGCTCAGGCTGAAGGTGATGCTTTCTTTCTTTGTATCCATGCTTGTATTCCCGTACCTTTTTTCCAGGGGGTTCAAGATTCCGGCGGGCATGGGTGAATACTATCTCATGATTATGAATGAAGTTTTCATCGGCGTCTACCTGGGTTTTCTCATTTCGGTAATTTTTGCCGCATTTCAGCTTTCAGGCGATTTTTTCGCGGTGCAGATCGGCTTCGGCATGAGTGAGGTCCTTGACCCCGTGGCCCAGGTATCGGTTCCCATTATCGGCCAGCTCAAAAACCTTATCGGCCTTCTCGTATTCATGGCCATCAACGGGCATCATTTTCTCATTGAGGGGATTTACAAGTCCTATGAGCTCGCACCGATCATATCAATGAAAAAAACTGTCATCGGCGGCCTCCTGAAATACCTTGTCTATACCTTCAGCGGAATGTTCGTCATTGCGCTGAAAATATCGCTGCCGGTCATCGGAACAATTTTTCTCATAACCATCAGCCTGGGGGTTCTGGCAAAAGCGGCGCCGCAGATGAATATCATGATGCTCGGGTTCCCCATAAAGATAGTGGTAGCTTTCGGAGTTCTCATTGTTATTTCTCCAATGATTGTAAGGATTATGCAGGTATCTCTTGAGAGATCCTTTAATTTTATGACTAAGATTCTTTTGCACTGGCCGGTTTAGAATGAGTATTACGGGAAAGGGGGACATGAAGGAATTCCTGTTTGACAGGTATGAACGCTGGGGCGGCGCTGAAGTCCTATCTTTTACCTTTGACCTTCAGCTTTTTGCATCGCCGGAGGATGAAGGCAGGACCGAAGATCCCAGCGAGAAGAAATTAAGGGAGGCCAGGGAAAAGGGCCAGGTGGTGAAAACCCAGGAACTCTCCCAGTCCGCAGTAGTTATTTTCGGATTTCTCATCCTCTATGTTTTCGGTTCATGGATTTACGAATCGCTTTTCAGCATGACCAGACACTACCTCTCATCTTTTTCCAGGGTGAACATAACTGAAAAGAGCATACACCTTGAATTTATCAAGATTATTTTTGAGGGTGGAAAACTGCTGCTCCCCCTTTTCGTGGGCGCATGCCTGGCAGCCATACTGGGAAACATAGTCCAGGTGGGGTTCCAGATTTCAACGCACCCGCTGAAATTCGACCTCGGCAAAATCAAGTTTGATCCGGCAACGGTGATGAAGAAATTATTCTTTTCAAAGCAGGTTGCCATGAATTTATTTAAAACAATTTTTAAAGTGGCGGCGATAGGCCTTATATCATACCTGATCATCATGGATGATTTCGAAAAAATTCTTCTCCTCTCTGATATTTCCATTAGCGCGGCATTAAAGACAATGATGCTATCGGGCCTGAAGATAATCATCTGGGCATCGGTACTGCTCCTCATCCTCTCGATTCCCGATTATATTTTCCAGAGAAGGGAGTTCATGGATTCCCTCAAAATGACCAAGACAGAGGTGAAAGAGGAACTCAAAGAGACCATGGGCGATCCCTACCTGAGGGCCAGGCTGCGGGAAATGCAGCGCGAGATCGTGATGAAGAACATGATACGGGAGGTTCCCAATGCTGATGTTGTGGTCACCAACCCGACCCACTTTTCCATAGCGCTCAGGTATGAGAAGGCCACCATGGAGGCCCCAACGGTAATTGCCAAGGGGGTGGACAGCATGGCGCTGAAAATAAGGCAGATAGCCAAAGACAATAACATCGCGATCATCCAGAACAGGCCGCTTGCCCAGGAACTCTACAAGCGCGTTAACGTTGGAGACATCATCCCCGAAGACCTCTTCTATACCGTAGTCCTCGTATACAAGGAGCTCTATGAAAGGGGAAGGTTCAGTGAAGCCATATAATCATATGAATGAGGTGAGGATTACATGAAGGGAAGCCCTGTCTGGATGCAGAAATCGGACATACTCGTCGGCATCGGTGTCATAGCCATTGTTGTGATGCTGGTTATACCCATACCCACGTTTCTCCTTGACCTGTTCCTGGCCATAAGCATCATGCTTGGCCTCCTGATACTCATGATTGTCATGTTTGTACACAAGTCCTTTGACTTTTCCGTATTCCCGTCTCTTCTGTTAATATCAACGGTATTCAGGCTGGCGCTCAACGTTTCATCAACAAGGATGATCCTCCTTCAGGGCACTGCCTTTGACGGTAAAATAATCAAAGCCTTCGGGAACTTCGTTGTCGGCGGGAATTATGTCGTAGGTTCAATCGTATTCATTATCCTCATTGCGGTGCAGTTCATCGTCATCACCAAGGGCGCAACAAGGACAGCCGAGGTGGCGGCAAGGTTCACCCTGGACGCCATGCCGGGCAAGCAGATGAGCATCGATTCTGACCTCTCCAACGGCATCATAACAGAGGCCGAGGCCGTGGCCAGGAGGAGCGAGATACGGAAAGAGGCGGACTTTTTCGGCGCCATGGATGGAGCATCCAAGTTCGTACAGGGCGATGTAAAAGTAGGAATCGTTATTGTTCTTATAAATGTAATCGGCGGCTTCATCGTCGGGATGGTCATCAGGGGCGAGGCCTTTGATGTTGCGCTTAAGACCTATACTCTCCTGAGCATCGGTGACGGGCTTGTCAATCAAATACCGTCACTTCTCATCACAACGGCAACCGGTATCATCGTCACACGGGCGGTCTCCGACGAAAATCTCGGGAAGCAGCTCTCGACGCAGTTCAGCGCCCACCCCAGGGCCCTTTTTATTACAGCCGGGGCGCTGGGGCTCTGCGTGTTCATTCCCGGATTTCCGAAAATTTCAATGATTCTCCTCTCGGCGGGCCTGGGCTCCCTGGGTTATGTACTCACGAAAAGCCAGGAGAAGGCGAGGGATATTGTGGAGAGGGGCGAAAAGGAGTCTGCTCTGAGGGAGCACAAGCCCGAATCGGTCCTCCCGCTCATACAGGTGGATCCGCTGGATGTTGAAATCGGGTATAACCTAATCCCTCTTGTTGACCCTGAACAGGGAGGCACACTCCTTGAGAGAATAACGAACATTCGGAGGAGGAGCGCTGTCGACATGGGTCTCATTGTACCTCCCATCAGGATACGAGACAACATGGAACTGGAGCCCGAGGACTATTCCATCCTTATTAAAGGTGTTGAGATAGGGCGCGGAACGCTTAAAGTGGGTAAGCTCATGGCCATGGATTCGGGCGATGTGAAGGACCGCATCCAGGGAGAGGAGTTCATTGAGCCGGTATTCAATCTCTCGGCCATATGGATTAATCCCGATGCCAGGGATTCGGCTGACAGCAGCGGGTACACGGTAGTGGATTGTCCGACTATCATTGCAACACACCTGACAGAGATCATAAAGAGCCATGCCAATGAGATCCTGGGCCGTCAGGAGGTGAAGCAGCTCATCGACAATGTGAACAACGATTATCCCGCGGTCGTGAGCGAACTGAACGAAAAACTTGCAGTGGGAGAAGTACAGAAGGTGCTCCAGAACCTGTTAAAGGAGAGAGTCTCGATACGGAACATGGTCACTATCCTTGAGACCCTTGCAACCTATGCTGACCATACGAAGGATACGGGGATCCTGACAGAGCATGTGCGGGTCTCATTGTCCCGTCAGATTGTAAACCGGTACCTGGACAGGCTAAAGAACCTGTCCGTTATCACCGTTGACCCCGAAATTGAGAGCATGATGAGGAACTCCATATACGACGACCCGATGGAAGGGAAGATCCTGGGACTGGACCCCGATTCCCACAATGTGATACTCAAGTCAATGATCGATGCCTTTAACAGTGCCAAGAATAAAGGTGTCGCCACTCCCGTGTTCCTTGTGTCGCCGCATATCAGGAGTGTGCTTTTTACCATGCTGGAGAGGGAGATCCCGGCCCCTGTGGTTATTTCATACAATGAAATCCCGGGAAGTGTAAAGGTAAGCGTGGCCGTGTCAGCCCTGCTTCCGGCGGCTGTTAAATAAGAATGTATAAGCATAATTTTTTAATGACAGGAGTTTTCCAATGAAATATGTGAAGATACGGGGAAAATCATATAATGAGGCTCTGCAGAAACTGCGGAGCGAACATGGCGACGAGGCAATTCCGATAAGCCATAAGTATGTGAAGGAGGGCGGGTTAATGAACTCCAGGTTTTTCTCAAAACAGGTAGTGGAGGTCACTGCGGGGATCCCCGAACAGAAAAGTTCTGTCAGGAAGGGGGGTGAATCGAAGCGGATTGATATAACCGTCGGCGACAAGGACATTCTTTTCAAGAAGGGCGGGCCTGATAATAAAAAAAAGTCTTCCTCATCGAATGACAGGGAGATAGACATGGAATCCATAAACAGAACAATTGATGCTTTGAACAGCAACCTGAACAGTTTTATAACCAGGCCCCAGGAGACGGAAAAGAATAAACCAGCCCTCAGCTCCGACAGGGCTGATAAGGACGACAGGGACCCGGCAGCAACTGATATTTTGAAGAGGCTCATTGAAAGGAGCGGCGATGAATCCATGGAGGAAGGGCCTGTCATGGCAGCGCAGGAGAAACCGCTGTTCCTTAAATCCGAAAAGGAGATGGATGCTATAACTGAGAGAAAACCTGGATTTGAAAGGAATGAGCGGAATGAAAAAACAGAAACTGCGGGAAAGGCTGAAGGTAATGAAAGAAATGAAAAAAATTCCACGGCAAAGATAAAAAATACCCATGGCGGCCATATATATCAGGGAGACGGCGAGCATCACCTTAAAAAATTCGATGATATCCTGAAAGACAATGATTATAACGATGATCAGAGGAAGAACATCCTGGCCAATGTGAAGAATTCCATCAGCAGGGACGACCTGAGGGACCAGTTTAAAATCGAGAAAACCCTTAAAGAATTCCTGAAAAGCAGGATCATTACCACCGGTCCAATCACCAGAAGTGCAAAGAAGAAGATCATCATGTTCATCGGGCCTACCGGAGTGGGTAAAACCACTACCATGGCCAAGCTCGGGGCCATACATTCACTCAGGGAGGGGCAGAGGGTTGTTTTTATCACTATCGACAATTACCGGATAGCTGCCACGGAGCAGCTTAAGAAATATGCCGAAATAATGAGGATCCCGATCCATTCTGTAAATGACCAGAAGGAATTTAAGGATATCATAGACAGGGAAAAGGCTGATATCATTATGGTTGACACTTCAGGGAGGAGCCATAAAAATCATCTTAAAATAAGCGAGGTCAGGGATTTTACGAATCTTGAGGAATATGAGATTGAAAAGATACTCTGTGTAAGCGCGAATATCAAAAAGAAGGATCTGGAGGAGGTATTCAAGGCTTTTGATGTTATGAATTTCAGCAGTGTAATAATAACAAAGGTCGATGAAACTTCTTTTGTCGGGAATATTGTGGATATTGCCGATAAATACAGTAAGCCGATTTCCTATTTCACCTTCGGGCAGGAGGTTCCGAACGATATAGAAATCGCCGATTCAGATAAGATTGTCGACATGCTTTTCGATAATATGTATAATTAAAAAACAGGAGGAACCCTGTGGATCAGGCTGCAAATCTCAGAAGGCTGGTGCTCGAACAGAGCGATAAAGTTAAGAAGACTCGTACAATCGCGATTACAAGCGGAAAGGGGGGAGTGGGCAAGACCAGCATGGCAGTGAGCCTTTCCATAGCCCTTGCCAGGGACGGTTCATCGGTAACTCTCCTCGACGCAGATCTGGGGATGGCAAATATCAATGTTATCCTGGGGATTATACCCAAATACAATCTGTATCATGTTATCAAGGGTAAAAAAAATCTGAAAGATATTGTGATAGAAGTTCCTGATGGGATAAAGATCATAGCCGGCGCCTCAGGGTTTCACCAGCTGGCCAACCTCGACCAGAAACAGAGAAATGACTTTATCAATTCCATATCGGAGCTTGATGCCGATGATTTCATGATCATAGACACAGGCGCCGGTGTCGGCCAGAATGTGCTCAGCTTTGTGCTTGCTGCCGATGAAATCATCGTAATCACAACCCCGGAACCTACGGCAATTACCGACGCCTATGGAATAATAAAATCAATAGCCTCCCAATCAACAGACAAGGTTATCAAGCTGATTGTAAACAGGGTTCAGTCCGTAGCTGAAGGGAAAAGAGTGGCCCAGCGTGTCATAAATATCGCCGGTCAGTTCCTTAATGTAAAGGTGGAAAACCTGGGCTTTGTATTTGACGATATACATGTTGCCAAATCCGTGAGAAATCAGAAACCATTTTTCGTGAGTTACCCCAAGTCTAAGGCGTCGGGATGTGTTGCGATTATTGCCGACAGGATAAACAACAAAATATCTGAAGCGGTTAAGGGGACAGGGCTTGTTACATTTTTTAAAAATCTTCTTGGCAGCCAGGAAGTGCAGGAGCCCAAAGAGGAGGATTTCATAGAATAAAAGATACGAAAGGAATATTATTACCTTGTTGACAGGATCTGAGAGATAAAAATAGCTTGATTTGTAATTTGGCATTGTTTATAATGCATTAATTATTTATAAAAGAACCGGGTAAATAATATAGCTGAATCAGCGCATGTATCTGGTATTTATAAGATGGAAAAGATTAAAAATTTAAGGTCTGAATACAAAGCAGGGGCTCTTCTCGGACTTACCGGACTGGTTTTATCCCTTATTATCGGATTAATCTTCCGGGTAAAAATGGGGACCCTTATTTTCAGGGCAATTGTAGTTGTTATTGTTTTTTCGCTGCTTGGAATAGGGTTAGCAATCATTCTGAAGAGGTTTGTCCCTGAGTTCTACAACCTTCTGTCCGGTGCCGGGCGAAATGAAGAGACTGATCCCGAAGGAGGAAAACCTGATCTCTCCGGGGAAAAGATCGGGGCTTCCTTTGAGAAGACCATATCATCAGACATTGACGAAGAATCTGTTTATAATAAAGGTGACGAAGATATTTCCAAAGTTAAGCCGGATAAAACAGATACTGTTGCTACAAAAGATACCGGTGAATTTGCGGAGTTAAATGAAGACAATCTCACAAAGTATGAGACGGTTGAAGACAAGACCCTGGAGTCGTCATTGAATATTTCAGAAGGAAAGATGGGGAAGCATATATTAGAGAAACAAAAAATCGCCAGGTATGAACCCAAGTTAATGGCTCAGGCAATTAGGACCATGATGAGCAGAAATCAGGATTAAAGTTCCGGCAGGGATTATGAATAATAAAGAATTTAACGAACTCGATAAAATCGGCGAAGACAAGCTGTGGGACAGGTATATTGAACAGAAGGAAATGCTGATCAGGGATTATTTTGTTGTCAAGTATGCACCGCTGGTTAAATATGTGGCCGGCAAGGTTTCCATGGGCATGCCGCAAAATATTGAATTCGACGACCTTGTATCCTATGGGGTCTTCGGGCTCATAGATGCCATAAGCAAATTCGATCCCGGCAGGGGGATAAAATTCAAGACCTACGCCATGACCAGGATCAGGGGCGCCATTTTTGATGAACTCAGGTCCATAGACTGGATCCCCCGTTCCATCAGGCAGAAGGCAAAGCAGATTGAACAGGCAATCACCGAGCTTGAAAACAGGCTCGGACGGACAGTTGAAGACGATGAAATAGCAAAGGACCTGGGAATTTCCAAAGATGAGTTTCAGACACTGCTTAATAAGCTGAGCGGCACATCCATGCTGTCGCTTAATGATATCTGGTACCTGGGTGATGAAAATGATGAGCTTTCAATCCTTGAGACTCTCGAGGCCCCGCCCAACATGAATCCCGACGTTTTAATTGAAAAAGAAGAGATACGCGATTTCATTATCGATGCAATAAAGAAACTTCCCGATAAGGAGAAGAAGGTCATAGTTCTCTACTATTATGAAGATCTGACACTGAAGGAGATAGGTGAAGTACTGGAAGTGACCGAGAGCAGGGTTTCACAGTTGCATACAAAGGCGATCATGAGGCTGAGGGGCAGGCTGGGAAGAATCAAATCTAACATAATTGGATAAGTATGAGCACATTAAAAGATCTCTTCATGGAAATTGCCGATGAAGATACCAATCAGGACAACAGGGGCGTTGAAGTATACGCGGACTCTCTGAAACAGGCTCTTGAGCTTGCCGCGTCTGAACTTAATATAGATATTACCAGCCTCGATTATGAAATACTGGAGAAAGGAAACAGGGGATTCCTCGGGATAGGGAGACTTCCCTACCGGGTGCTTGTAATCCCGGCAGAGAAGGAGACTGAAGATACTGATTTGACAGATATCGAGAAAAAACTTGCCGCTGAGCATATACCCCAGCTTACCAGGATTGATTCAGACAATATCGACGGGGCCTTCAGGATAAGAACAACCAGGACTGGCATAATGCTTACCGTAACTCCCGGCAAGGGAAATGGGAAAAAGCCTGATCTCATGGAAGTGAACAATAAACTTTTTTCCATGAGAATAACCTCGGTAGATGCATCAAAAATAGAATCCATTGTAAAGAAACAGAGCGGAGAGCCGGTTAAAATCGCTGAGTGGGTACCTAACCCTGTGTATGATAGTACTTTCAGGGTTGAGATCCCGGAAGACGAGATGAATGTCTATGCTCATTTCACCCCTCCAAAATATGCCGGAAGGCATATTGATTTTGATGAGATTACAGAAGCTTTGAAAAGCGATGGCGTAGTGTACGGGATTGATGAAGATGGCATAAGGAATTATCTTGATGGAATGAATTACAACATGCCGCTTCTTGCAGCCAAGGGGCTTAAATCCAGGAACGGCAAGGATGCCTATATTGATTACAAGGTGAGGCTCGATAAATCGAGTGTGAAGTTTGAAGAGGATGAAAGCGGCAAGGTTGACTTTAAGAATCTTGAACTTCTGGAAAATGTCGTTGTTGGCCAGCTCCTCTGCGTGAAAATACCGGCCGAAGAGGGGATTCCCGGAAGAACGGTGAAGAACAGGATCCTATCGGCAAAAAGCGGGAAGGATGTACACCTGTATCATGGCAAAGGGACGATTCTGTCCGAGGACGGATCTGAGCTCACAGCCGAGATTAACGGCCAGGTGGTTTTTAAAGGTGGAAGGATCAGTATTGAAGAGATCTTCGTTGTCAACGGGGATGTATCCCTTGAAACAGGGAACATTCTTTTCCTCGGGTCGGTTGTAATAACCGGCAGTGTTCAGGATAATTTTGTCGTTAAGTCGGCCGGGAATGTGGAGATAAAAGGGACAGTCCAGAAAGCATATATAGAAGCCGAGGGCGATATTATTATACATCAGGGAATTTCCGGAAGGGAAGATGCTAAAGTTGAATCAACAGGTGGTTCAGTATTTGCGAAGTTTGTCCAGGGCGCCAATGTCATAGCGGAAAAGGATGTAATTGTCCCGGAAGGGATTCTTCACTCAAAGATTGATGCAGGCAACAGAGTATATTCCATGGGTAAAAGGGCCAAGATTACCGGTGGTATCATCAGGGCAGGGAATGAGGTAAATGCCAGGTATCTCGGGGCAGAAGTTTCCACAAATACTGAAATCAGGGTCGGGATTAATCCCAAAGTACTGCAGCAGCTTGCCGAGATTGACAAGGCAAAGCTGAAGAATGATGAGGAACTGAAGGGGATGGAGCTTAACCTGAAGACACTCACAAACCAGAAGAAGATATCGAAGCTGTCCGAGGAAAAGGAGAAACTCCTGGAAGACCTGACTGCGAGGAGCGAGAAGATTACCTCCAGGCTTGTTGATATCAACCAGGAGCAGGAGGAGTTAAAGTCATATATTGAGATGCTTGAGCACAAGGGGAAGGTCTGCGCCGAGAAATCGGTCTATCCCGGCGTGGTTATCTATATAAAGGACCAGAGGTTTGTTGTAAAGGATGAATACAATTTTATCACGTTCACCCTTGAAGGGAACCAGATTCGTCTTTCCGAATATGAAAAACCCGATGTCATTGATGGCGCGCCCAGGCTTGGGCTCCTTGGCAGGAGAAGGAGATAGGGAGGCTGACTCATGTCAATAAAGCCGATAGATCTGCAGACCAATATCTCACAGCTCCATGAAATCGGTAAAACCGAACACAATAAATCCATGGCCATACATGACCAGCAGCACCTGCTGGATAAGGAATCAGCAGACAAGGCAAGAATTGCAAACGAAAAGGTTGATGAAACAAAAAAAGGAGATCAATCATCCATACGGGAAGATGAAAGCGGGAGAAAACAGAAACAGCTGAAAGAGAAGATGCAGAAATCAGGTGAAAAGAAAAAGGATGAACCGAAAGAAAAAAAATATTCCTCAGATGACAGGATGGGGAGAATTATTGATATTTTTAAATGATCAGTATTTTTTTATGGGATTCAAGGAGACATAATGCAGTTTTTTATTCTTATTGTCATAAATATATTCATGTGGGTCATCTTTTACCTGGTCATCAGCCTCAAGCTTGAGAAGACTGCCTCTCAGTTCAGGGAAAAAAAGCTGAGGAAGATAATGGATGAGATCATGATAGAGTTCAACTCCACTGCTGAGAGGAATATATCAATTCTTGAAAACAGGATTTCAACAATGAAAAAGCTCCTGGAAAAAGCTGGAGGGACAGGCGGTGTTGATGTCACGTGCATTGATGATAAAGTCATGGTGAATGCAAAAAATTACAGGAAGACAAAAAGTAACAGTGAAGAAGAACAGGTCTCAGGCAGGGAAAAACCGGCCGGCGGATCCCGTCCCGATGGCCAGCCAGTCTTCAGTAAGTTGATTGAAGCTTCCATGAATTATATAGACAGGGCGAGAAATGTTTTCCATAAAGTTGAAGATGGGGAAATTGCTGATTCAGTTGATGATGTTAAGGGGGGTATGGGCCCGGAAAAGCCTACGGTGGACGAAGGCATTCTGGCTATGGGAAGAGGAATTGACAACACATCTGATAATGAAATAATAGAAAAAATAGAAATTGATGTTGCAGAATTGGATGTAAAAAGCAATGCAGATGACGGAGATGCCCCTGGTCAGGATTCGGACGATGACACTATTGCCGGTGAAGGGCTCATAACGCTTTTTGAAAAATCTGATAATAAATATGCGCTGATCAGGGAGCTCAATGGCAGGGGTTTTGCTGCCGAGGATTTATCTAAATATTCAGGAATTCCTCTGGGTGAAATAAAGCTGGTACTGAATCTTGGAAATTCGAGATAGGGCCGGTATTTAGCATTGTCTGTCACAATATACCGGTTTTCTGTTATTACCCGGTTAGAAATATCTGCTCACGGATTTACACGGATGTTCACAGGTTTTTTAATATTCTTTTCATAAACTTTCCCTGTAACTTGAGGTCTGTATCCAGTATTCAATGATAAATCACCCCCGACGTATAATAGGCATTTAGATTAATATTCATCCGTGAAAATCCGTGAGCAATTTTTTTTCAGACTGAATAAGTTTATTACATTAAAATTTTTTTTATAAAGATGATCATAAAATACAGGCGGTCTGAATAATTATTGACAATTATTCATAGATTTAATAAAATTATAATCAATAAAAATGAGGTTATTGCATTGATGGATTTTAACATTAAAAGGCTCACCGTTGAGGAATTTAGCAAATTCGCCGACCTGATTTATAAGGAAAGCGGGATATTCTTAAAGGAGACTAAACTTACCCTTCTTTCAAACAGGCTGAGAAAGAGGCTTCAGAGTCTCAATCTTGAAGAGTTTTCGGACTATTTTAACTATCTCCAGAGCATCATGGGCGAAGAGAAGAAAAAGGAGTATGAAGACCTTATTGATGTAGTCTCCACCAATGAAACATATTTTTTCCGGAATGAAAGGCAGTTTGAGGCCCTGTCGGATTTCTGCCTTCCGGAGATTGCAAAGACCAAAAAGGAGAAACGCCTCCGCATATGGAGCGCTGCCTGCTCAACCGGTGAGGAGCCATATACAATTGCCATATGCATACTTGAAAAAATGAACCTGTTCCAGGGATGGAATATTAAAATAATTGCTTCAGATATAGCGCCTACTGTCCTTGAATATGCAAAAATTGGAGAATATTCAGGGAGAAGGATTGAGAAAGTACCTGCCAACCTGTTATCAAAATATTTTACTCAGAAGAAGGATGACCCTGCCACGTATATTGTTAAAAATGAACTCAAAAGCCTTGTGGATTTCGGATACCTCAATTTTTTTAAAACTCCCTTTCAGAAAGATATGGATATAATTTTTTGTAGAAATGTAATGATATACTTTGACAAGATGCATCAGAAGAGGCTGATACATGATTTTTACAACAGTATTAATAAGGATGGTTACCTCTTCATAGGGCATTCGGAAACACTTCACTCTATATCTGAAGAATTTTCATATAAAAAAATTTTAGAATCGCCAGTATATGTGCCTGTGCCGGAGAGAAAATAATGGATTTTTCGTTAATCAATGTTGGAATTGCCGATCTGGGGATATCTCAATCCCCGAATATCCTGAGGACCATTCTCGGCTCCTGTGTCGGAATATGCCTCTATGATCCAAAGAGTAAAACCGGCGGGATATCCCATATTATGCTGCCGGTGAGGGTCAACACGGAATCGTCCAGAAAAAAATATGCCGATACAGCTATTCCGCTTTTTATTGAAGAGCTTGAAAAAAAAGGGATTAAAAAGAAGAACATCATCGCAAAAATTGTGGGCGGAGCGACCATGTTTCAGTTTTCCGACAGCAGCATGATGTCCGAGATCGGGAAGAACAACATAGTCAAGGTAAAGGAAGTGTTGAAGGGGATGGATATTGATATTGTCTCCGAGGATGTGGGCGGCAATTATGGAAGGACAATAGATTTTTATCTTGAGACGGGCGAAGTTAAAGTGAAATCAAGAAATGTCGCTATAAAGGTTCTTTAGGTTACTGAATGGAAAGTATGACAGGCTATGCCGTTACTGAAAAAAAAACGGACCAGTTCTCCATTGCTGTTGAAATCAAGTCGCTCAATTCCAAATATATGGAAGTTAACATAAATCTTCCCCGGTCCCTGAGAAACATGGAAAAAATGTTCGATGAAATATTAAAGGAGAGTTTTTCAAGGGGTAAAATTGAGGTTTTTGTTGAACTGACTAAGTGGAAGAACAGGGCGCCGCTTTCACTTAATCACGAAGCCATAGAAGCCTATTACCATGAGCTGACTCTGGTCTGCCGGAAACTGGGTATCAGTGATGAACTGAAACTGGAATCGATACTTCATTTTGACGGTATCACACAGAAAAATAACAGCTTTATATTCGAGGAATACCATCAGATTATCCTGACCGTCCTGAGAGACGCCATAAAAAGGACCATTGCAATGAGGTTAAAGGAGGGTGTGTCCATCAGATCTGACATAAATAAGTCACTGAAGGAAATAGGAAAGAAAGTTATAGCAATTAAGATGCTGTCAAAAAAGCTGAAAAAGGATAAGATCGGGAAACTGGACCAGAAAATCAGGAGTATTTTAAAAAACAGGATTGACGATAGCAGAATATATTCTGAAATTGCCATACTCGGGGAGAAACTGGATATTAATGAAGAAATTGTCCGTTTAAATGACCATTTGAAAAAGTTCAGGTCAATAATGGATTCAGAAGTTCAGGCTGGACGGAAACTCGATTTTCTTTCACAGGAGATTTTCAGGGAGATAAATACCATTGCATCAAAATCCAACAGCTCTGAAATTTCACAGCTGACAGTATATGTAAAGGATTATATTGACAAGATAAGGGAACAGTGCAGAAATATAGTTTAGGTAAAGTGTCGTGAAGACTATTCTTATAAACATTGGATTCGGCAATGCTGTTGCGGCCGGAAGGGTCATTGCTGTTATAACTCCGGCATCGGCATCGGGAAAGAGGCTAAGGGACGAGGCAAAGGAGAATAACTATCTTATAGATGCCACCCATGGCAGAAAAACAAGGGCGATAATTATCATGGACAGCAATCATATTATACTCTCGGCAATGCAGCCCGAGACAATATCAAACAGGCTTATGAATGATGGAGAGTAACATCCAGGTCGTCATATCAGCTCCGTCAGGCGCAGGGAAAACCACCCTCATTAAGAAATTACTTTCCGATAATCCAAATCTTGAATTTTCTATATCAACAACTACCAGAAAAATGAGGAGTGAGGAAAAGCCCAAACGGAGCTACAATTTTGTCACAATTGAAGAATTCAAGGGAATGATTGAAAAGGACGAATTTGCCGAATGGGCCCTGGTTCACAACAACTATTACGGCACCACGAAAAAAGAGATTGACAGAATTTTCAGCATTGGAAATATTCCCATATTTGATGTGGATGTTCAGGGTGGAAAAATTTTAAAGATAAAATTGGGCAATCCAGTTCTGATTTTTATCATCCCCCCATCATTAAAAATTCTGGAAGAGAGGCTGCGGACCAGGAAATCGGAATCAGAAGAGAGTATAAAAATCAGGCTGAAAAATGCCATAGATGAGATGAAGGAATTTGAAAATTATGACTACATTGTCATGAATGACAATCTTGAAATAGCTTCGAAGCAGATATCTGCAATTATAACTGCCGAACAGTGCAGAAAAGATAGAACAAAAAGTTTAATGAGCAGCATGGAGGGTTGATTTGATTATACCATTGGACAGTCTATTAACATACAGCAATAACCGTTACATTCTGACAAAAGCGATGATGAAGACAGTGGACAAGGTTGCCAATATCAGGGATTATCCTGAGAGTAATACGAACTGGAAGGTTGTTCCAAATATCATCAAGCTCATGCTTAATGATAAAATAAAATTTGTATATGACGCCGAAGCAGGTGAAAAATCTGACTCTGAAGTGCAGTAACACGGAGTTGAATATATTAACGCATTAGTCTTAGCCGGGCCTACGGCATCAGGCAAAACTGATTTGGCTGTTGAGCTGGCCAGGGGCATCTTTGAAATAATATCAGCAGATTCTATCCAGGTTTACAAATATCTTGATATAGGCAGCAGCAAACCCGGGGCCGGACTGAGAAAAAAAGTCAGGCACCATCTTATTGATATTATCGAACCGGACTCTCAGTTTACCGCAGGCGACTTCTGCAGATCTGCTGTTGCAGCGTCAGACGAAATATCAGCAGCAGGCAGGATTCCATTTTTTGTAGGGGGCACCGGGCTTTATATAAATTCATTTTTTATGGGGCTGGCAGAGATACCTTCTATTAACAGAGAGATTCGGGAAAATCTCCTCCTGGAGATTGTGAATAAGGGTGTAGAAGCCCTCTATAATGAATTACTGCTGGTTGATAGTATTTTTGCAGGGAGGATTCATCCCAATGACAGGCAGAGGATATTAAGGGGCCTGGAAGTATTCAGGCAGACCGGGAGGCCGATCAGCTCTTACCACGAATTGAACAGCGGGCATGAATCCGACAGGACTCTCTACCTGGGACTGCATGATGACAGGGATATAATCAGGGAGAGGATTGATACCAGGGTCGATGGAATGATTAAAAAGGGCTTCATTGATGAAGTCATTTCATTGAGAAACATGGGATACGGGCCGGATTTGAATTCCATGAAATCGATTGGATATTTTGAGATTAATGAATATATAGACGGGAAAAAAACCATTGCCGAGGCGGTTGACAGGATAAAGATTGAAACCAGAAAATACGCAAAAAGACAGATGACCTGGTTCAGAAAGAACAGTAAAATAAACTGGTTCAAGCCCTCGGAATACGATAAAATCTTCAATTTTGTTGAAAAATGGTTGAACAGATTTCATGGTTAATTATTCATTGCATATATAATTGGTATTATAATAATTATTCGGCTGTTTGTATTAAACTAATTTCAGGGATGTCAGATATGAATAAACAACAGAGTTCACTACAGGATGTTTTCCTGAATATAGCCAGGAAGGAGAAGGTGGAAATCACAATCTATCTTATGAACGGGGTCCCGATTAAGGGCCATGTCCTCAGTTTTGATACTTTCACTATTTTGCTGAATGTCGATAAGAAACAGAACCTGATTTACAAGCATGCCATATCCACACTTGCACCGACAAGGCCCATCCCGTATAAAAATGATGAAAATCCGCAATAGTTTCCGGGAAAATAATGATGAGAAGTTTCCCGTTTAAATTTATCATATTTCTTTTAATTGTCGGAGGATATTTTTATTTTTTTTCTCTCCTTAATATTGAGAGCGACAGATTGTGCGTCATCGAGGACCTGAGAAATAATAAAATTGTAAAAATAGTCCATGGGAGGAATAATTTTGTATGGCAGGCCGCTTTCCCCTGGTGGTTTTCCATGTATCAGCTCCAGCTGAAAAAAACTCTCGATGTTGAAATGATTTTACAGGTTCCGGGGCTTGAAGGGCTGAAGGGGGATATCTATTTTTTTAAGATATTTTACACGGTCATATATAAAATCAATCTGGAAAAATTCACGTCCTTTACCAAGCTGGGGAAGGGCTTTTCCGAACTGGAAGATGATATCAGGAATGGTATAAAATATCTGATGATAGATGAGTTGAACCGGTACATGACACCGGTATACCGCGGGTATGCTATCAGCAATGACAGAGAGTCAATAAACGGAAATATGCAGGGCAGAATGAAGATAAAGTATGAACAGGCCGGGATTGATATACTCGCTTTTGACATACCCGGGAGAATAATCGTCCCCGATGCAAAGACGTATGATGACGGGCTACGCCATATTGCCAGGATACGGGAGATAGATAAGAAGAATGAGATGCTGGTGAAGTCCCTGGAAGGGAAGATATCCCAGGACAAACTTCTTGACAGGCAGAAGTATGAAAAGCTTATTGAAATGTCGAAGCTGATTAAGGAGAATCACGATATTTTGAAATATATCTATATCGATAAAATATCGGATAAAATAAAGGTCATCGTTTCATCAGACAAAAACATATTTCCTATTTATCTTGATGATAAAAAAAGCGATAAGCATTTAAAGGAAGATATCAATAATCTGGATTAACCGGATGATGAAAAAATAAGATTCCCGCGGCCATGCATATTCCCGGGATGCCGCCAATGAACATATGCGGGAGAAAAATGAAATATTTTAAACAGAGGAGAGTTTTATGCCTTGCGGTAAAAAGAGAAAGAGAAGAAAAATTGCTAACCATAAAAGAAAAAAGAGAAGAAGGCAGAATCGCCATAAAAAGAAACTTTAACAGGCCTTTGAAAAGATTGATTCCCATTAATTCAATCTATTACTATAACTAATTGACAGTATTACATTGGGAACAAAAAAAAACGATAGTCAACAACAGCTTTCCTGGAAAAAGCGCCCCTCAGAAATAAGGAATTATCAGAGGACATTATATACAACGGCAGATAATAACGATTATCTGCGCGTTGATTATAATGTTAAAACCAAACTTGTCAGGCTTTATGTTGAGGTGAGCGAAGAGGGGGGCAGTCCATTCTATTCCATCATCAAGGACGGCAAAATAAATATTGAAAAGAGCGTCGGGACCGGCAGATCATCAGACTTTTCAGAAAAATTTATCGAAAGGTCAGATTATTTTTCAACTATCCCTGCGAAAGAAGTAATAAAATTAATTAATAAGAATTATGGAATTGGCCAACCTGGCAGAAAGATTGGTCAATCTAATAAAAAGAATTGGCTGGATGAGACCAAAAGGAGATATTTCAAACCTGAGCATCAGGCCGGAGAATATGGCAGGGAGAGGGTTGGCGCAACTTTCGGGGTAATCCGGCTGATAGACGCAGTGGATGTGATAATCGGGCTGGGCATCACAGGTTCCGTATTTTACTTTCTGAACTTTGATTATACAGCCGCCGGTGTTGCAGCATCATTTTTCGGGATAACCATCGGGCTTGTTGATATACTCTTCAGAACAAGGGCCCCGTTGATTTTAAAGATGCTGATTTTCATAGTGGGCGGATTCGCGCTTTATTTATACGGCTACTTCTATCATGTGTTCAAGTAATTTAACATGCCTTCCTTGTCTGTTAAAAAAGAAAATTTTGCCACAGAGGCACTGAGACACAGAGAGTTTAATGAATAAAATGGAACTGTCTTCCATATTAAAAATACTCCTGACCCTGTCAATAATTTCGGCCAATGCAGGTGTGATCGTTGGATTGCACAAGTTGATTCATAAGAGCGGTAAAAATTTTCACCTCTATCCGGTAATGCTGTCCCTGGTGCTGCTGGTTCCATTTTTTTTTATCAGGGCATATCTGAAGAGCTATTTTCCCTTTACCGACAAGGTTGAATCCTTCACCACCCTCTATTTCATTCTCCTTATTATTTCATTGATATACAGGAGGGAATTCTCCGCCGGGGAGTCGGTTTCAATCATCTTCCTGGGCATGCTCTCCGGGGCCGCGGTTTTTCTTTTTTCACATTCTATCAGGTACCCATCACCGTATCTTAAGACTATCTGGTTTCCGCTCCATGTCCCCCTATCATTCGGCGCCTATGCGCTCTGGATTGCAGCAGGCGTGAGGGGGGCAAGGATCATGGTAACAGGTGCAGGGGATACCATGCTCATAACTTCCATGGCAAGGATCGGTTTTATCCTTTTTTCCCTATCCATGATCTTCGGAGGTATCTGGGGTTACTTTGCCTGGGGCGCATATTTTCTCTGGGACCCCAAACTCATCTGGTCTGTAATATTATGGATATTCTACGGGAATATGCTTCACATTGATACATTAGCATCATTTCGACACGTTAAACATCCGCTGTATGTCCTTGGAATCATAATGATTTTGATTACATTCATCGGTACCGGTTTTTTCTCGCAGTCGATACACAGGTTCTGATGATAAAAATAATCCGTTTACTTGGCAACAGGAAGGCTGGTTTTATTATTACAATGGGTGCCGTGGCGAATCTGGCTGCCGGAAGTCTGGTGATGAATTTTAATCCGGAGATATACCCTGCCTTTTTTAATTTTTCCATGGAATTTTTTTTTACTCCGGTGAAACCGGTTCATACCTGGTTTTATATACTCATTGTCATCCTTTTTCTTCTTGGAGGAAGTTTGTTTTTCTCCACACTGGAGACCGTAATTTCCCTTATCACAGGGGAGAAGGGGAGCGAATATGATTCATCATCCAGGTATTACACCAGAAACCGGAAACTTGCGGCAGTCCTTGTCCATGCCGCGATAATAATTGCCCTGGGCGCTCATCTCATTGACGGATTTTACGGCAGGACCATGAGAGTTCAGGCTGTGCTGGGAGGCAATGGTTTTGATGAGTGGGTGGAAATTCCCGGCCTCGGGAGGATGAGGGTGAATACTTTTGAGGAAATTACCTGGCCCGATGGATCCAGGATGGACCTTGTCGTCAGGTCATCATTCATGTTAAGCAACGGTTCCAGGGAGGAAAGAATTATATCATATAATTCGCCGGCCCTGTTCAATTCAGCCATGCGCGAGGTAATAATACAGGACGGCAGAAACCATGTCGTCGCCATAATTTTATTGGATCAAAAATACAATGTTTATAAACTGCCTCTGAACAGGCCTGTAAAAATAAATGGGGGAACTCTGAATTTCCAGGGGATTTTTGAAACAGATAAAAGAATTGCAGTGGCATATTTTATTCTTCAGAAGGGCGATGGCAGCGGGGAAATGGAAGAGAGGTACATCCTGACTGGAGCCGGACCTGTACAGCACAAGACTCTCAATTATTCAGGTATAAGCTATTCAATCCAGAAGATGGAGGAGGCATTTATTTTCTCCGGAATGGCAGTCTACAATCCGTCAATTTTCCTGATAATGATATCAGTGGGTCTCTCTTTTTTTGGCATATATTTCATGTTCAGGCTGAATAACAGGCCTATCAGCCCTGAAAAGGGGCCATATTAGTTAAACCTCTTCATCGTTTTTCTTTAACGTCTGTAGCACGCTCTGCCTTGCTGATTTTTCCTTGGGGCAGTCCTTTACAAATATCTCCTTTGCCCTTTTAACAGTAATCCTGTGAGTCACTTCATCCCAGAATTTGCAAATAACTTCATTTAATGTATAGTCAATGTGATATTCGCATTTTTCACAATTATCTAACTTCATCAATACCCCTGATTATGTCCAAGAAAATATTTTTCATTATCATGGGGGGTCAGGAAAAAGAAAATTTTCAGACGTCCATGTTGTGACAAATAAATTATTGATACTCAAATTTGCAAGCAATTTTTTTTTCAAAACAGGGATTTATTATTACTGAGATCTATTTTAAATTACAGAAACAATTAAAGAAGGAGGTTCCCCAGGAAAGTATCCATTACCTTACTTATTTCTCTTACCTTTTCCTCTGCATTGAGGAGCAATTCACTTGGGGGCTGGATATATTTTCCGTCAGTTATGTCATCGGGGCAGTTGTTTATGAGGCTTTTAATTCCTGGAGTATCAGCCTCAAGATGGAATTGAAGCGCAGCTATCCTGCCGTTATATACAAATGCCTGGTTGCCGCACCCCCTGCTCCCGGCGCATTTTACAGCACCTGCGGGTATATCGAAGGTGTCGCCATGCCAGTGGAATGGCGTTATAATCTCCGGGATATTTCTGAACAGGCCTGCTTCTCCCTGATCCCCGTCAATGTGTACCGGGAACCAGCCGATTTCTCTGTACCTGTTTTTCCTGATCCCTGCACCAAGGACATGGGCTATGAGCTGTGCACCCAGGCATATGCCGAGCACATGTTTTTTTTTCCCTATGGCTGTTTCAATGTATCGCATCTCTTCAGCAAGCCAGGGGTAAATTTTTTCATCGCCCACGCTCATGGGCCCGCCCATGATGATAAGAAAATCTATGTCATCAAGCGCAGGCAGGGGGTCATTTTTGTACATACGTGTCGTTGAAAGAGGAATGTTCTTCCCATGCAGCCATGGTTTCAGATTGGCAGGCCCTTCAAAAGGGACGTGCTGAATATAATGAGCTTTCATAATCATCATGATGTATTATCGTGATAATTTTAACAATAAAAAAAACCGGCAGTCCGGTAATTTAACATAATGGTAACAAGGAAAAATGGTGAGATTTAATGAGACATAATCCAAAATGGTGTATGTTTGGAATCAGTATTGTGATTAAAGCTGGGGGGTGCTCAAAAAGGGGAGGGGCTTGGTCTGGCTTTTGGCCTGTTGCCATGAATCAAAATAAATCCGGAATTATCTTATCCCATATATTCCCTGCAGTCCAAAAAACGCTGCCAACAGCCATTCCAAAAAAACCGCTACGGCCATCTTCTCTTATAGTGCATGTTCATTTTTTTTATCTACCCCAGGTAGTGTCATATACTGTTTGTGTCTTAAAATCATCTTCAACCTAATAGCCTGCCCACCCCTTTAAAGGTAAATTTCTTCGTCGCAGACCAGCCTTTCAGCCTCCAAAATATTCAACCCCCATAAAAATAAAACATATTGTATTATGCCCAAACCCTGGCGGGTAGGGCAATTTAGAGTAATTCAATTAAAAAAAATATCTTGACTTCAAAAAATAACATTTGTACTAATAAATCGATTAACTGGAGAACATCCATATGCAATATCAAGTAATAAACAGAGAAACAGTTCTTAATGAATTGAGTCTTTTAAAACCAGATTTTGAAAAAAAATACGGCATCACCCGTATTGGTCTGTTCGGTTCTTTTGCGAGGAATGAAATCCGGGATGACAGCGATATTGATGTGGTAATAGAAATGCGTGAACCTGACCTTTATTTTATGGTACATATCAAGGAAATCCTTGAAAATGACTTCAATCGCCATGTTGATCTGATTCATTTCAGTGAAAATATGAATGGATACCTGAAAAAACGCATTCTGGCAGAGGCCGTGTATGTATGATATTTCTCTTGTAAGAGAAATTGTCAATCAGATGCTTGAAGGTATTGAACGTATTGAACGTCGTTTCAATGGCATTGGAAATCCCAATGATTTTGCTTCAAGTAATGAAGGAATAGACAGGCTTGATGCAATTTGCATGATGCTTATTGCTATTGGAGAAAGCTGTAAACATCTTGATAAAATAACTGATGGAACATTATTTGTAAAATATCCTGAAATTGATTGGAAAGGCGTGAAAGGGATCCGGGATATAATAAGTCATCATTATTTTGATATAAACTCAGAGATTGTATATTCGGTTTGTAAAAAACATATTCCGGAACTTAAAAAAGCCTTACAAAAAATGAGTCAGTTTCATGAATAAGGTTTTCTCCGGAATACGTGACAGTTGAACGTAGGATATTGCAAAATTGATATAATCAATCAGAAAAACGCTGCCAACAGCCATCCTAAAAAACCGCGACCGCCATCTTTTTTATAGTGACATGTTCATTTTTCCTTATCTACCCCAGGTTGTGTCATGCACAGTATGTCTCTTAAAATCATCTTCAACCTGAAAGCCCGCCCACCCCTTTAAAGGTAAATTTCTTCGTCGCAGACCAGCCTTTTCGGTCTCCAAAATTTACAACAGCCATAAAAGATAAAACATTTAGCATCATGTCCCAACCCTGGCGGGTAGGGCAGGGGAGTGAAAAATCTGAAAAATAACTTGACTCCTTATCATAAAATGAACATAAATAATTCAGATATTATGCATGAATAAGTGGAGGAGATCATGCCAGTAATAGCAAGATTTTATGGTATTATAATCAAAATGTATTTCAAGGAACATGGGATTTCCCATTTTCATGCTATATATGGAGAGTATAATGCAGTATATGACATTGAAAGCTGTGAAATAATTGAAGGCGATTTGCCGGTAAGAGCAGATCGAATGGTACGCGAATGGATGCAAAAATACCAGGCGGAATTATTGGAAATGTGGAAAACTCAACAGTTTAAACAACTTCCAGGATTGGAGTAATATAATTATGACTGTATATCCAAAAGTTAAATCAGTGAAGCCGCTTTCAAAAAAACAGCTTCTTGTAACATTCATTACAGGAGATATCAAAGTGTATGACTGTATTCCTCTTCTGAATGAACCATCTTTTTATCCACTTCAAGATGACGTTTTTTTTAAGAATGTTCATGTGGATGGGACCGGTTATGGCATTATATGGAATGACTATGTTGACCTTAGTGAATCTGAATTATGGATAAATGGCAGAATTGAACCTTAAAGCCCGCCCACCCCTTTAAAGGTAAATTTCTTCGTCGCAGACCAGCCTTTCGGTATCCAAAATGAATTTATTAGAACTAAATAGATGTAACCTGAATTGATGCCATAAAGTTGCCGTTATTCATCTGGTATCAGATATTTTGATATTTCCAAATTAATTTCTTGACACCTGTAACCCCATACGTTACGTTCATTAGAAATGATAAAATCATTTAAACATAAAGGCATTCAATTATTTTTTAATACAGGGAACGTTAAACGAATAAATCCTGACCATGCACCAAAAATTGCCCGTATTCTTGACAGGTTGGATGCTTCTAAGTCACCATTAGATATGAATTTGCCGGCTTATAAACTACATAAATTAAAAGGTGATAAAGAAGGTACGTGGTCAGTCTGGGTTAATGGGAATTGGAGAATTACTTTTTTATTTGAAAATGAAGATGCAATTTTAATTGATTATATAGATTATCATTAAATATAGAGGAAAATATGAAGTCAAGAAAACCAACACATCCTGGGGAAGTATTATTGGAAGATATATTAAAACCTTTAAATATAACAATAACTGAAGCATCTCAAAAATTAAATGTTTCCCGAAAAACTTTGTCTGAACTTGTCCATGGGAAAGCCCGGTTAACACCTGAAATGGCCATACGGATAGCGAAGGCAACTGATACAACACCTGAAAGCTGGATTACAATGCAATCAAAATTAGATTTATGGAATGCTTTTCAGCATGAGCCGAGAAATATCAAAATATTAATAAAAAAATCTTCAGGAATAATGGGAAATAAATTCGTCTAACGTGTTTTAAAATCATCTTCAACCTAAAAGCCCGCCCGCCCTTTAAAGGTAAATTTCTTCGTCGCAGACCAGCCTTTCGGTATCCAATATTTTCAACACCCATAAAAATAAAACTTATTGCATCATGCCCAAACCCTGGCGGGTAGGGCAGGGGAGTTAACCTTCATTGTTTGTAACATAGAATATGCAGAAATCGTTGGATAAAAATTATTAAAACCTGCTGGACTGCTCCTCAGAAATATTTTGTGGCCCGTAGTGTATAGCTTTGTATCATTGTTAACAGAAAAGCTTACTATTGTACCATTTATAATTACCGATCTAAAACCAGGTTGTTAAAAAAAACAGTAATTATTTTCTATGATTTAATAAAATTATTTATCTTTGGGGTAAATTTTTTATTTTTATGTGCTATGCAATCGTATTGCATATATGTACATTTTTTCAGAATCCGGGGAAAAGCCGGATTACATCCCCGGTCTTGAAAGATGGAGTAACTACAAGACCATCTGGG